>CANRID010000060.1 GCA_947630665.1 uncultured Bacteroidales bacterium | reverse complement strand
TGGGTGATTTGCTGGATGTCCCGGTCGAAGTTCATTCGTTTCTCTTCCGAGACAAGAGCCACACGTGGTTTGTAGCCTTGTCTCTCCGGGCTCCAATGGTTGGGATTGATGGACAGTTCGCTGGCCGCCTTGATGTCCACGCCCCCGACATCCCGGACACGGAAATAGACGCGGGCCTGATCCGTTACATTGTTCTTGGCCGAGGTCTTTCGGATGAATGCCGTCACTTTCATATATAGTCCTCCTAATTTATCATTTCCAGCAATCTGCGCTTCATATCGTCGTCTATCGTGCGGTAGCGGTTAAATGCCCGGCTGCCCTCCACGTGCCCCGACATCGAGGCTATCAGGTTCGGGTCGGGAACCTGTCTGTAGAGATTGCCGATAAAGGTCTTGCGGGCGGTATGGCTCGTAGCAACTTCATACAACGGTTTCTGAACGGTTACTAAACCGTGCGTGTCGAGCAGCGTAACCATGCGGTCAATGCCGCAGCGTTTCAACAACTCCTTGATTCCGGCATTGTACCGGGCAATCGGCAGGAACGGCAGTAGGCGGTTCGACAAGTCTCTCGGCTTCCTCGGTTGACGCCCTTTTCGTTTGGGAACATTTCCCAAGTTTCGGGCATCCTCTGCCGAACTTTGAGGATATCGCGCCAGAATCGCCTGCGCCTTCTCATGCAAGGGTACTCTGACAATCTTTGCCTGACATTTCTTTGTCTTCTGCGGCATATACTCCAGAAAACCGTCCTTGATATTATCCCGTGTCAGCCGGTAGAGGTCGCCCACACGGCAGCCGATATAACAGTGGAACACGAAAATATCCCGTATCACCGCCAGCTTCGGGCAGGCCGACAGGTCGGCATCATAGAGCGTGTTCCGTTCTTCAATCGTCAGATAGAACGGGTCGCCATAAGTCGGTTCCCTGCACCCGTAGAGTGCATAGACCTCATTGTCCGAGTACTTCATCTTCTTGCACCAGTGCAGGAAGGTGCAGAACAGATTCATCGTGTTGATGACCGTCGTATCGGACAGCGGCTTGGGCGCATGGTTGATGAGCATACGGCAGGCGTAGAAGTCGGGATATTCCTGCCGCAAGAGATATTCCCCGGCGACATAATCACGAAAAGCGTTCATCTGTTCCAACGTGACGGTCTCCACAAAGAGGGTGAAGTTCGCCTCGCCCAGTATCTCCCGCCGGTAATCGTGGTAGCGCAGCATCTTGCGTTCGAAGTGTATAATATGCTCCTTGGTCCTGTCTGCACCGTCAAACTTCTCCAGATACTCATGAACACGGCAGAGCAGGTTCGGGTGGTTGCGCTCGAAGGCACGGGCAGGGTACAGCACATCCTCGATGGTCTGCTTCAGCCACCGGCTGTCCGCCTTGTCCGAAAAGGTCTTCTCCGCCCGCTCGATGATGGAGGCGATCTGTTCCGGCAGCCGTTTCTGCTCGGCGGCAGGCACTGCTGTCGTGCGCCGGTAGCTGAGGGTATCCATATCCCAATATCTGTCATGGACTGTAAGAGGCGAAACGACCTTTATGTCCACACTCCTCTCCCTGACCCGGAAGCAGATGTTCGAGGTCTCGGCGGAACACTTTTTCAGATAGACGGTAACTTTCATCGGCGCCATTTTTCGATTACACTGCAAAGGTAAACAAATTCCCGTATATGTTCCCATATATCCCGAAAAAAGTTGAAACGGATTAAAACAAATCAGGGGAATAATCCCGAATATGATACCACGTAAAACACACTATATCAATGATTATATTTGCATTTGATTGGCTTTTGTTTTCATTCCCGACTTCCCATGCCAAATATCATAACATATATTGCAGTTCCACGCTTTTACTGTATTCTATGAATGTCCTTGTGGCAGCTGGGGGACACAAAATTTAATGACATGAAAAAATTACTGTCGATTACGATGTTGCTCGCATTTACGATAGCGGTGTATGCGCAGCAAGAGAAAGAGGTTACCCAATTTTTAGGGATTCCCGTCGATGGGAGTAAAACCGAAATGATCAAGAAACTCCAAGCAAAAGGGTTCCAACGTACGGAAATCTTTGATTTGGAAGGTGAATTTAACGGAAGAGATGTTTATATTGGTATCGCAACGAATAACAATAAAGTTTATCGGATTGCGGTGATGGATAAAAATGAATATAATGAAACAGATGTCAAAATAAGATTCAACAATCTTTGTTTTCAATTTGCCAACAATCCAAAATATATATCATTACAAGATTATATTATACCTGAAAGTGAAGATATCGGGTATGAAATGACTGTTAATAAAAAACGCTATGATGCAATTTATTACCAGCGACCTTTGACATCGGACTATGACAAAAGACATGTTTGGTTTATGATAGATGATGACTCTTATTGTTATCGTATTTTCATGTATTATGACAACGAATATAACCAAGCAAATGGGGAAGATTTATAATCTATTTTTTTGCAGCGAGAGATAGCGGAATAATTTGTAGCTGCCGGCGGTTTTTTCTATCTTTGTGCGGAATATGATTGCAAGATGAAAA
>CANRID010000059.1 GCA_947630665.1 uncultured Bacteroidales bacterium | reverse complement strand
TGGCAAAATCCTGGGCAACATTTTGTTGCCCAGGAACTTATAAAAATAATTATCAATCATGTTGCGGAATTAAGGTCTTATAAATCACATGCAAATGAAAAAATTCATCTTATGCGCTGCTGTACTGGGCCTGTTCGCCTGCAACAGCTCCACCGAAAACGGATATACCGTTAATGTCGCCCTGAAAGGCGATCCGAAGGATCTTGCATCCGATACCCTTATTCTGCTCAACCGGGAAAAAGGAGAAGATTTGATCTCCGATACCGTGGTACTCAAAGACGGAAAAGCCACCTTTAAAGGAATACTGGACACTCCGCAGTATTTCTCCCTTAAAATCAAAGGGGAACGGGGCATACTGGCCCGTATGTTTCTGGAAAATGCCAGCTTCGACATAAATATTTCGCTGGAACAAACCAAGCCGGCAGTCTCCATCAAGGGAGGAGGTTCCGCCCAGCAATTCATCGATTCGCTTCAGCAGATAACTTCCGAACTTTACGCTGCCACAGGCATAGATTCGCTGATGAAAATTTATCCTACCGCGTCTGAGCAGACCAAAGATTCCATTATGAAGATTTATGAAGATGTAACGGGAAAAATTTCCGCGATCCAAACCGCCTATATGCAATCGCACCCGACTTCTTTTTATACTTTGGAACAAATAGCGCAGAATGTGGACGCCATGAACCTCGATTCGGTGAAAAACAAACTGGCCGTTTTCTATGCTCTTCCGGAATACCGGAACAACAAAACCCTACAGAAAGTCCTGGCTACGGTAAACAATCTGGAAAATCTTCAGCCCGGCAAGACCGCTCCCGATTTCGTCCAGAATGATCCGAAGGGGAACCCCGTAAAATTTTCGGATGTCTATAAGAAATACAAAGTGACCATGGTAGATTTCTGGGCATCCTGGTGCGGCCATTGCCGCCGCTTTAATCCGACTTTGGTGAAAATCTATAACGATTACAAATCCAAAGGATTCGGCATTTTGGGCGTATCGCTGGATACCGATAAGGAAGCCTGGATAAAAGCCATTGAGGACGACGGCCTCGCATGGGAACATGTTTCCGACTTAGGAGGATGGGACAATGCCGTCGGGATGCAGTATATGGTACATTTTATCCCGCAGAACATCTTCGTGGATCAGGATGGGAAAATCATTAAAAGACAAGCTTCAGAAGAAGAGATCGTAGAAATTCTCAATGAAAATCTGAAATAGCCGTCAAAATTAAAAGACAGGTATCCGCCTGATATGGAATATCCCGATAACTTACCGGCTATCGGGATATTCTGTTTAAAGCCCTCTGGGCTCTGAACACATCATGAATCAACTAACCTATTTTTTTACACAACTTTCTTTTTCTTTCGGAAATTCTCCCGGAATTCTTTAGGTGAACAATTTTTCTTTTTCTTGAATATCCGGTTGAAATTGGACAGATTATTGAATCCGCAATCGTAACAGATATCGGCAATCGAACATCCGGTATCCACTAAAAAGCGGGATGCATATCCCAAGCGGATATCTATTATATAATCGGACAGACTTTTTCCGGTTCTCAATTTAAAAAACCGGCTGAACGCCACCGGAGACATTCCTACCATCCGCGCCAATGCAGGAAGCCGGATTTCGTTTTTATAATTTTCATTGATATAGGCTTGCACTTTCTGAACGCGATGGCTGTCCGAGCGGGCATCTATTTTGGCGGAAGATGAACTGGAGAGAACCCTCGCCTCTTCGCAGCGGGACAACTCGTATAAAACGGACAAAAATTTTATGACCGAATAAAACCTGTCTTTTTCGGCGGAAAGCGTATCCAGCAAAGGATAAACCTTTAGAACGGAAGATAAAGGGAATGCGGCCCCCTTTTGCGCCTTCTTGAGCAGTTCGGCTATGGAATCGAAAGACTTTTTATCGAAAAAACTGCCGGTAAACAAATCGGGAGAAAACTGGACGGTAATTTCCCGAATCTTATCGCTTTTGCACTCATGCTGTTCCCATACATGCTCGAGATCCTTGCTGGTGATCAATACCAAGTCGTAATCCCCTATAATTTCAACGGAATCCCCCACGATTCTCCGGACTCCCGCCGCATGTTCGATAAAATTAAGCTCGTATTCCGAATGACGGTGGATCGGATAGGTAAATTCGCTTTTGCTGCGATCCACTATATAAAGACAATCCCTGCTCCCGAGCGGCGTTATTTCCCTTATGACCTTTTGATTTTCACTCATATTTCTTATTTTGCTTACCGCTAAAATTACTAAAATTAAATTTTCACGGTAACCATTCCCCCTCCGAATTCAGTCGGCCGTAACCGGTGCTCTGGAAGGAAGATCAGATATCTTCCATAGAAAAAGCCCCTGGAGTATCGTCTGAAAGGTGTTTTGTTTTATTGAGGATTTCACAGACCATCCGGCGCATCAACGGCAGATTGTGGCCGGTAGTAACAAATTTGTTAGTTTTTTTCCCGCCGGAACAAGATGATTTTTCCTCTTTTAGGCATTTTTTTTCATTGTCTGCGACCTGCTGTTTCAAGATTTCCCGGGTTCTTCTGGCCACGGCAGGGGCCGGATTCACAAGTGTCATTCTATCGCCTGCTATTTTCTCTATGACTCCCGACAAAAAAGGATAATGCGTACATCCCAGCACCAGATGATCCGCTCCGGCTTCCAGCATAGGCCCGATATACTTTCTCATCAACGCTTCCGCCTGTGGAGTATCGGCCAATCCGTTTTCCACCAGTTCAACCAACCCCTCCCCGATTCTCTCTATGACGCGGGTTCCGGCGGCAAACCGATGCAGCGTTCTCAGATAAAGTTCTCCCCGCAATGTACCTTGCGTGGCAAGTACGCCGATTACGCCGGTGCGGGTATTCAGTGCGGCCGGTTTGACGGCCGGTTCCATGCCCACGAAAGGAACGGTGAAAGCCGAACGCAGTTTTCCGATGGCAGCGGCGGTAGCCGTGTTGCAGGCTACGACTATGATCCGGGCCCCTTGCCCTATCAGATATCGGGAAATCCGCTCCGTACGCAGATAAATCTCAGACGGAGGCTTGGGCCCGTAAGGACAATGTCCCGAATCGGCCACATATATATATTCTTCATCCGGCATCAGCTTGATAAGCTCCTGCCATACGGAAAGGCCGCCTAATCCGGAATCCAATACTCCAATCATAAACGGGTGTATAAAAGAAACGAATGCAAATTTACAATAAAAAAATGCAATAGGCCAAATTCAAGCCTATTGCATCATTAAAACTATTCCGTGTATTTTATTGGCGGCTTAGATAATACCCTCCTGTTTTCGTCATGCGTTACCCAAATCACGAACTACCCAATCAGAGACCAACCGATATAGTTCCTGTTGCTGA
>CANRID010000058.1 GCA_947630665.1 uncultured Bacteroidales bacterium | reverse complement strand
GGCAAAATCCTGGGCAACATTTTGTTGCCCAGGAACTTATAAAAATAATTATCAATCATGTTGCGGAATTAAGGATAATTGTATGCGGTGGATTTAAGAACCGGCACCACGATGAGCGGAAACAGAAAGGCTCCTAAATTGATGGACCAGTAGTAAATGCCGAAGCCGAGGGAGGACGTTTCAGATGTGGTGCTCTTGGCGATGGTACCCGATATGACCGGTTTGAAAAAGCCTGCGCCTACAGCCATGATCAGCAGGGAGGCGAATACCGGAATATACGATTGGGAGATGCCGGTAAGGAAATATCCCGCCGTAATGCAGATGAATGCAAAAAACAGGATTCTCCGGTAGCCGTACCGGTCTGCGATGCCTCCCGCTATGATGGGAAGAAAATAAAGCAGGGGCTGGATCGTTCCCATGATAGTGCCCGCCTGTCCTTTGGAAAAGCCGAGACCTCCTTCATCTGCGGTGAGGATCAGATATACGGAAAGCACGGACAATACGCCGTAATAAGCTCCCCGCTCGAAAAACTCCATGAGAATCGCTACCCAGAAATTCCGTTTGAAACCGTTTTTTGCCATAGTATTATATGCCGTCGTTAAGTAAATATGATATATGCGAAGCTATTTCAGCTCCGCAAAAATACTTGAAATATTTTAAAAAGCATATATTTATTTGGCGTCGTTCCCGGCCTTTATAGGTTGACTTTGATGTAAGCCGGTCATACTTCTTTAATGTGAGACAGACTTTGAAAACAGATTGATTATTACCACTCCTGCTATAATCATACCCATCCCTAAAATGGCAGGGAAATCCAATGACTGCTTGAACACCACCAAGCCGATAACCCCTATAAGAACAATGCCGACTCCTGACCAAATCGCGTATGCTATTCCTATAGGTATGGTCTTGAGAACTATACTGAGAAAATAAAAAGATGCGCCGTAACAAACTATCGTCATTACAGAAGGCCATAGCTTGCTGAACTGCTCACTTTGCTTTAGGCATGAGGTGGCTATCGTCTCGAAAACGATGGCCAAGAGAAGATATATGTATCTGAGAAGCATAATTCTGTTATAATTTCAGCGATAGCAAATATACGTTAATTTATTTAACCGCAGATTATTTTTTGCGACGATATTTTTGATTGGGGTCATTGGGCTTTTCGGGTACAGTGCGTTCAAGAATTCCAATCTCTATTAAGGATGTAATATACTTCTGACGATTTTTGGATTGATTGGAGATACCTATCCTATCCATAATCTCTTGCGCAGTTCTCGGTACTGAACAAAAGTTTCTTATGTCCTCTTCTTTCTTGGTCAGCTTGCGAGTAACTAAGTTAGTGCGAGGTTGGTTACTTTTGTCGGTAACTAAGTTACTTTCAGGTTGAGCTTGGTTACTATTTCGAGGGATAGTGATTACAAACTCGTTTGCGGTATGTGTTATTTCACGACTGTCACTGATACCGTTGTAGAAGACGGCATTAGGGTCGTATTCGAGCGCACGGCGGACACCGCTGCCTGCACCTGTATAAGGCAGCAGATAGTTGGCATTAGTAAAAAGGAACGTATTGCGGGGCATGGATGTCCCGTTCTTCACATCCTCCACTGTCAGTCCGTTAGGCAAAGCTCCGGGGCTGTGAATCTCCACGCGGTTGTCGAAGATGAAAATGCGAATCGGGGCTTTGATGTTCAGTGAACGGTGTACAAGTGCATTGACCACATACTCAGTCAAACTCTCGTATGGTATCTCCAACTCTCCAAGAGAATTAAACTCCTTTTCGACTTGCACTTTCCGAAGATTGCGGGTAAAAAAGTTCATGATAGTGCGGAACTGATGGAGCAGATTCCCCTCTATCTCCATATCGTGCATCTTGTCGCGGAACTGTGTTCCACCAACTGAATTGCCCATGTAACTGATACACTTTGCCGTCATCACCGGAAGCCAACGTTGGGTATATTTGCCGAAGAGCAGCATCGCGGCGACTGTCAACTTTCCATCGGGACGGATAAATCGAAGATTACGGAGCAGTTTCTCAATCGTAGTTCCCTTTATAACAAACTCCGCCATCTCATTGAGCGAATAGTCTTTCATATTCAGCTCATCAATGTTTTTGCCTTTGAACACGGGAGCAAAACGGCTCATCAGATACAGTTTGAGGGTATCGGCGTCAAGGTCTTCAATAGTGGCATTCGGCACGGCGACCTCATCCGGGTCAAAATTACCGCATTCACTCATCATTTCGGCAAGTTCGGAATTGTCAAACACCTTACGTTTGTCGGCTCCATTCTTTACCCAAATCACCCCTTTATTGTCATGGTAAGGTTTGTTCTTCCCTTCAGGAATAGTGGCAACAACAACAGCACCGCCAGTGACAGGCACATTCTCAATATCAATAAGCACATTAGGAATCACATTCTCCGACGCTATGCTTGTCAACAGATTAGTGGTCTCTTGCAATTCCACATACGACAGAACATTAATCATTCCCGACTTGTCATTGATGCCGATAACAAGCCGTCCGCCGCGAGAGTTGCTGAACGCCACCATCTCGCAGCCTATGTCATAGCGGTCATTGACTCGTTCTTTAAACTGCACTTGCCCAGCTTCAGCCAAGTCGCGCATCTGAAGTAATTCTTGCTCTGTCATATTCTTTATAATAGTTTATTTTAACCTGAGTCTTGATTATGAACCGATTTATGCTTATTTTTGAAAACAGGATCCAAATATAAGAAAAACTTATGACTGAATCCTGGTTCATTTACACATTACACAAAATTTTGGATAATATCGTTGCGATTATTATGAAAAAACAATTGTCATTCATCCTGTTATTCGGTAGTTTATTTTTTGCGGCAGCCTGCCATTCGGAACGGCAACCCGATGCTGCTGCTTTCGTGCGGGTCGAAGGAACCGACCTCATTACGCCCGACGGTGAAAAATTGCTCATTCGGGGTACCAATATAGGCAACTGGCTCAATCCGGAAGGATACATGTTCGGTTTTTCGAAAACCAATTCGGCCGGAATGATCGACCGCATGTTCCGCGAACTGGTCGGCCCCGATTTCACAGACGAGTTCTGGCGGCTTTTCAAGGAGCATTACATCACCCGCCGCGACATCGAGTTCATTGCTTCGACGGGTGCCAACACCATCCGCCTGCCGTTCCACTACAAACTTTTTACCGATGAAGACTACATGGGGCTGACCAGCGGACAGGACGGCTTCGCTCGCATCGACAGCATGGTGAATTGGTGTCGGGATAACCGACTCTATTTGATTCTGGACATGCACGACGCTCCGGGAGGCCAGACGGGCGACAACATCGACGATAGTTACGGCTACCCTTGGCTTTTCGAAAGCGAATCCAGCCAACAGCTTTTCTGCGACATCTGGCGCAAAATCGCCGCCCGCTACAAGGACGAATCGGTCATATTAGGCTACGAACTTATCAACGAACCCATCGCCCCTTACTTCGCGAACATGGCGGAACTGAATGCGAAACTCGAGTCGTTGCACAAACGGGCGACGGCGGCTATCCGCGAAGTCGATCCGCATCATATCATTCTGGTGGGCGGTGCGCAATGGAACGGCAACTTCGAACCGTTGACCGATACGGATTACGACCCGCAGTTGATGTTTACCTGCCACCGTTACGGCAATGCACCCACTGCCGAAGCCATCGGGGCCATCATCGCATTCCGCGACCGTTCGGGCCGCCCTATGTACATGGGCGAAATCGGCCACAACACCGACCAGTGGCAGGCGGCATTTTGCCAAGTCATGCGTGAAAACAACATCGGCTGGACTTTCTGGCCCTACAAGAAAATCGACAGTTCATGTATGATGGGATTCGATCGTCCCGAAGGATGGGAAGCCATAGTGGCTTTCTCCGAAGCGCCGCGTGCGACCTATCGCGAAATCCGCGATGCCCGTCCGGACCAAGTGGCCGCCCGGCAGGCAATGCTCGATTTCATCGAATGCTGCAAAGCCGAAAATTGCCACCCGCAAAAGGGGTACATCCGTTCCATCGGACTTTACATAGACTAAAAACCCATATTGCTTTCTGTGCAGGCATAGCACTGCCTAATTCAGACAAGAGAGTGTGCTTTGAAAACGAAAACAGGTCGGAAAATTTTTGTTTTCCAACCTGTCTGATTCAGAATCGGCTGCAATCTATTTCTATCTGAAAGTGACCGTATATACTGTTTTTGCACCGTTGGTTACAGTGAATGTATAGCTCCCGCCCCAGTTATAATCGGCAAGTGTCTTTTCCGCATTGTGGCAGGCACTGATGACCTGTGCATCGCAATCGGCTGGAGAGCCATGAAGAATCATGGGGTTTTCAGATTTTCCGAACTGCTTCTGGAACTCATTCTTGTAGGCGGTTTCTATTGTTTGCATTTCAGTGAGAAAATTGGAGGAGCTACTGCTCAGTTGGTCGAAACCGAAAGAGTAGTAGTTATCCTGGACATCGTCATCGTCGTCGCTGCATGCGGTAAACGATATGCAACTGGCCATCATTGCCATACATAGGATTACAGTCTTGAATAAAAATTTTCTTTTCATTGTAGTAATTGTTTGATTATTTGATTATTGTGTGTTTTTTATTTGTCTGTCCGGTCATTCGGTTAATGCCGATCTCTTGACAAGAGTATCGGACTGCGCAAAATTATACAATAAATTCGTTGGTTGGATTAAAATTCTAATACAAAAGAGTTGCACTACATAATTTACTTTACCAGATATTTATATTTATTATTAAATTGATTTGTTTTAATTATATTTAATTATCAAATTGATTATTTTAATTATATTTTTGCGAAAATATTGCGGAATTTGTTTTTTATTTATATCTTTGAAAAAATAAAACGTGGCTTGGTTTAAAATTTCGGCTAAATCAAGTTAATATTGTAGAGAATCAATAAAGAAGTTAATTTATGAAAAGAATATTATTTTTTCTATTCGTATCATTATTAGTAAGTGGAACAATGTATTCCCAGTCATTAGAAAACGAAGCAACACCTTCAAATTCTACTACTACCGAACAACTTGTATCTACGTTTTACGGTTCGAAGCTTTCTTCAAATTCCCATAATCCTTGTAAAGGCGCGACAATTCGAGTTTGCGGAACAATTGAATGGAAATTAATTACTGAGAATTCCGCACAAACTAGAGTTGTAAAACAAATAAAAGATGCAGACGGTACTGTATTATCAGTTTCTGATTTTTTTGTTGCAAAACCACTCAAAGCGGTCAAAGGGGATATTATAAAGTTTAGGAATAAATATTGAAGAAAAAATTGAGGAATCAATATGAAATGGGTATTATTTTTTCTGATATTTCCTTTGATATCTTTTGCCCAACAAGTTGATTATATTAAGGAAATGGAAAATAATGACCTTAAAATCAGGCAGAGGCCTTCTACAGAAGCGCTTCTGTCTGATTTTTTAAGGCCGGCAGCTATTGAAGAAGATACAGTTTATGCAATACTGTATATTCCGGCTGAA
>CANRID010000057.1 GCA_947630665.1 uncultured Bacteroidales bacterium | reverse complement strand
TTTTTTTGTATTGCCTGTTGACTCTATTCTCCGTCGGCATGCCGACGGAGAATTGCACTTCTATTGTGAATCTTCAACAAAAATAACGAATAATGGTGATTTTTAAGGAATGTATCAGAAATTATCTTTCTTGCTCATAAGTCTAATAATCAGGATATTTATAGATTTTATCCGATTTTGCTTTCCCTTCTTTTGCATACATTGGCTAATGGATCATAACTTTAAGATGAAGCGGTTTGTAATATTTGAACTAAAGACGCATAAACTGACTCATCAGGATATCGGGCAGTTGGATATGTATGTGCGTATGTATGACGACTTGGTAAAAGGTGCTGATGACGCGCCAACCGTAGGAGTTCTGCTATGTACTGATACCGATAGCACTATTGCCCGATACTCGGTTCTTCACGACAACGACCAACTCTATGCAACAAAGTACATGACCTATATGCCGACTGAAGAGGAGTTGCGTAACGAGATTGAACAACAGAAAAGATTCTTTTTGGAGCAGCACGGAGAAGAATAAATTGAATATAGCTATGGCAAGAAAACCTATTGTTTTTAGGACGGATGCCACGTTGGACGCTATAATTGGCAAAAACAGTTCCAATAATTGCTTTTTTCTCATATTATGTATATTTTTGCAACTCCAATCGCAAACTATGAATTGATTTTCACACATCCATTATCACACAAACGCTGGGCGAAGGCCCACCTGTAAGGGTGAATTGTACCCTCACGGCAGGCTGGGGACCCGGAAGAGTTCATTTATAAAACTGTTGTGTGATTATGGAAAACAAATCCAAATCTTATTCACTCGTTGCCTGGACCGAGAATGGTCAGGTGCGCATGATTCCTTCCTTAGTGAACGAAATGAAGGTTCCGTATGAAGAGGAAATTGCCCGGATTGAGTCGCAGGACTACAGGAATGAAGTCGGGTGGCTGATTGTCAGGAGCCGTTCCTGGGAAGAATATGCCCGCTTCTACCTGGATCTGGGATATTTCAGACAGGCGTACCAGTGTTACGCCAATGCAGCTCAGGTATGTACGTATTGTTCCGATATCCTCTGGACGGAGAATGAAACTTGCGAAACCCCGGTTCTTCCGCTTCTGTATCGTTTCCTGTCTATGCATAACCGATGCAAATGGCTCATCAAAGAACATCCGGTTCTACAGTACGAGTATGACGGTAGCAGCCTTAAGCGGAGCTATCTGTTCTTTACACAGGACAACCGGCTCATGGAAACAGAGTTCCGGAAGAGTTACGAGAGCATGAAGGCCTGGCGGTTTGGCAAGCGCTGAACCGCTTCCATTATCCCAATCGGGTGACGGAACGTGAGGTTTTCCGAGCCGGAGAATTTTGTAATTAGGAGGGTAATGTCTAAATTGCCGTAATTTTTCAAAACAGATCCCTTATGGATTTCAGGTTAAAGGTTTTTATCGAAGTCGCCAGATATTTGAGCTTTACAAAAGCGGCAAAGGAACTCTGCATTTCCCAGCCGGCCATTTCCAAACATATCCAGGAACTGGAAAGCATGTATAAAGTTCAGTTGTTCGAAAGAAACGGAGTAAAAATCTCTTTAACCCACGAAGGGGGGATTTTTTTGAAGCATGCCCGGGAGATCGTGGAAAAATACGATTCCCTGCGGCATGAAATGGAACTGCTTTCGGGCAGTTGCAGCGGTGAACTGCGTATCGGGGCCGACGCTACCATGGCCCAGTATTTCATCTCGCCGTTGATAGCGGATTTTATCGTCCGGTTTCCCCATGTGAAAATCACTGTGCTTACCGACAGCCCGGAACAAATCGAAAACGCGCTGGAAACGCATCGGATAGATATGGGATTGGTGGAAGGAAACAGGCGGAGGCCCGATTTGCGATATGCGGCTTTTGTGAGCGATGAACTGGTTTTGGTGACCGGCGCTCTTAATAAATGTCCCGACAGGGTTGCCGTCACCCGGGATTCCCGTGAGGAAGGGACGCCTTTGCTGACGGATCTGCCGCTCGTATTGCGGGAGACGGGGTCGGGAACGGTGCAAGTGATAGAAACGGCCCTTGCCCGTCACGGACTTAAACTCTCCGATCTGAATATCCTTTTGCAGATGGACACTACGGAGGGAATCAAGCGGTTTTTGTTGAACTCTCCCGACAGTTTTGCCATCGTATCCGTCATTTCGGTTTTAAAGGAACTCAAACAACATGAATTGAGAATAATAGGCGCGGAGGGACTGGAAATGAAACGGGAATTCGCTTTCGTTTCCCTGCCGGAGAATTATAATGGAAGAATAGAGAAGTTTGTCAATTTCGCCCGCTTCCGGTATCCCGAATCATGTCCTGTTCATCTTCCCGTATGATCAGCAGGATATCTCCGGCTTCGAGTTTCGTCCTGCCATTGGGAACCATGAAGTTCTCTCCCCTTTTTACCAGCATTACCAAGGTTTTGGGCGGAAGGGTCATATCTTTCAAATGATGACCGTTTTCCAACATTTGAGGGGTAAGTTCCACCTCTTTGAGGTTCGCCCGGAGATCGTCCGGCAGCTCTACTCCGAACTTGCTTTTTCCATCTTCATACGGCAGGTCCAGACCGAACCGTTTGGCTGCCGATGTAATGGTCATTCCCTGCAATATGAGGGATAACAAAGTAATAACGAAGACGATATTGAATATCTGGTCCGAGTTTTCCACACCGGCCACTACGGGGTAAGTGGCGAAAATGATAGGCACGGCTCCGCGCAATCCCACCCAGGAAATGAACAGTTTGGCTTTCCCGGACATTTTCTTGAAAGGAAGCAAGGTAAGGAAAACACTGGCCGGCCGGGCGATAAGCATCATGAAAACTCCAATCAGTACAGCTACGGGAATTACATGTATCATTTCCCCCGGATTTACGAGCAATCCTAATGAAAGGAACATGATGATCTGAAACAACATGGTCATGCCGTCCAGAAAAGTGGTGATCTCTTTTTTATAGACGATTTTGTGATTGCCTACGATGATGCCTGCTATATAAACGGCCAGATAGCCGTTCCCCCTAAGCAGATCGGTAATCGAAAAGGTAAAGAGAGTCAGGCTTAACAATAACAGAGAATACAGGGAAGGAATGGGAATTTTGAGCCGGTTGATGAGCCTGACCGCTCCTTTCCCGATAATTAAACCGATCAGGCCTCCTATTATGAATTGAATGAAAAAGTCTGCTATAACGGTTCCGATCCCGATATCCGATGATTTTGCATATTGTAACAGGGCGATGGTGAGCATGTAGGCCATAGGGTCGTTGCTTCCGCTTTCCAGTTCCAGAATATGGCGCAGATTATATTTCAGATGGATTTTCTGCCCCCGGAGAATACTGAAAACGGAAGCGGAGTCCGTGGAGGACATTGTGGCGGCCAGCAGAAGGGATGTCCCGATGGGAAGGTAGATATTGGTAAAATCGAATCCGGAAATCCAGAAAATAAATATTCCCGTCAACAGGGCGGTAAGAAAGACTCCGGCCGTGGAAAGGATGATTCCCTGGGGAAGCACCGGGCGGATGTCTTTGAAAGAAGTCTCCATGCCTCCGGAAAACAGAATGATACTCAAGGCGATCATTCCTATGAACTGCGCGTTTCCGGCATTGTAGAATTTTACTCCCAACCCGTCGCTTCCGAAGATCATTCCCACTACTAAGAACAGGAGCAAAGTGGGGATTCCGAACCGGAAGCCGGCTCGGCTGGCTATGATACTTATGAAAATGAGAACCGCGCTTACCAAAATAATATTGTCGGCTGTCAAATTTATATCCATAGGACAGAAAATATTTTTTAGGGTCGAATGCTGAAATTGTAAAAATAGCAAAGTCAGTACTAAGCTTGTAGCATGGATAGGTGTAGTACGAGAAGCTTATTTGTACTTTTTAACTCGTTCGTCGTTGATGACACCTTTCCAATTTAATCCATACGCAAAATCATACACATTGCCGTCAGAATCCTTATAACAACGCATATCACGCGGGGTATCTTCGGCCTGTTCCTCTACGGTGTCCATATCGGCGGGCATCTGCATAGGAAGCAAGGCAGAAGGTTCGCTCCGTCCGGTCACCAAATCCAGAATAACCTGATACTGTATATCAAAGGTCACGAACAGGGCATCGGCGTATGGTTCTATCTCTTTCAGAACCATGGGGTTGCTTAAATTGATGGAAACGATGACAGGTCGGTCGCCCATTGCCTTTTTGGTAGCAATAACCAAGTCCATATCGCCTTTGTTTACGGTCTTGGTGCTTTTGTTCAGATAGCTGCGGTTGGTAAACTTTTCATAGGGATCGCCTCCGGCTATACTCTGCGGCCGCGCCTTGCGGGCGGTATAGTCGTTGTATTGCAGGCTAATGGGGATGTAACCGCTTTCCCCTTTCTTCATTTCATCAAGGCTGTAACCGCATCCGCTATTGGGAGATTCTATAAAGACGAGAGCGATATCTGCATCCGCCGGGGTATCTACAACCGTGAAATATTTGGAGGCAAGCTCACGGCTGACAGGGGTAATATCTTGCGCTTTCACCTGATTGCCCCAAAAACCGCGGTAGGCAGGTACGTGACGGTTGGGGATATACACCTTTTTCTTTCCTTTTACCGGCAAGACATTGGCATGGTTTTTTAGCATGACAGTACTTAGGGTTTGCGCGTTATAACCTTCTGCCATATAATCCGGACAGCCTACGATAGCAGCTGTATGCGCCGGGTCGAGATATGGGTTCTCGAATAACCCGGTGCGGAAGATGTTGGTAAGCAATCGGCGCGCGGAGGTACGCATGCGGTTCAGCATCCATTCTTCTCCATGTTCTTTGACTCCCATTTCGTAGGCCTCCAACACGGGAATCTTGTCGTTGTTGCCGCCAAACTGATCTACTCCTGCCATCAAGGCTTTGTAATGGCGTTCGGCTACAGTCAGTCCTTCAACACCCCATGGCTTGCCGGAGTGTACTCCCGGATGTATCTCGTCGGCTGTTATTCCCCAGTCGGTACATACCACCCCATCATAGTGCGCCTCTTCCCGCAATTGGCGGGTTATGATTTCAGGGTTATAACTATTGGCTACGTTCTGGGAGGTCTGATTGTATGAAATGGTATAGTAGGGCATGACGGCTGCTGCTCTTCTTGTTTTCCCATCCAATTTGAAAGCACCTTCGGTAAAAGGAATTTTGTGCAGGGATAAATTGTTGTTGGGATATACGGCATATTTCCCGAAACCATAATGAGCATCCCGTCCTGCCTCGCATGCACCGCCGCCAGGCCAGTGCTTGACCATGGCATTCACGCTTTGATGGCCCCATCCGTCTATGATTTCATCACTGCCTTTGGAAGTCTGGAACCCGTCACAGTAGGCGCGGGCAAGGTCTGCCGATAATTCAGGGTCTTCTCCGAATGTGCCGTGACAACGATACCATCGGGGATCTGTCGCTATGTCTATTTGTGGAGACAGGGCTGTAGCGAAACCCAACGCACGATATTCTTCGGAAGCTATTTCTCCGAAACGTTTTACGATGGCGGGAGAGAAAGTGGCTGCCAATCCTAACGGACCTGGCCACATGGATATTTTTCCGCCACCACCGGCATTGAATTCCGCATCTGCACGCGCCGAATGACGTGGATCGGAAGAATTGTTGGCGGGAATTCCGTGTCCTAATCCTTCTACATAAGCTTGTAACTGATTATTCCAACGTGCTGCTACTTCAGGGCTTTCTATGATGGTTATCAGTATATGCCGCAGGTGATCTTCCTTGAGGAAACGTTTCTGGTTGTCGCTCAAGTCCCATGGCTTTGCGCCGCTTTCGGCGTAGGGCTTTCCATCGTAATCGGATATATCGTATGAAGTGGCAGGTATGGCCTGGTGATTACTGTACAGCATCAATCCGGCTATCTCTTCTATGGAAAGTTTGCTGACTAAATCATCGACACGCTTCTCGATAGGCTGCCGCCAATCTTCATAAATATCCAGCTTCCCGTCGCGGTTAAGATCCTTGAAAGCATAGCCGTCTTCATAAATGATGTTGATGCCCGAAGTAGGGGAATATCCCAAGGTGGCACCGTTTTCCTGTGTGATGAGATGATACCCATCACATGCTTGTTCTGCCCATTTTTGCATATTACAAGATGTTAAAATTAGAGCAACTATACAAGTTGCCAGATGATGACGGTTCATAGTTGAAAGCACTCAAAATTTTCTATGCAAATATATGGGGAAATTCGGATATATGTCCATTAGGCCCCAAAAAAGCATTTTTTAACCATATCAGGCAACATATTCGTTTGTCCTGTCTCCGTTTACTGATGACATTCGTTTGGTACGCAACGGTTCATCTGGCCCAATGTTTGTAAAAAACGATAATAGATTAAACAGATAAAGCTATATATCAAAAGAATCATGAAGAAAACATTCCTAATATCATTCCTCATACTGATAGTTTGCCATACGC
>CANRID010000056.1 GCA_947630665.1 uncultured Bacteroidales bacterium | reverse complement strand
AAACGACCGTTTAATCTCTCCGCGCCCGCCGCCTTTCCTTTCTCTCTTTCTTTTCCTTCTTTCTCAGCTCTTTCTTATAGGCCTTATATTCCTGTCGGGTCATCGTTACTTCCTCGCCCTGCAAAATGACCGTAACCATTTTTCCGGGTCTGCGGCTTTTAGCCTTTTTATTTTTCCTCTCCCCGACAGCTTTATCATTCGCTTTTTCCCTCCCGGCATCCGTACCGGCCGCCAGACTGTCGGGAGCCACAGCTGCCTCCCTGCCGGACGAATCCCGCAACAGATCGGTCCGGGCGACATCCGCGTCCGTTCCGGTTACGGATAATGAATCCGATTCGGGACCCGACTCCCTGCCCACGCGCTCGGAGCGGGCTTTTTCCCGGTTCTGGAACCGCACGGATCTCAAGGAATCTATCTCGGCCCGATACCGCATGATAGAATCCCTTTTCTCCTTGAAATATATTTCCGTCTGCGGATAAACCGGGAGCCGGGCATTTTCGAATTTCGTCCGCAGGGAAGGACGTATTTTCCGTCCGGTCACCTCATACCGGGTTACGGGACGCTCGTCTCCCCGCCAGTTGAAATCTCTCAGACGCTGGTCCGATAACGGAAGGTTATATATAGGATACGCATCGCTTTTGATCTGATCCACATATTTGACCCGCTGCAATTTTCTTTCCTGAATGCTCGCCGAGAGGATCTTGCTTTCCTTTTGGTTCATAATGGTAATTACGCTGTCCTCCTCTAAATAGAAAATGGCCGAGGCCCCTCCCAAAGCATCGAACCGGTACAGATCGTTATCTCTAAAGAAAGCGGTCATCTCGGTGCTTTTCACCTGGTTAAAATGGATGGAATCTTCCTGCGTGGCGATAAAGGCATTGGAAATCAGATTGACTTTATTTAAAGCCCGGTTCTTGATAATAGCCTGCATGCTGTCCGAGACAAACTGGTTTTTGACATCGTTCCACATGACCGGATCCTTATAAAACCGGGTGATAGAATCTAATCCCGTATATACTAAAGAATCGCATAGTCCCTGAAGATCGCTCCTGTACATCTTGACATGATGAAACATCCGGATATATGCGATCTGAGCCGTATCCGCAGGGGGAGGCGATACCGGGGATAAAGCCAGACTGTCCGCAGCTGAAACAACCGAAACGGAATCAGTTCCTTCCTTTCCCGAGGGGATATTTTCCGCGCCGATAACGGTCGTATCCTTCTCCGGCAGCATGGCAGGGTCCTGTTTTCCAGCGGGTTTTTCTTCAACAGCCAGCGGATCCATCTCCGCCAGGCGCTTGCGTTCCCGGGCCAGGGCGATTTCATTCGTATCGATGTCACCGTAACGGACCGTATAATATTTCAGGGTATCGGCAGAAACGAACAGGGTGTCTTTCACTCCGTTCTCTACAGTATATACCGCCAGCGCCGGCTCCCGGGTCATTATCACCTCCATGGGAGAAGGACGGTAGTTTCCCCTGTCTCCCAAGCAGATGGCAGACTGTACCGTATCGAGGATCTGTATATTATGGTATAGATCAGCAATTCCCGACCGCCGGAAATACGTCAGCGTATCGGACCAGATTTCCTGTTCGGGAGTCAGCACATAGCTGTTTTTATCAAAAACGAAAATATCATTGTTCCGGTCGTAATCGCCCGAATCGGCGTATAGAATATTCTCTCCCTGCCAGGCGGTAGTTCCCCGTCCGAAAAAGGCCTTGTTCAGATCGGTCCGGTAATCCGCCTCATCGGATTTTACGAATACGGAATCGGTGAACATCTGCACGTTGTCGGAAAAGGAAAATAATTTTTCCTTGGAATGATAGGAGCCGTTGATACTTTCTATCAGATTGCCGTCCGCATTTTTCAAAGCTCCTCCGCTATAAAAGACCGCTATGCTGTCTTTGGTATTATAATCTAAATGCCTGGTTTTAAGAATATTCCCATCCTTGTCGAAAAGTTCCACCACATTGCCCCGGAATTGCGCCAGGTTTTCATCCACGATATATTCTATTTCATCGCTCATCAGGATCGTGTTCTCCTGTATGATCTGGACATGGCCGATGGCATTGATCCGGTTCGTGTTCACATTCCACAAGGCCGTATCGCATAATAAATAGGTGTCATTATGCAGAAAACGTGCGGGACCGATGAATTTCCGGTAGGAAACACCGTCTATTTCCTGCAGATGTCCCGATTTGGCTTCTATAAGCCGGACCAAGGAATCGGCATTTTCTTTTTGCTGCGCCGCCGCGACCAGCGGAGCGAACATGAACAGCCATGCGAGAATCGATGCGAACCTTTTCATAAACTACCCGGCCGGTTTTATTTGATCCAGCCCTCCCGAGAGAATCGACAGTTTTTAAAAAGGTCGTCTATCCTGATATAAGTGATCTCTTGCTTGTCCTTTATGAATTTCTCTATGGCATCCATCTGTTTCTGGGAATCGGCCAGATTCTGGATCACCAAGAAATCGTCTTTGAACGTAGCGGTATGCGAAGGAAGGATTTTATCCAACCGTATGATCTTGTAAATCGTGTTCCCCACGCGGCCTTCATTGTCGTTGGATTCGAAAGGCTCGGAAATGTCCCCCTCTTTCATATCCTTGAGCAGATTGTAGTCCATCGGTTTGAGCTGGTCCTTTTCGAAATAAATGGAACCCGTATTTTCATCCGACATCTGCCCTCCGTTTACGGCCGATTTCATATCCTGCGAATAGAAACGGGCCGCCAGTTCAAAGGAGATGCTGTCCGCCTCTATTTTCTGTTTCAGGCTGTCTAAGATTTTAAATGCTTTCTGCCTGTCCTCCGAGGTGTATTTGGGTTTAAGCAGAATATGCCGCACGTTTATCAGGTTCCCTTCTTTTTCAATCATCTGGATCAGATGGAAGCCGTCGGGAGTCTGAACGATCTGGGATATCTGCCCCGGTTTCAACGCCATGGCGGCATCGGAGAAAGCCGGCCAGTAAACATCTTTGGAAGCCATCCTCAATTCTCCCCCACGCGCCGCGCTGGAGGGATCTTCCGAATACAGAGAAGCTAAGGAACTGAATTTTTCCCCTTTAAGAATCCTTTCGCGGAACTCGAGCAATCGTTCTTTCACCTCCATTTCCGCCTGTTCTTTAGTGGGATACAATACGATCTGGCTCAATTTATATTGAGTGGAAATAATGGGAAGGCTATCCTTGTCCGTTTTTTTATAGAATCTTTCCACTTCGGAAGGGGTCATGGAGCCGGCCGATTGCATTACCTTTTGCTGCATCTGCTGCGTAAGGCTTTGTTCACGAAGCACTTCCCGCCAATCTTCCCTCAACTTGTAAATGGATTTCTTGAAAAACTCTTCCGTCGCTTTTTCTCCGCCCAACTGGGCCATTACATTGGAAATACGGCTCTGGAGTTCCATTTCCACCTGATCTTCCTTTACAGTGAGGCTGTCGAGACGGGCCTGATTGAGGAAAAGTTTCTGCGCCATCATATTTTCCAGCACATCGCAACGGGTATTCCTCTCGGGAGTAATTCCCTGGGCCATCATCATCTGTATTTCGTTCTCCAATTGGGACAACATGATCATCTCGTTCCCGATTAAGGCAATCGTCTTGTCTATCAGCCCGCCATTATAGACCTGAGCCCTCAAGCCTGTACCCGCCAGCAGCATGAATATTGCCGCCGAAACTTTAATTAGCCGCCTTGTCATTCTCTGTTATTATTTTAAAATTTCTATTGTCCAACGCTTCGTTCAAGATATCTTTCTGCAATTTGGAAATAAGTTCCTGTTTCCTTTTGCTCAGAATAATCTCCCGGATCCGTCCGGCATTGTATTCAAATGGAGAAATTTCTCCGGGACGAATATATTCCGTTACCTGCAAAATCCGGGTCAGGGACGAATCTTTTTTCTCCACTGTGAGCGATTTTCCCAAAAGCTCCTGCAATTGTTCCAGATTTTCGTCCATTTCCCGGGCGATTTCCTGCAAATCCGTCCACTCCCCGTTATAATTTTTATATACGTAAGCGGAATTGTAGGCGAGTTCGTCGAGCTCCGCCATGCTGTCTTCATCTCTTTTTAAAGCAAGATTCTTTATAATCTGCACATTGGGAGAGCTGTTATGTATTTTTATCAACCGGGCTTTCACCACGCCGTTGCGGGTAATGAAATTATCGGGATAGGAATTATAGTATTCTTCCAATTGTCCGGAAGATATGAGAGTATCCAGCCGTTCCTCGATAAATTTGTTTTCGTAACGGTACACCAACAGTTGCAGCCGGTATTCCTCCAGCTCCCGCGCCACATCTTTTTCCGCTTTAGGAAGTTGTTCCTCCGCTTTCTCCAACATCAGCTGCTTCAAAGCCCAGGAATCGATATACTGCCGCAGAAGATTCAGGCTGTCCTGTCCCGATACGCCCGGCGGCACTACTTTTTTCACATCGCTTTTATACAGAACCGCCTTCCCCGCCTGCGCTACTTTTTCGCCTTTGGAAAAGGATTCGAAAAGCGTGCAGCCAGACAGTAAAAATATACAGACGATTATGAGGAACGTTCTTGCCATTCGGAAATCATTCTAAAATTATCTGCTGTAATTAGGCGCCTCCCGAGTAATGGTAACATCGTGCGGATGGTTCTCGATTATTCCGGCGGAAGTGATCCTTACGAATTTCGCTTCCCTCAAAGCCTCTATATCGCGGGCTCCGCAATATCCCATCCCGGCACGCAATCCGCCCAGCAACTGATAGATAACCTCAGACAAGGTGCCTTTATAAGGAACCTGGGCGACGATTCCCTCCGGAACGAGTTTTTTGATGTCTTCTTCCATGTCCTGGAAATAACGGTCTTTCGATCCCTGCTGCATGGCTTCCAGCGATCCCATTCCCCGATAGGATTTAAATTTCCTGCCATTTAAGATAATGGTTTCTCCGGGAGACTCCTCCACTCCTGCAAACAAAGACCCTGCCATAATCGTGCTGGCCCCCGCCGCAATCGCCTTGACGATATCTCCCGAATACCGGATACCGCCGTCGGCTATAATCGGAATACCCGTACCTTTCAGGCCATCCGCAGCCAGCATAATGGCCGTCAATTGAGGCACTCCCACTCCGGCCACCACCCGGGTGGTACAAATGGAACCGGGGCCTATACCTACTTTCACGCCATCTACTCCGCAGTCGGCCAAAGCCCGGGCGGCTTCTCCGGTCGCTACGTTTCCGGCCACCACCTGCAAATGAGGGAAAGCCTGTTTCACTTTCTTTATTACTTCCAGCACATATACGGAATGTCCGTGGGCGGTATCCACCACGATCGCATCCGTATCTACAGAGATCAGTTTCTCCACTTTCTGCAATGTATCGGCGCCCACTCCTACCGCGGCCGCAACCAACAATCTGCCCTTGGAGTCTTTGCTGGCCTTGGGATTATCCTTGATTTTGGTAATGTCCTTATATGTGATCAGACCTGCCAAGGTTCCATCTTTTTCTACGACCGGGAGCTTTTCTATCCGGTACTTTTGGAGCAGATAGGTGGCTTGAGTCAGGTCGGTTCCGCTGGTAGTGGTTATAAGGTTTTCTTTCGTCATGACCTGGCTGATAGGAGTTTTCAGATTATCCACGAACCGCAGGTCGCGGTTGGTTACGATTCCTATCAGTTTTCTGTTATTATCCACTACCGGAATCCCTCCGATATGATTTTTGTTCATCAGACTGAGGGCATCCGCCACAAGCGCATCGCTCTTAATCACCACGGGGTCGTAAATCATCCCGTTCTCGGCCCTTTTCACCCTTCTGACATGCTCCATTTGCTTTTCGATGGGCATATTCTTGTGGATTACGCCGATACCTCCTTCCCGGGCGATCGAAATAGCCAGTTCCGCTTCCGTAACCGTATCCATCGCCGCAGAGACAATGGGAGACTGCAATGTGATTTCTTTGGAAAATTTCGAACTGATATTCACTTCCCGAGGAAGCACCTCTGAACGGGCGGGGATCAACAGGACATCGTCAAAAGTCAATCCTTCTAAAATAATTTTGTCAGATAGTGATTGCATACATTCGTTTTTAATTAACAAAGATAGGAAATATCCCCGAATTATCAGAATCCGGAATAAAATGATAAAGGTAGCACAAAAAAATGGAAAAACATACTCAGAATTTTAATTCAATCAACGAGTATACATTAAATGCCGCATTTTCTTTAATAATTTATAAATCTCTGAAATACATACATTCGGCAATTTTTGTGTCTTTCTCCACTTTCGTATGAACTTATACTTTACATAAGGATGTATATAAATATCCAAGGAAGATATATACAAACCGGGAGATTCTTTTTGAAGAAAAGCATCAAATAATATGGCGCCTTTTACATCCCGATTGACGAACAGATAGGAAAGATAGGTATCATGAATCTGACCGAGCAAGCGTCTTAAAAGAAAACCATTATATGCGGCATACTGATTATCTGATATATGCTTATTATAAAACCGAATTATTTTCTGTGTTAT
>CANRID010000055.1 GCA_947630665.1 uncultured Bacteroidales bacterium | reverse complement strand
TGAGCAAGCCACCCCATGCCGAGAGGCGCGGGGCGGCTTTTGCTCGTCCCCTCCCAAAAGCCGCCTCTTTGGAAAACAACAAAGCCCCCGACTCGCGCCGGGAGCTTATAGTCTTAGTATGATTAGCTGTTTTTATTTCAAGATTGCAGATGCTGCGCCTGATTGTTCACCGACTTCATTGCCTTGTTGTACTTTTTTGCCGTAGCCGAATGTATATGTGGCAGTGAAGTTTATGCGAGGGTGTGATGATGTTCCGATGACAGTCTGTCTCTCGCTATAATAGGGTGAAACAGTCGTGTTTGTCGCGCCATCCCATCCTTTATTGAAGAAGTTGGCAGCCATGACGCGCAAATTCCAATTGGCATTGGCCCATCCAACGGTAACACTATGGAAATTCCGACCTTTGTTTATCCGTGGTGAAGATGTAAACATACTTTTCTGAGGACCTTCGTAATAAGCTTGGAAATAGAAACTATCAAGATAATAGCTTGCTTGAGCCGTCACACGGAATGAATTGCATGTCTCGTTAAAAATTCCGGTAGATTTATTAAATGACTGGCCGGGGTTGGCGTATAGCTGGAGTTTCCCGTTGAGCAGTTTCCAGTTCGCGGCCAATCCAATCTCCCCATTGAGATAATCGCCATCGTTGATATATGAACGCAACAGTGCTTTCCCATTATCATAGGGCGAATATGTAAGCAGCTGACGGTCATACATACCGAAAAAGCGACCGTAGGCACTCATGCCGAAAGCATTTGACGGCATCCATGTATATGCGAGGTTGACTGTTGTGTGTCGGCAATTTTCTAATAATGGATTGCCGGTGATATACATAAGTTCATTCTCACGGAGTAGGTCTGCTGATTTCTCAGATATACCGGGACTGTTTTTAGCATACTGGAAATAAGCAGAGAAACTGTTTTTCTGATTTGGGACATACCGTACATTTATATGAGTGAACGGATAAGTGTCGCTGTTCGTCTTCCCGTTTATATCGCTGTTTTCCCAAGCAAAACCGGCATCAAGATTAACTGATATTTTCCGTGTCTGGAAATTATAGCCGACCATACCTACTGCAAAAGCGTTATGGTATTTGTCTCTATATCTGTTATCTCCGGTGTATTCAAGACGATTGATAATGTCACCTCCATTGCCTCCTAACATAACGGAATGCTTCTGTCCGAAACTTTTACGGATATACAGATTCAGACGATAGTTGTAGGCGTTCTCTTTAGCATGACGATATATTGTTGGTTGGTTTGATACTGCATAATCCGTATAGTCATTACCATGAGTATAGTTGAACGACGGGGAGAAGTCAACTGAGAATCCCTTTGGCAGAACGAAGAAATAAGTGCCAGAATAAGCGACTGAGTTAGAACGATTCGGATTCTTCCGATCAAAAGAATATCCTGGAGCTGAATTGGGCGAATACTCCAGTTTGCCGGAATATTCATTTGTGGGTATGCCTAAGTTGGTAAACGCAAGTAGATTGCGTATCTGGATTTTATTACTATTATATGTGGCGCGGAAAGTGACGGGATATTGATTCTGCTTATAATGTGAGGATTTAAGTGTTTCCTTACGGGTTAGCGAATTTTCTTTGCCGTCCTGCCCGGTCAAACGGTAAATGCCCTCTGTCGTACTACCAATATGATGGTTGTTCCAGTTGTTGGCACCGGCATACAGGTCGTAGGTCATCTTCTTGTAAGAGAACTTTGAGAAGATGTTGACACGACTTGACAATCCGACAAGGAAATTTTCATCAGCAGTTACCTTTGTGTAGCCTCCGTATGCGTATTCCTGCACGATAATGTTTATCACTCTCTCTGCTCCACGGAAACGAGGGTCGGTAGGGAATTCAAGATATTCCACACGCCTTACATCAGCGGTTCGCAGTCCTTCCATTTCCTCTTTGGATGCTTCAAGGAAATTGATGTAAATGGCTACTCTGCCGCCTACATTGTCGGTAACGGTCTCATCAATAGGGTTTATTCTGATTTGAGGAATAGCCATCTGACGCAGAAGATCCACAGCATTTTGAGCAGCATTCTTCTGTTTTCCTGACGGTGTATAGGTTGACTTTGCCGATGAAGTGCGCTGCATCTGTGCTTGTACAACGACCTCATTCAATTCTTGCGTCTTCAACGTGTCGGCCTGTTCCTGCGCATATACAGGAAGTATAGCTACTGCTGACAATATTATTGATGTGATAAACTTGGTCATAGTTTGTCTTAATTTGTTCGGAATGAATGCGCAAAGTTACAGCCAATAAAAATAAAAACTCTCAACATATGTTGATGGTCAAGGTTTTTAACACTATTCGTCATCATTTTTTCGCAGACTCCTAATGTTAGGGTATCATTTCCCACCAGTTTTCTTCGGGCATTTCCTCGATTTTGAATTTGCCCCATTTTTCCGATGCTTTGTATGCTTCGCTGCAACCGTAAGGCACATAAAGGGTGCAACCGTCAGGTATGGGCCCAACAACATAGCCGGCATTGCCGGGGATCTCCCATACAGGTGGCTCTTCCGTGAAGCTGAAAAGTTTGTCGACATAGAAGCTCAATGCGGTAGTGGCGACGCTTTTCAGTGATTCGGGGAGAACAAAACTTTTCAAACGCCCAATATCCGAAAAAGCCGACTCCTCTATCTTCTCAAAAGAAGGCCACCCTAACTCATTATGGATATATGGGAATTCAACTTCTTCAAGCGAAGTACAGGAATAGAAAGCATAGGCGTAGATTTTTTTGCAGGCCGCGGGAATGTTGACTTTTTTCAATTGTGGGCAGTGAGAGAAAGCACTGTTGCCTATGGCCTTTATGCTTTCCGGCAATCGAACTTCAGAGATGTATTTATTGCCAGTAAAGACGCCTTTGGGCACCTCATTGTTAAAGACAACGGGGAGGAATTCTTTGGGCAAATCACATATACCGTAATCGCTGTAATAAGATTTAGTGCCGCTACTAAAGCCACTATAGGCAAGATTCACCGATATTTTGCGCCCACTTTGATCCATCGAAGTTCCATCTTTATTGATGATTTTCTTAAGATAATAGGCATCGTTGGCATTGAGTTGGCCGCGTATAGTGATGTCGGTAATGTTGCCAAGATAACTTCCGTCACCGAGCAAATATCCAAGAGTACCCTCCTCGGTGAGCACAAATTTTTCACTTTTGCCAAATGGACGCGGATTCTGCCAAAGTGCGAATGACAGCATCTCTGCATTTTGGAAGAGCAACGTCACTGTTTTTACCCGTCCCATTCCCGTATTTTCCTCTGCGGAAAACCTGATTACATACATGCCTTCCGCCTCTTTTTCAAGCGTCACTCCATTACCATAATTATCACCGAGCACTTTGGTTATTTGACATGGCATATTCGAGGTGAAGTGCGCTTCAATCTCGCCTCCCTCGTAAGGGATTGTATAATAACGTTCAAGACCCTCAACGACTACTCGTTTATCCGTCTGGCTTATGATTTTGTCAAGTCGGTAGGTGAAAGTCTGCCCTGCACTCGGCCCGTTGGCAGGAGTTGTGCGGTAAACGCTCAGTTCGTATTCCACCCCTTTCTCGTAAATGAACCCTTGGATTCTCCCTAAATTCATTGGCTCCCATTCTGCAGCAGGGCTGAATTTCACAAGCATACATTCCATGTCCGCATCGAGCCATTCGTCATAGACAGTAGTGGTTTCTGACGATACCCACATGGTTATAAGTTCGGTATTGTCATTGGGTAGGTCATCGCTGCAAGCCGTAAAGCACATCGCAGCAACAAGACCGAATATCAATGTAAATATTTTCTTCATTATGGATTTATTTTTACGTTTTTAATCTTTATGTAGCTCTATTTAGGAAATGTCTGTGAAATTTGTTCTGCTGCCCGTTTGATTGCTCCTTTGATGTCGGAGGAACTGCTTATTCCTAATGTTGAATATGCTCCACGGCACGAAGCGACAGGTCTGCCAGATAGAAAATCTATGAAATTGACTGTTACCACAGTTTCCTCCGGGCGACTATTTACCCCATATTTGACGATCAACAACTTCGACTGTTGTTCGGCTGTGAGTTCGTAGATGCGCATATCGCTGACAAGCTGGAGCCTTGAGGCTTCAACAGCATCGAACAGCATTATCTCATATTCCATCAATTCAGCAGGAATATGATAGGTGTCATTATTGATTACCGAGGCGTATCTGTATTTTGACAGGTCGGCATTTTGCGACACAATACTTTTTGAGGTCGTACATGATGCTATTGTTGTAGAGAGGACACATACGAGCATAAGTGAGTAGAGAACTTTAACTATATATCTATTCATTTCCGTTGCATTTGGTTACTTGACTGATAGAATTATATAATTCCTTAATGAGAGTGGTGTCGGTGTTTGTGATTTGGAATGATCCGCTTTCGATACGGGCGTTGATTTGCGGAGCGGTTATCACAGAGTCGTTATAGATGAAGCCAAGTCGCTTGCCAATCAAACGCTCGGTTCCGTCAGCCCATTTCTGGCGTTTTTCCGGTTTCACCCGTCCTTGAATCAACAACTGGCTGACAGTGTCGCTCTCGATGATAAATGTATCCCTAACAATCATCACGCTCTCAAAGTCCTTGACCGTAGCCAACGGTTTGCCGACAATCGAATTGTCAGGATGATCAGCAAGCGGATACCACCCGTCAATCTTGTGGTGCGATGAGCAAGCACAAAGTATCAGGAGTAATACCAACAGAAATGATATGATTGATTGTCGATTCATCCGATAAATGTCTTTAATGAGCAAAATTGATAAATATATCCAATATAACTCTCAACAAATGTTGAGAGTCGAGGATTTTAACACTGTTTGCCGTCATTTTTTTCGCAACTGGCTCAGATGTTTGTGGCTTAAAAGGATATTACTGGGTAACTGAATATTCTGTGATTTTGTTTTTTCTTGGTAATGACTATTAGAATAATAGTCAAAATGATACTCCCAAGGCGCAAAATATTCGGCAACAATACCCCTACTGAGGTTTCGTTACCTTCCACCGGGAACACAATCCATGAGAAATTCATAAATATATGAAGACCTATGGGAACCCATAAATTGTAATTGCACTCTACATATACCCAACTGAAATACAATGCGCCCAATGCGGTGACACCAAACGCCATCAAAGATTCAACTAAGGAATCGCCTTGATAAAGATGTCCTATTCCGAAAAATATTGCAGGCAGTAAAATAGCCCATAAAAAAACAATTTTCCCATAACGGAATAATTGACCAAACATAAAGCCTCTATAAACAATTTCTTCAAACACAGCTGCTATAACAACCATCCGCAAGAACCAATCAAATGACAGATTGGTATTAAATGAACCGATAATTGGCATACCTATCAGCAACGGAGTACAGCACAAAGCTGCAAATCCTATGCCTTTAACTATATTGCCATTAAGTCCAAGAGAACTTACAATGTCGTCCTTTTTGTGTAAGCACAACAAAAAAACAAGCATTGGTATTCCACAGATTAAATATCTCACCACCATACGTAGAGATGCTGACTCCAAATGCAGAGGCTTGTAAAGAGTAGAAGCGTTCCACCAAGCAAACTCAACGACAATTATCGCAATTAGGATAAATAATATCCTCACTGCCTTGTTATTCTTAAGAATACGAATCATGTGATATGTTTGTTTTTTATATTTAAGTAAATTGTAATGTCTCAACGAATAAAATAGATGCTCTCAACATATGTTGAGAGTCAAGAATTTTAACACTGTTTGCCGTCATTTTTTCGCAACCGGCTCAGATGCGTAGGCGTGATATTGAGGAATGAAGCGATGTCTTTAAGAGAAAAGAGGTCAAACAGGTCGGGGTGTCGATTGATAAGGTCATCGTATCTTTCCTGTGGTGTCTTGACATACAAGTCAACATAGCGGTCATAGACTGTGGTGTAAACCTCTTCAGTGGAGTGCATTATAACATCGCGAAATTCTTGGTCATTATCCATACGTTTCTTCACTTCCTCTGATGATACACAGTAAATTTCGCAATCTTTAGCGGCTACAATTGAGAGTTTTGCTTCTTTGCCATACAGACAGAATGGCCAGTCTGCAACCAAACCCTCACCAAACACCAATCCCATCACATGCTCGGTGCCATCAGTAGAACGAGCCACATATTTAAGCGTACCGGATTGGATAAAACCTATGTAGCGACCAATCTTACCGATAGAGACAAATTCCTCGCCTTTGGCAAAATGCCGCAGCTTGCCCTTGCCGACACAAATTTCGCGCCAAGCCTCGAAATCAATCTGGTCGATATATGTATTAAAGTTCTCTTTCATATTTCGTTGCCTGCCCCAGCCAAAGCAGATATGTATATATAGAAAAGCGTAGGCTGACTATGCACGTCCTAAGTGAAGGCCCTGAGAAAGCCTGTGAGCAGATGTAACAATAGCAGCCCACGCTATACGCGTGAGAACCACTATGCTATCCTTGCTCTGTCGAAAATTTCTCAGGTTTTCACTTACAAGATAAGCATAACGCTTCGTATTTTTACCAAAATGTCGTGACAGACAGGTGTCTATCATATGCAAAGTTAATCATAATTTTTGGGATTAAGGCTATTACAGCATATAATAATATATTATTGTTGTTGGGAAAATGAGTGTTTTGCTGCTATTAGTGGTAACTGGCAGGTTCGCAAGCCGTGGCGACAGGAGCGTGAGGCAGTGCGCCGGGCGTATTGCCCCACACAACCTTATCACCACCGCTTGCTCCCAAATGATGTGATAATTTAGGCGATAAGCCGTGTCAGTGGCCCGCGGATCCACAGGCACGGCACATCGCCTTGTACTGTTTACCGGTTGCCCGACTGATTCCGTGCTGCACACCGATTCAGCTTCGGGCAGTTCTGTTTTTTGATATGATGTCCGGCTTAAGCCGGAGACGGCGACAACGCCAGAGCAAAGCGAGGGCAAGCCTTCGCTCGACTCTCGTGTTGTCGCCTCTCTTTGGAATACGGTCTGCAAACGATGACTGTGGCCGCTTCAAGGCTGGCACTTTGAAACGGCAAGGGTCAAATGTATCCGGTTCTTTCCCTTGAAGATTTTGAGCCTCAGCAGGGAAAGGCGTTTTGGCGTGCGAAGTTACTGCGTCCGGGAGGAACGTCAAGTGACGCTGCGCTTGGGGTCGGCGTCCGCACTCGTGAGCCTCCGCAAATTCTTCTCGTACCTCAAACAATTTGGGTATCCCTCGCTTGCCGCTGACTACACACTTGCCTTATCCTCCCCTTATGGCCGCAGTTGTGGAACTGCACGAAAAACGGCCAGCCCTGCCGGAGAAGCTCAAAGAGCTTCAAACAAAAGGGAGAAAATTAACTCAAACACCAAAAAACAATGGCAAAATTCAGAGTCAGAACAGAGTACGTATTCAGTGGCTTCTTCGACATAGAGGCTGAAAACGAGGCACAGGCAAGGGAGTATGTTGAAAAACACTGCGGATTGGTTATAGGCAGTGACATACATTCCACATTACCTGATGATGAAGTAAACTGGGAGTTCCCGGTTCACCCTGACACAAAAATTGGCGAGACCACAAGAATTAAGCCATAGTAAAACACTCAAACATCAAAAGACTATGCACAGCACTATTTATCAAATCAGCACCGAGCCGATAGCCGAGAACGACTATCTGAACATCGACCGTATAGTGGCAGGAGAAAACGCCTCCATATCCTATGTGTGTGAAAACTCCGAGGACGGACGCAAGTTCGACATCCGTTTTCTTCTTGAACATATCCTGCCGAAAGGTATGTTTACGCCCACTGATGAAAACGCCCTTTCCTACAATGGTGGCTTCGCAATATGGCGAAAATCCCATTTCGATAACATCAAGGCTATCTCTGCCGAACTTACCCCTGCAAACGTGATGAAATGGAACGGACCAATAGGGCAACTGAAAAAAGCCATAATCAACCCCCTCGGCACAAACGCTCTTTTCGTGACCGAGTTCTATGGCGGTGCAGGCACGGCTGAACGCTCCGCAGACCTAATGGATATTATCGCCCGACTGAAAAAGGGCGATAGACTCTACATCGGAGCAATATTAGGGTATCACAACTAAAAACATATAGTCATGGAGTTCTTTATCGAGCCTATCCCTACATGGGCGTTATGTTATCTAATCAACGGAGACCCGACAGGGTTGGCTGACGATGAAATTGCGATGATTGACAAATGGTATGCCGACAACAAAGTGCAGACCGTCACCTCCGCTTCGGAAGCCGAGGGAGAGTGCCACCCATATTTCTCCCATTTCCCTGCTTTCGGGCTACCTGCCGAGGTCACTGACTGCCATGTGATGACCTTTTAATCAACGGAACAAGCAACAGCCACTGTGTCAGCACCAATGGCGCAGTGGCATAAAACAATCAAGATATGACGACAACCGAAATCAATTACAAGGGCACGGACTATACTTGCCGTATCGTGACAAGCAACGAGGGCGAGAGCCTTATCATAGGTGGACTGAAATTACTTGACGCACTTATGCCTTACCCAATCACCGACAAATGCAACGGCTTCGCCGACAAGGAAGCGGAGCGTGTCGATGAAGAAATCTTCTTTTATACTTCCGAAAGTGACTTGAAGCTGCCCGACAACGAACTTGTCGCAATACTCAGAGAGAGCAACCCCGAATGGTTTGACTGAAAATCCAAATGGTTTCCAGTCCCGGAATGTCATAACGACCACCAAGCCGTCCTGCAACTACGCGGGGCGGCTTTTGCTCGTCACCTCACAAAAGCCGCCTCTATGGAAAACTATAAAGTACCAGGCGTGAGTAGGGAACTTATAGTCTTAGCATGATTAGCTGTTATCTGCGGAAATAATCTGCGAAAATAATTCCGGCTATAATTTGTTGGGGTGGGAAAAAATAACTAATTTTGTGGTCACCATGCGGCAGTAATAATATACATACCAACACGAGTTAGGAATCCTGTAGCTCTCTCATGCTACGAGGAGGTATTAAAAGGTGCGTTCCGACAACGCATCTAATGTAGTATATTATTGCTTAATCCAAATGAATATTATAAATTTAGGAATTCTTGCTCACATTGATGCAGGAAAAACT
>CANRID010000054.1 GCA_947630665.1 uncultured Bacteroidales bacterium | reverse complement strand
TGGGTGGATTTCTAATCAAAAGAACATTTCTCTTCAGTCTGTAGCACTTCGTGAGGGAAGTTGCGGATTTGAGGTATATCATAAACCGTCCACAGGATTACATGAAAAATGCAGGTTTTGTCGAAATATGGGACAGCGCCAATGTAAAAAAGATGTTCGCTCCCCAGTACTATCCCAATGGAGAGGAAATCCCATTCTACCACGGACATTTTGAAAGACTTCAATATCAAGACCGGGAGAAAATAAAGGAGGCCGTACGGGAGGTCTTTTCCCCCGAGGAAATCCAGAAATTCAAAGAAAAAGAGGTTGATTTATATGTTGAAATCGTAGTGGATTCTACAGGTCTTATTATCGAGCAATGTTTTGATCTTGCGGAAGACTGGCCGATTCTTCTTTCCATCCCTCCCGAAAAGTTATACCATTTAGAAAAAAAAACTCCAGGAAAAAGTCCGATTCAATGTGGAGAATTTTGAAAAACAGTTCGGCTATACCAAAGGAAAAGTCATCAGCATCTTCTTTAAAGATTATTGATCGGTTTCTTCTTACACAAAAGCCCGGCTTTTCCATTTCAGTCGGGCTTTAATCATACTGTCGGGACAAACCTGTCGGGACACAACTTTATTTTCCCCTCCGTTTCCTGCCGGATGCCTCCTGCGGTTTCAGTCTGACCAGCAGGGCGCCCTTAGGCAATGTATCTCCTTTTTTCACTTCTACGGATTCAATTACGGCATCGAAAGGCGCGGCAATGATATTTTTCATTTTCATAGCCTCGTAAATCATCAGTTTAGTCCCCTTTTTCACCGTATCGCCGGGTTTCACCAGAACGGACGCTATGCTTCCCGGCAGAATGGAACGGAGTTCGTTGGTGTCGGGTTTTTCCCATATTTTCCGCTCCCGGAACTTCCGGGTAAAAGTGGTCTTATACCTCCTGCCGTTCTCATGCACCTGTATCCGGGTATCGAATACAACCGGATCATTCGACATCAGCACGGCATCGGACACTTCGCTAATCTCGCGGAGATCCGTTTTATCTTGTGATTCATCTTTATTGGTCATACCTTAAATTTTTACAATTTGCATTTCCCTTATGCTTCTATTAAAACGGAGGGATACCGTGTTTCTTGGAAGGACGCTTCACCACCTTATTTCGGGAGACATCCAGCGCATGCAAAATAAACTTGCGGGTATCGCCGGGTACAATGACCGAATCGATATATCCTTTGGAAGCGGCCACATACGGATTGGCGAATTTCTCTTTGTATTCGGCCACTTTTTGCTTGCGCATGGCCTCCGGATTTTCGGACTCCATGATCTCCTTCCGGAAAATGATATTCGCCGCTCCTTCCGGTCCCATGACGGCGATCTCGGCCATAGGCCACGCAAATACGAAATCCGCCCGCAAATGACGGGAATTCATGGCGATATATCCGCCTCCGTACGCCTTCCTCAAAATAATGGTCACCTTAGGAACGGTTGCTTCGGAATAGGCATACAACAGCTTGGCCCCGTGGCGGATTACGCCGGCATGCTCCTGATCCACGCCGGGCAGATATCCCGGCATATCTTCCAAAGTGACAATCGGAATTTCAAAAGCATCGCAATACCGGATAAACCGGGCGGCCTTATCGGACGAATCGCAATCTAATACTCCCGCCAGCACCATCGGCTGATTGGCCACGAACCCTACGGTCCTTCCCTGCATGCGGCCGTAACCTATTACGATATTGGGAGCCCACATCTCCTGCACCTCGATAAATTCGGATTCATCGGTCAGGGCCCGGATCACGTCCCGTACATCGTACGGAGTGGTAGGATCTACCGGCACGATCTTGTCTATTTTGTATTTCTTATTCGGTTCGGCCGGTTTCCGCGGAGCCGGATGATCCTGATTGTGCGCCGGCAGATAGGAAAGAAGTTCCTTTATCTGGCTGAAACATTCTTCTTCGCTTTCGGCAAAAAAATGCGCGTTTCCGGTGGTTTCGCAATGCACCCGCGCCCCTCCCAACGACTCCATATCGATTTCTTCCCCCAAAACGGATTTGATTACCTCGGGACCCGTAATGAACATCTTGGAGATTTTATCCACCACGAAGACATAATCGGTCAGGGCCGGAGAATACACGGCGCCTCCGGCACAAGGGCCCAGAATGACCGAAATCTGCGGAATTACCCCGCTGGCCATGGTATTCCTGAAAAATATCTCCCCGTACCCGGCCAAAGAATTCACTCCCTCCTGGATACGCGCACCGCCGGAATCGTTGATTCCGATCAGGGGAATCCTCATTCTGAGGGCATAGTCCATTATCTTAGCGATTTTTCTTGCATGCATGGATCCCAAAGAGCCTCCGGCCACTGTAAAATCCTGTGCATAAATGGCGACCGGCTGTCCATGAATGGTACCTGTCCCGATAATCACACCATCACCGGCCAATTTCTTTTTCTCCATACCGAACTCCCGGGCTTCGTGTTCGATAAACAAGTCGTACTCGTAAAACGAACCTTCGTCCAGAAGCTTGTTGATCCGTTCCCTGGCCGGGAGTTTACCCATAGCGATCTGTTTCGCCACGGCATTTTCTCCGCCCCCCTGAACGGCGCGGGCCGTTCTTTCCTGGAGTTCGGAAATTTTCTTACTTAATAAACTCATAAATTTAGGTTTTAAAAAAACAAAAATAAGATATTTTTTTAAAACGCAAATTTCTCCGAATTTTAACTATATTTGTCAGCTAACTATTTATCTTAAAATAAGTACCTAAAATACATAAAAACATGTCATATTCATTCGCCGACAGACACATAGGCCCCAGAGACAAGGATATCCGGGAAATGCTTTCATTCCTGGGAACAGAGTCTCTGGACGAGCTGGCCGAACAGACCGTACCGGCAGACATCCTATTGAAAACTCCGCTCGATCTGGAACCGGCCGTTACGGAAAACCAATACCTGAGCAACCTCAAGGCCATGGTTTCCAAAAACAAGAACTTCCGCTCCCTGATCGGAGGCGGATACTACGGAACGGGCGTATTGCCGGTAGTCATCCGGAACATTTTTGAAAATCCGAGCTGGTACACTTCCTACACTCCGTATCAGGCGGAAATTTCCCAGGGGAGATTGGAAGCGCTCCTGATATTCCAGACCATGATTTCCAACCTCACGGGATTCCCGCTCTCCAACTGCTCCATGCTGGACGATGCCCAGGCGACCGCCGAGGCCATGCGCATGATATATGAAGTCCGGAGCCGCGAAGCCGTAAAAGCCGGCAAAAACAAAGTATTCGTAGATGAAAACATTTTCCCGCAGGTCCTTTCCGTACTCAAGACAAGAGCCGGCGGCTTAGGCATAGAAATCGAAACAGGAGATTATAAAACATACGAGTTCGGGCCTCTGTGCTACGGAGCCATCGTCCAGTATCCGGCAGCCGACGGACAGGTGCGCGACTACTCGGAATTCTGTGAAAAAGCCCATGCCAACGGTGCGCTCGTAACCGCCTATTGCGACCTGCTGGCGCTGGCGGTACTGAAAGAGCCGGCAGCCTGGGGCGCCGACGTGGCCGTAGGCTCCGCACAACGTTTCGGACTCCCGATGGGGTTCGGAGGCCCGACAGCCGGGTTCATGGCTACCAAAGACGCCTATAAACGGCAGATCCCCGGCAGGATCATAGGCATATCCGTGGATCGTTTGGGCAAATCCGCCGTACGGCTGGCCCTCCAGACCCGCGAACAACATATCAAACGGGAAAAAGCCACTTCCAATGTATGTACCGCCACAGCCCTTATGGCCACCATGAGCGGAATGTACGCCGTTTACCACGGGTCGGAAGGAGTGAAAGATATTGCGGCCAAAGTTTCGCGCTATGCCCATACGATCGCCTTTTTCCTGAAAAAAGCCGGCTATAAACTCGCCAATGAGAATTTCTTCGACACCATCCTCATCACGGGAGTGGATACATGCGAGATCCGTAAGAAAGCGGAAGCCGCCCAAATCAACTTCTATTATCCTGCTCCGGATACCGTACGCATCAGCTTCGATGAATTGACCGGTTGCAGCGAGGCCGTAGCCGTTTTAGGAATCTTCGGAGTAAAACCCGACGCATGCCCGGGCGCACTTCCTCTGCCGGAATTCATGAAACGCGAATCGCCGGTATTGCCTCAGAAAGTATTCAATACCTATCATTCCGAAACAGAAATGATGAGGTTCATTAAAAAGTTGGAAAGAAAGGACATTTCCCTTACCCATTCCATGATCCCGCTGGGCTCCTGCACCATGAAACTCAATGCCGCGGTGGAAATGCTGCCGCTGAGCTGGAGCGAACTCTCCAATGTGCATCCGCTGGCTCCGAAGGATCAGGTGGAAGGATATATGCAAATGATCCGCGAATTGGAAAACGATCTGGCCGTCATCACCGGGTTCGACGCCTGCTCGCTCCAGCCTAATTCCGGAGCTGCCGGAGAATATGCCGGATTGCTGACCATCAAACGATATCATCAGGCACACGGGGGAGCAAACCGCAACATTATAATTATTCCTACCTCCGCCCACGGAACCAACCCGGCAAGCGCGGCCATGGCGGGCTTCAAAATAGAGTTGGTGGGATGTGACGAACACGGAAACATCGATGTAGAGGAATTAAGGGAGAAAGCCGGCGCCAACAAAGAAAATCTGGCCGGACTGATGATCACCTATCCTTCCACCCACGGGGTATTCGAAGTTAAAATCCGGGAAATCATAGACATTATCCATGGAAACGGCGGATTGGTATATATGGACGGAGCGAATATGAACGCGCAGATAGGTCTGACCAATCCGGGCCATATAGGAGCGGATATATGCCACCTGAATCTTCATAAATCTTTCGCCATGCCTCATGGCGGCGGCGGTCCGGGCGTAGGCCCTCTCTGCTGTACAAAAGCATTAGCTCCATATCTGCCGGGGCATCCGACCGACCCTGCATGCGGAGGCAAAGGAGTGGAAGCGGTAAGCGCGGCGGCATACGGGAATCCTCTTTTACTGCCGATTACCCATGCCTATATCAAACTGTTAGGCGCCGACGGGCTTAAGAAATCCACCTTGGTAGCCATTCTCAATGCGAACTATATAGCCGCCAAACTGTCTCCGGAATTTTCCACGGTATATACCGGAGCGACGGGACGCGTCGCCCACGAGTGCATCATCGATTGCCGGCATTTCAAGGCGGAATACGGCGTAGATGCCACCGACTTGGCCAAACGGCTTATGGATTACGGCTTCCACGCCCCTACTCTTTCTTTCCCCGTACATGAGACGCTGATGGTAGAGCCGACCGAAAGCGAGCCTCTGTCTGAGCTGGACCGTTTCATAGAGACATTGAAGCAAATCAAAACGGAATGCGAAAAGATCAAATCGGGAGAATACGATGCCGAAGACAATCCTGTAAAGAACTCTCCGCATCCGGCCGAAGAGGTTTGCGCCGACCAATGGAATCACAAATATTCCCGTACCGTAGCCGCTTATCCGTTGGAATGGATCCGCGAGAATAAGTTCTGGCCGGCGGTCGCACGAGTAGATAACGGTTACGGAGACCGCAATCTCGTAACCTGCACCTGCGACTGAGGCGCGAATCCCGTACCGCCAAGCCAATAGTGGCGATATGGGAAAGAGAGCGGTCCAAAGGCCGAAAGGCCGACTGTACAGCAAAGGGGATGACTTAAACGCAAAAGTCGTCCCCTTTTTTCATTTAAAGGTTTTTTCAGTACTCTTTAGTCTTATTTTTAGTAATTTTGAAAAAAATTCCTGACTTATGCCGCTCACTCCTTGCCACAAAAAATATTTGAAAATCATTTCCCTCACTTTAGGAGGATTGCTCGGGGTCGTTATCCTTATTCTGGCATCTCTCCCGCTGATTCTTTCCCAAAACAATCTTACCCGGTGGGTAAACGAATACAGCAACCGCTACCTGAATGCAAACGTAAAAATCGACACGGTAGCGCTTTCCCTCACCTCGGGATTCCCGTATGCGGAAATCAAGCTCAGTAACGGGCTGATTCTGTCCAAAGCCTTTGAAAACGAGCCCGATTCTCTGAAAAAACTTCTTCCCGAGCGGGCCGATTCCCTTCTGCAATTCGGGGAGCTGTCGGTTTCGCTCAGCATTCCGGACATTTTACTCTCCAAAGTAAATATAAAGCGTATCAGCATTACGCACCCCCGCGCTTTCGCATATATAGCCCCCTGGGGAAAAGCAAACTGGGATATTTATGAATCTCCCGACAGCACGGCGGAAGAAACGGACGATGAACTGGACCTTTCAATCAATATAAACCGTTTCAGCATCCTGCAAGAAGGCGATTTCGTATATGACAGCCGTCCCGACAACCTCAAAGCGGCCATCGGTCTGAACCGGATACGGCTCCGGGGAAACCTGTCCACGGAAAAAGAAAAATTCGAACTGAACCGGGGCGCCATATCGAAACTTTCCGCCCAAGTCGAATACCAGAAAAACACCGGCAGCCTCATGCTCGATACCTTGGGCATAGTCTATCGGAAAAAAGGGTTCCTCCGGATCGATGCCTTAGCCCATATCGGAGCCAAAGCCGACACGCTATTGCTTTGCAACAACCTGCCATTGGAAATCAACGGATCCATCCGGCCCGACACACTTTCCCGGGGAGGGCTTTACTTAGACCGGCTAAAACTTTCCGCGGCGGAGTTCCCTCTGCAACTCGACGGGCATATTCTTTTGCATCCCGACAGTATTTATACCGATCTCACAGCGCGGATCGAGTCCTGTAAAATCGCCTCCCTCCTGCAATACATCCCCAAACAACTGTATCCTGCGGCCGACAGCCTCTCCACGAATACGGAATTTACGTTAGACGCAAAACTGAAAGGCATCTACAGCAGCAAGACCCGTACGCTTCCCTCTTTCGATATCCATCTGACTGTTCCCGACAGCTATGTGGAATTCACCGGCAAAAAATCCCGGATCAACCAGCTCGAAGCGGACATACGCGTCTTCAACAGTGCGGCAAGGAAAGATTCCTTAGGTATCTCCATCGGGAAATTCATCCTGAACGGCCGGGGCATGAACTTCAATGCCCAGGCTTCGGTAACGAACCTGCTCGGAGATCCCTATATCGACGGCACCCTCTGTACGATTATCCATCTGGACACTTTGAGCACCCTTTTCCCGGCCAAAACAGGAACCTATCTCAGCGGGGATATCGACATAGACCTTACCGCCAAATCCCTGCTAAGCAACCTGAACGTCTATAAAATCGGGAACGCGGATCTAAAAGGGCAAATCGCGACCGATATGCTGAAAATAAATATGCCGCCCCAGGACATTACCCTGATAATGGAAAAAGGGAAAATCCAATTCGGCGCCGTAAGCAATACGGCCGATACCACTATCGAACAGGGGATGAAAATGCTTGCGTTAGTAGCGGAACTCGATTCCGCCTTCTTTAAATACAAAGACCAGCTATTGGTAAAAGGCTCCGGACTCCGGTTCGCGGGACATAATGCGGCCGATATTTTAAGCGGCGACACCACCCGCGTACATCCGTTCAACGGGCAAATGGACGTAGGCGGGCTGGAAATGAAAGCGATCGATTCCACCCGGATTCTATTACGCCGTGCGCAGACCAATTTCAGCGTACTGCCTTACCGGAACAACTATAAAATCCCTTTGCTGAAACTTTCCACCCAGGCCCGGCTGCTGGCTTTGCGGGATCAGGAAAACCGTTACAGTCTGATGAACGGGAACTTCACGATCCAGGCCGTCATGAACGGTCTGAACCGGGACTCCCTGCGGCAGCTGGCATTAGGCAGATACTTGGACTCCCTGCAGACGGTTTATCCGCGCATTCCGCGAGATTCCCTTTTAGCCTATCGCCGCTCCCTCTATACCCGGAACCGGAACCGGCAAAAGGACGATTTCGCAAACCAGGATATCGACCTGAAAGTGGATACTTCCTTAGCAGCCGTTATCCGCAATTGGGACATATCGGGTTACGGCACCGCCGCAACGGGCCGGATCACTACTCCGTATTTTCCGCTCCGCACCCGGATGCAGGATGTCGATTTTTCGTTTACTACGGACGGACTTAAACTAAATAATACCAAAGTGATTTCCGGACAATCCCGGCTGTCTCTGTCGGGACAGATTGCAGGATTGAAAAGGGCCATGATGGGACGGGGAAAACTCCGGATCGATCTGGATCTGGAATCCGACACCCTGAATTTCAACGAACTCATGCGGGCGGCCAACAGAGGGGAGGCATATCTGCAAACCAGCGAAAGTTTCAAAGACTCCCTGCGGACGGAAGACAACGAAGACAAGCTCAACGAAATGATCGTTTTGAAGGATTCGGATACCCTGCAAAACATGGATCTGATCATCATCCCTTCCAATATCGACGCCAAGGTGAATATGGATGTCAAGTACGGGAGATACGCCCACCTGACCTTGGACCGGGTTTCCGGACAGCTGATTGCCAAAGACCGCTGTCTTCAGCTTAATAATTTCAAGGCCCTTACCGATGCCGGGGAAATTTACTTAGACGCATTTTATTCCACCCGGAACAAACACGATCTCTCTACCGGGTTCGATCTGGAGTTAAGGAATATAGAAGCGGCCAAGCTCGTAAGCCTGATTCCGAGTACCGACTCCCTCCTTCCGATGCTCCGTTCATTGGAAGGTAACCTGAACTGCCAGCTGGCGGCCACCTCCCGCATCGATACGCTTATGAATATCCAGCTGCCTACCCTTCGCGGAGTGGCCCGGATAAAAGGCGACAGCTTAGTTCTTTTGGACGGAGAAACATTTACGGAAATCGCAAAAAAAATGCATTTCAAAAACAAAAAGAGGAATCTGATCGATAAAATGTCGGTAGAGATTCTCATTAAAGACAACACTATCGAGATTTTTCCGTTCCTGATAGAAATGGACCGGTACCGGGCGGCAGTCAGCGGTACCCAGAGTTTGGACATGAATTTCAATTACCATATTTCAGTCCTGCATTCCCCTATCCCCATCCGTTTAGGAGTGGATGTTTACGGGAATTTGGACGACTTCCATTTCAGGATCGGGCGGGCCAAATATAAAAACACCAATCTCCCCGTATATGCCGGAGTCATCGACAGTACCCGTCTCAACCTCCGCAATTACATAACCCATGTATTCCAGAGAGGTGTGGAAGCCGCCCTGCGCAACGGAGGCTCCCTCGATGCCGTAGAGCGGTTCAAACGCAAACATCAGGATATCGGGGAGATGGAAACCCTGAGTGAAGAAGAACTCCGCCAGCTGAACCAGTTGGACAGCACCGGACAAAATACCATAAAGGATCCGTTGCAGCCGACTAAATAACTTTCAAAACACCGTCAGTAGCTATCAAAAAATTTTTTTGTCCATTTATCATTTTTATTATTTTTATATTT
>CANRID010000053.1 GCA_947630665.1 uncultured Bacteroidales bacterium | reverse complement strand
TTCAGAATCCCGACCAGTATCTCCGACCGGGATCCGATCCTGCCGAGAAACTATCTCGAACCTATCTGTAGCGACGTACTGAACCAATACAAGGACAGAGGTTATTCCATCACCCAAAATCCGGGTTGGGAAGAATAATTCCGCCTTTATTGAATAGCAAAGTATAAAAAAACAGGCCGTTCCTTTTGCAGGGGCGGCCTTTTTTCTGATAACGGACTGCTAAAAGATTATTTTGCCATTTCGCGCTCCACGTCCTCTACCGTAATCGGCAGCCTTTTGGCCCCTAAAAGTCTGCATCCGGTTTCCGTAATTACAATGTCGTCTTCTAAACGGATGCCTCCGAATGTATAGTAATCTTTCAGTTTGTCGAAATTGATGAACGGAGTGTTGATCTTTTCCTCTTTCCATTTCTCGATAAGCGCCGGTATAAAATAAATACCCGGCTCTACGGTAATCACATGGCCCGGTTGAAGCATTTTGCCCATTCTTAAAGAAGCGAGTCCGAACTGGGAAGAACGTTTGTATGTATCATCGTATCCCACATAATCTTCTCCTAAATCTTCCATATCGTGTACGTCTAATCCCATGTTATGTCCCAATCCATGCGGCATGAACAATGCATGCGCTCCGGCGGCAACGGCTTCTTCCGTATCGCCTTTCATCAAGCCGATGCTTTTCAAGCCTTCTGCCAGCACCTTTGAGGCAGCCAGGTGTACGTCTTTATATGAAAGGCCCGGTTTCGCCATTTCCACGGCTAAGTTGTTGGCCGCCGCTACGATCCGGTAAATATCTTTCTGCTGCGAAGTGAATTTTCCGCTGCTGGGAAGCGTACGGGTAAAATCGGAAGTGTAATTCATATTGGTTTCCGCCCCCGCATCGATCACAATCAGCCGGCCTTCCGTTAAGATTCCATCGTGTTTATGATTATGAAGCGTCTGGCCTTGCTGCGAGAGAATGGTCGGAAAAGAGACCATGGAACCCTCGGAGGCTGCAATGCCTTCCATTACTCCTACCAGTTCCTGCTCGGTCATTCCCAATTTAGCCAGCTTCATGGCCGTATAGTGCATGGCATATCCGATATTGCAGGCATGTTCTATTTCTTTCAATTCTTCGCTGCCTTTAATCAGCCTCATGGCTACTACCGCTTTTATCAGTTCTACCGAAGCGTTCGCCTTGAGAGAATCTGTCGGGATACCCAATAAATTATTCAACAGTATTTTGTTATGATTCCGATAAGGAGGCAGGTAATGGATTTTACGTCCTTGCCGGCGGATATTTTCCAAGTAATTTTTCAACTCGCCCAGCGGAGCTGTCCGGGATATCCCGACGGAAGATCCTTTCTCATCTACAGAAGGCTGGGGACCCATCCAAATAATATCGTCGATATCCACATTATTCCCGAAAAGGACCTCTTCGCCGCTTTCCGTATCTATAACCGCAGCCAGATCCGGTTCATTTAAACCTATATAATACAAGAATGTACTGTCCTGACGGAATTTGTATGTGTTGCTGGGATAATTGGCAGCCGCTTCGCTGTTTCCCAATAACAGAATGATGCCTTTCTCAACCGATCCGGCCAGTTGGGCGCGTCTTTTTATGTAGATGTCTTTTGAGAACATAATTAAAATTTTAAATGGTTGAGAGCAAAGATATAAAAAAAACGGGGATTAAAATTGTGCAAAAGTAATTAACTTTTATCAAAAACAAACAATTTCTTGAGTTTTTTAATGAAACCTCAACGAAATGGCTCTCTATCGGCAAAAAATATAAGTTTATCGGTTGATCGCTGTTGCGAGTCAGCTTTTTTCAGAGAAAGACAGATTATATAAAAAAAAAGCCCATTTATTATGGCAATTATACGGGCAAAAGGAAGAGCGTTTTATCGGGTGCCGTTTTTAGCATAATTCCGTCCCGCGAAACCATAGAATACTTGTCTGCCGGATAAATAAAATCGGCAAGAAAAGATGAATGTACTGGAGCCAAACCTATAACTATTATTTATTAACCTAAAATTTTATTTATGTTCATTCACAAGATTTCAAGCCGATCTTTACGTCTTTCATTGATGACTGTCGCCGCAGTCCTGATAGGGATTACAGCGGCATGGAGTCAGAATGTAAACGTAAAAGGTTCCGTCAGGGATGCTGGGAACGAGCCGGTAATTGCTGCCGATATTGTTATCAAAGGCACTACCAAAGGTTTCACCACTGATCTGGACGGAAATTTCTCTATCAACGTGCCACCGGACGCCGTTCTGGTCTTTAAAGCGTTGGGTTTTAAGGATCAGGAAGTTCATGTCAAAAACCGCAGCACAATCAATGTGGTTATGGAGGAAGATGCCGTAAAACTGGACGACGTGGTAGTAGTAGGCTACGGAACCCAACGGAAAGCCAACCTGACCGGAGCCGTAGCGACAGTAGATGTAAACAAGACATTGGACAGCCGTCCTATCGCGGACATTGGCCGTGGCCTGCAAGGGGCAGTAGCCGGAGTCAACATTACTATCCCGACAGGTGAAGTAGGATCAGATCCTTTAATCAAGATTCGTGGCCAGATCGGTTCTATTTCAGGAAGCAACGCACCCCTTATCTTATTGGACAATGTGGAGATTCCGAGTATCCAGATGGTGAATCCCGATGATATCGAGAGCATTTCTGTATTGAAAGATGCTGCTTCATCTTCTATTTATGGTTCAAAAGCCGCATTTGGCGTGATTCTGATAACTTCAAAATCAGGAACGCAAAATGATAAATTTGAAATAAGCTATTCCAATAACTTTTCCTGGCAAGATCCGGCCAAGAAAATCGAGATAGGCGGTATAGAAGCCTTGCAATATACCTTAGACGCACAGAATAACAGAAGAGAGCCGATGCCGGCCGGTGGTTTCTGGCGTATCAGTCCCGAGAGTTTGGAAAAAGCCATTGAATGGCAGAAAATGTACGGCGGAAAAGTAAAATGGAGTGATCCGGTAGTATATGGGCGCGACTGGTATTATGACGGGAAAGACAAGTATGGTTACAGGCTTTATGACGGGGCCAAAGCTATGATCAAGAACTGGACGCCGACAATGACACATAACCTGTCTGTAAACGGAAGAAGTGGCAAGACCAGCTATCACATCGGATTGGGTTATTTGGATCAGAGCGGTATGTCGAGAACGGCCAAGGAAGATGACTTTAAACGATACAATGCCTCTGTCAGTGTAACTTCGGAGATTAACAAATATGTTACCGTAAGAGCAAGTTCTATCTATTCCGATCGTAATAAACGTTATCCGGGAATCGGGAATACGACTGCCGACCCGTGGCTGTACCTTTACCGCTGGAGTCCGTTAATGCCTATGGGCGTAATGGAAAACGGTCATCCTTTGAAAGAACCCGCTTATGAAATGGCAGCTGCCAATACGGATAATCAGCAGAATAAATATTACAACGTCAATTTGGGCCTTACTCTGAATTTGCTCGAAAACTGGGATATCAAGTTTGACTATACGTATGACAGACAAACTACAGAAACCAACTCTTCGGTAATGCAATATGAAGCAGGGGCAACATGGTATGCTCCTACCGCCTGGATAGAAAACGGCAATCAGGTATATGTTAACGAATATGGCGAGATAGTGGATACCGGAGGCATGCCGGCATATTGTTTCCCGGTGGAGAAATATTACAACAGTTCCGGTCCTAGCGCCAGCCAGGTAGGGAACAGCAGAAGAGCTGTTGATAACAATACTATCAATGCCTATACCACCTACAGCCTGAAGTTAGGTTCTAAGAAGCAACATGCTTTCAAGATAATGGCAGGTATGAACAGGGTGACTAATAAATGGAGCTCCTATAATGGAAGGAAAACGGGTCTGATTGACTTGAGCAATCCTCAGTTCCCACTGGCATCCGGCGATCAGTTCATCGATGGGAACCGTAACTGGGAGGCTCAGTTGGGATTTTTCGGACGTCTCAACTATTCATTTAAAGACAGGTATTTCGTTGAAGCGAACATCCGTCGGGACGGTTCATCCAAGTTTCCGAAAGATCTGCAGTGGAAATGGTTCCCTTCTTTCTCTGCAGGCTGGGTGTTTACCAATGAACAGTTTATGGAGTCCATCAATAATGTCTTAAGTTTCGGTAAGTTCAGAGCTTCATGGGGTAGTATCGGTGACCAGTCTGTTTCCAATACGCTGTATAAATCAGTCTTATCCGACGGCCAATCATCATGGCTGGATGGCAATGGAAACAAAACGGCGACGTTCGGTACTCCTTCATTGGTCAACAATGATATCAGCTGGCAAGAGATCGAGACGCTGGACTTCGGTGTCGACCTCAGATTCTTCAAAAATGAACTGGGATTCACTTTCGACTGGTATCGGCGCGATACGAAAAACATGATCATCCCTGGCGAAAGTCTGCCGGTTACTCTTGGAGCCAGTGCACCAAGCGGCAACTATGGCAGTTTGAGGACCAAGGGATGGGAATTGTCGGCTGACTTCAATCACCGTTTTGCCAACGGACTCGGCATTAATGTAATGGCCTCCATATCAGATGCCACCACCTTCATCACGAAAGGTGCCGACTATCTGACTCCGTGGGAAGACCGCAGCTTGGGGACTACCTACTCAACCGGAAGGCGTTATGGTGATATTTATGGTTTTGTGACAGACAGATTGTTCCAGAAAGGAGATTTTGTATATGGGGAGGACGGACAAATTGAAAAGATCGTCATCATCTATAATGGAACAGCCCATACCACCAACAGGCAATCTTCGGCTTATCCGGTTTATCAGGTACATTATGAGGATGGAAACAAGTTGATCTTCTCTCCAGGTGATACAAAATTCGTAGATCTTGACGGCGACGGTTACATCACTCCGGGAACCAATACGAATGGCAATCCGGGGGACCTGACAGTTATCGGTAACACGACTCCACGTTATGAATATAGCTTCAGATTGGGAGCCGACTATAAGGGATTCGACTTCTCGATCTATTTCCAGGGTATTGGAAAACGTAAAATCTGGGGTTCCGGCCAATTGGCAATCGCCGGATATAATGCTAAGGAGGGTGCATTGCCAAAGACCTTTACAACAGATTATTGGACGGAAGAACGTACCGATGCTTTCTATCCAAGAGCATGGGATCTAGGCGGCAGCGATACGGGATTCGCCATGCAGAAACAATCCCGCTACTTGCTGGACATGTCTTATTTGAGAATCAAGAACATTACACTCGGTTATTCTGTTCCTAAAAACCTTTTGTCCAAGATATATCTGAGTGGGGCAAGAGTTTATATATCGTTGGAGAACTTCTTTACATTCGATAATCTGAGGGGACTGCCTATCGACCCGGAAGCCATCTCGGGATATTCAATGTTCTCGACCAACTATAATCTCGGACGTACCGGTACAGGTACTCCTGTATTCAAGAGCTTATCATGCGGTGTTCAATTAACCTTCTAGAATAAACTAAGTATTTAAAATAGGAATCTATGAAATTGAAAATATTTATAATTTTAGCCGGTATCGTTTTATTGTGTACGAACTGTGATGACGTGCTCGACCGCCCGTCATTGACTACGGCTGAGGATGAGGCATATTGGACCAATGAAGACAGAGTGCGTCTGTATGCCAATAGTTTCTATACGAACTTTTTTGTAGGATATGGACTCAAATATACAACGACTTATGCGCCTAACGCCAACTACACATTCAATGATGATGCGGTGAGAATGTCCACTCAAACACAATTCGGCCGTTCTGTACCTACTTCCAAGGGAAGCACGAGCTTGGATATAATGTGGCAAAGTGAATTTACCGGTCCTACCTGGAATTTTGCCTGGGTGAGAAAGGCCAATGTCATGATTGACCGTATCTCCAACCTTATGCCGGATATCCTGACAGAGGAACAATATAATCACTGGATGGGAATCGGGCGTTTTTTCAGAGGTCTGGAATATGCCCGTCTGGTAAATGTATTCGGAGATGTCCCTTATTATGATACGGAGGTGAAAGATACAGACAAAGATGCCCTGTACAAAGACCGTACTCCGAGAAATGAGGTAATGGATGCCGTTTACGATGATTTTAACTATGCAATGCAGAACGTCCGTCTGAATGATGGAGGACAATACGTGAACCGTTATGTGGTGGCGGCTATGGTTTCAAGATGGGCGTTGTTTGAAGCAAGCTGGCAAAAGTACTATTATAAAAACAATGATCGTGCCCGGAAATTCTTCGATCAGGCTGTCGCTGCCGCGGAAATAGTTATAAACAGTGGGAAATATGATATCGTTGAAGATTTCCGCAAATTGTTTGGTTCTACCGACCTGACCAATAGCAAGGATTGTATCCTGTATCGGAAATATGATGCCGCCCAGAACATTACGCATTCTATTGCATCGACCTGCAACATGAACGATCCTACCGATGTGGGACCGAATCTGGATCTGATCAAGGCGTTCATTTGTACGGATGGCAAAGACTGGCAGACTTCTTCTGTGGAAAATGCAGATGATTTTACCCTTAGTAATTTGATTAAGACAAGAGACTCCCGCTTTGAAGCCAGTTTCTATAATAAACCTACTCCGAGAGCCAAGAGCTGTTATCTGTATGTGGTGAAATTTATTCCACGGAGTGGGTTGAATTATATCGAAACCGGCGGTTCTCCGGCGGCAGAGTTCCAAGGCGAAAAAAATGTCACCGGCTATCCGGTACTGCGTTATGCAGAGGTCTTGCTGAATTGGATCGAAGCCAGGGCCGAACTTGCTGAATTGGGTGGAAAGTCTGTTTCCCAGACTGAAATAGATGAGTCCATTAATAAGATACGTAGGAGACCTATCGCAGAAGAAGCAATCGCTTTAGGTGTTAAACAAACAGCAGACTTGAGACTGGATGCCCTTCCTCAGGATCCGGACAGAGACCCGACCGTATCACCGCTGCTTTGGGAGATCAGACGGGAGAGAAGAATGGAATTCGCATTCGAGTTCTCACGTATCATCGACTTGAGACGCTGGAAGAAATTAGAATACATGGATACTGATAAGAATGAAGATCTATTGATCGGTACCTGGGTCAATTTCAACGATGAGGTAAAGAGTGAATTGAAAGACGAAAACAAGGGAAAACTCAGAGTGATGACCAAAGACGGAACCCTTATCACGTATGACGGCTCCAACGCCGCACAGATGAAAGGTTTCTTCTATCCGCCACAGAATCAGGGCAGACTACCGTTCTTAGATGTTCCTAATGTCAATCCTTATCTTTCTCCTATCGGGACGAACCAGATTGCGGATTATCAGAATAGAGGATATACCTTGACCCAGACAGAAGGTTGGCCGACCGGCCTGAACTAATGACCTGAGCCGGTGAGATTTGGAAATAATTTAAATATAAAATTAAACAGAAATCATGTATAAATTAATAAGAAATATAGGTTTGTTGACTGTATTGCTGGGTCTTGTCCTGATTTCCTGTGACGAGGATTACCCTACGAGCGAGATAGCGCCTTATGATACCGATATATTCTCCATAAAAATAGTAAATGCAGGGGGAGATGGCAATACAGTGGTGGAAGGGACGATCGATGAAGACAATAAGATGATCGATTTCCCTCGTTTGGACATGACGACAAATTTCTCTGCATTAAAAATAGAGGCAAAACTTTCAGAAGGGGCCGAGCTTCAGGAGTCGGTACTGGATTTTTCCATGGATGAGGAAACCGCTTCCAAGACTTTGATTCTCCGGATAGTGAATCAGAAGAGGTATAAAGAGTATTTTATAAGAGTCAGGAAAAGAATCCCTGTATATGGAGCCGATTTTGAACAACCGACGGTATATAATTTTTCCGGTGACAATATTTATGCGGATTATAATTCGCAATTGACAAGATGTGCATCATACGATGGTGAGTATGTATTGGTTGTCAGCAGAAAAACCGCTCCTCACCTTCTTAAGGTGTCTGATCTGAAGAACGGAGAAACAAAGCCTATCATGCTGGATCTTACAGGTGTGTCGGGAGGAACTTACTCTTACAATATGGGAGCATTGGTAAATGGCCATATATATATTGTAAGTTTGTCAGGCGCACACGCCAGTCCTCTGAAAATATATTATTGGGATACCCCGACCTCCCAACCTGAAACGATTGCCAACATTAATGTTGGGGATATTCCTGACGCAGGTACCCGACATGGAGACAATATTTCGGTCAACATAGATAAAAACGGAAACGGGTTTATCTTCTTGGGTGACAATGCTTCTACAACTTTCTTGAGATTGACCGTAAGCAATCACAAAACGATCGGCAGTCCTAAAGTACTGACTTCAAGCTCTGATGCATCGATGGTTACTAATGTGTTCAGGATAGAAGATACGGACGAGTATATATGGTCGGGCATAAGATTACCGATTACATTGGTCGATGAATCTCTTGGAAGCAAATATGCAATGAACAAGTCATACATAGAAACGGAAGCCGCTGCCGCGAGAGTATTTACATTTAATGGGGAACGTTACCTGATGGTTTGCAGTTCCGGGTTTGGAAGTGCATCTAAAGCCACACCTTCTTTGGTTGTCTATAATCTGACCAAAGGAAGTACGGTAGCCGAAGCCATGCAGAATTTTAACGAAGGAGACAACCATAATCCGGATTATAGATTTATCTTGGGTGGAAGCGGTAATGGAGCTGCGATTGTGCAAACCGATTACTATATAGAAAAAGATGAAAACGGCAAAGACTCCAAACTCTGCATTTTCGGATCACGTACCGATTCGGGATTTGTGATCTGCGAATTCCCGATCAAGAAAGAGGAGGAAGATTTGTAGTTTTTACGGTTAATTTGAATTAATATAGTATTAACTTGGGAGTCGTCCGGTCTAACGAGCAATGAGCGAAAATTGGACGACTCCATTATTCTAAATTGGAAAAATTGAAAATGAAATATTGGAAATATCTGACATTGATTGTTTTTATTGCTTTTGTCGCATCCTGTAGCAAAGATGAAGAGGGTGGAGGCAATGGAGACAACGGCACTACACCACCGCCGCCGGAAGAAAACACGCCCTCGATGTTGCCCGGAAAGGAGTTGAGGGGAGTATGGGTTACCACCGCCTGGGGCATCGACTGGCCGATGGACGACTACAATGCGGCCAGCCAGAAACGGAAATATACCGAATACTTGGATTTGCTGGTCAAGAATAATATGAATGCTGTCTTTTTCCAGATTCGTGGGATGGCAGACGCTTTTTATGATTCGCAATACGAGTCGTGGAGTAAATACATCACAGGAAATGCCGGAGTCAAGCCGACCTATGATGTTTTAGGATTTCTTGTTGAAGAAGCTCACAAACGGAATATCCAGTTTCATGCATGGCTGAATCCTTATCGGATTTCCACCCGGGCGAATAAAAACTCGTCGTTTCCTCAATTAGATTCTAAGATACCGGTGGAACTGACCAAGGATTACGAAAAAATCCGGATTTATAATCCGGCCCTGCCAGAAGTACAGACCCGGATTACACAAATCGTCAAAGAAATCATTACTAAATATGATGTCGACGGTATCCATTTGGATGATTATTTTTACCCTTCATTGGAGGCATCCGAAAAAATGAACGATGATGCGGAATATGAAAAATATGGTAAAGGTAAATTCTCCAATATTGCCGATTTCAGACGAAATAATGTGGATGTGGTCATACAGAATATTCAAAAGACTATCATTCCTCAAATCCGCAACTTCCCTCACGAAGTGCTACAGACTGAAGAGAAATGTTCTTTTGATTAGAAATCCACCCAT
>CANRID010000052.1 GCA_947630665.1 uncultured Bacteroidales bacterium | reverse complement strand
CCCTCACAAAAATAGCCGCCCAAACTCTGGACGGCTATCTTTTTATGGCCTACCTGCCATCGCGGACGGTTGTACGCGCGGCCATCATCGCCGCTATCTCGCCACCGAGATACTTGGCCGCTATCTGCTCGCGTGTCGCGCTCTTGGCCTTGAAGAGCGAATAGCCGTCGTCGAACGATATTTCCTGCTTTGATGTACGGCCCAGCCCTTCCCCGAGGTCGGCCGACACCTTCCATTTGCCGTCGGAACGGTCTTTGGCGACGCGGACGCCCTTGGGGTCTATGCCGTCGGGTAGACGGAACTGCGCGTAATGGGAAGGTAGGTGCAGACGCTCGCCGAAATTGCGCTCCACGAGCTGGCCGGGAGTCGCCACGCGGTCAAAGTAGGCGTTCAGGTCATCACGGGAAGCCGGGGCCGACATCTTCTTGTCGCCTACCTGCGCGTAGAACTTGTATCTGCCATAGTCCGCACGGGTTTCGTCGGTTTCCTTGTAGACATTGAACTTCTCGACGGTCAGCGGTCCTGACGGCCCGGCAAGACCGTTTGGATATTTGAACGCCTCTTCCGGCACTCTCGGCATGAGCTTTGTCGGATAGTAACGCTGCATGAGTTCCGGCACGCCTATCTCCTTCTTGTCGTAGGCGGCGACATCGGCCGGCTCCATCTTCTGCGGCTTGAGCTGCTGGCCGTTGATTCTGGCGGTGAAATACCAGTCCTCAGGGTTCACGTTGCTGCGGTAGGCATGGCCGTGTGTCACCTTGTCGCCGTTGACAGTCACCATCTGCGGCTCGCGTGGCTTCCGCTCCGTGGCAGCGTCGCCCTGTCCGGCACTATGTGATGTGGATTCTGACTTCTTTTCTTTCGGGTTTTCGCCATCTGCCGGGACCCCGGCGGTCTTTCCCGGCTCCTCCTGGGGAGCTTTCTCTTTCTTTTTTCTTGGCATATCGTTTTCTTTTTTGATTGGTTCCTTTATAGGGCCGGATGTATCAAGGCCGTCCGCCTCTTTTTTCTTCCGCTTCGGATCTTCAAGCTGCTCGCAAATGGCGACTCTCAGACCGGCCCTTACAAGGCGGGGAAGATAAGTGTCGAGTGCGTGGTATGGAAATCCGGCAGTCCTGATTGTGGTGTTGTCCGGAAGGGAGCGTTCTCTGAGTTCTATTCCGAGAACGGAAGAAGCCTTGTCAGCATCCTGGCGGTATGTCATGTAGGTATCGCCGGTGCGGAACAGCAGAATTGCGTCCGGATGCCTCTTTTTCATCTCGTCAAACTGCCCGGCAAGCGTTTCATCGGGAATGTCCGTTCTTTTTTGTCCGGCCATGAATATCAGAGTTTGAATCCGGATTTGCGTTCTATCTCGCGAGTGGTGTCAAGCCGTATGGCACGCTCGTTTGAGTCATGCTCGACTACTTCCCGGTATTCCCAGCGGTTCCTGTCGGTCATAACCAGTCCGAGATATTCCGGGTGCCGCTCGTCATACTGTAGTTTCTGCTGCCGCTCCCATTCCCGGAGGTCGCCTTTTACCACCCTGAAGCTCTGAGGCTCGCGCAGGTCGATGCCTACCGACACCTTTTCGCCTCCCACGTCAAGCTCCACCGGTTTGCCCTCGCTGGCCTGCTGCTTCTGCTGCGCCCCAAGCTCTATGTCGTTGACTTTCTCCATATCCTTAAGCCGCTGCTCTATCTGTATCTCGGTAATACGGCGGTGCATGACGGATTTTGTTTCGGGATCAAGCTGGAGATACTGCTGTGTTTTCTCTCCGTTGACATCCACGGCTTTTTGCAGTACCTCTCCACGACGGAGCGCGTCAGCCTCCTGTCGGGAGAGGCGCAGCACGTTGTCTTTCTCGATTGAGAGTTCACGCTGCACCGGGTATGCGATGAGTGTGGGATTGCCGTCTTTGTCGGCGGCGAGCTGGAGTTTAAGAGGCAATTTAAGGACTGTGCCGTTGCCGGCGTCCAGTGACACCTGCAACAGCGGTGTGACTTCCCCGTCGATGAGCTTACGCCTGACATCCTGCGGAAGTCTGTCGGCCTTCTCCCGGTCTATGCCTAACAGTGCGAGTTTATCATAAGGCAGGGAGCTTTGCTGATTTTTGTTCGGAATTTCCATATCAGTAGATAAGTGGTTGTAAATTTGCGGCGTAACCGCTTGTCGGTGCCAAAATTATCCCCATATGATTGCTAAATCAGAAATTCCGAACATTTTTGTTGCCTGTGTATGTGTGTTTTTCTGCGCGCAGCATGCCACAGCGCAGTTCCATACCATTACAAAAGATTCGCCAGTGACGGCTGAAATGCACAAGGCGTCAATGCAAATCGTTGAAAATAAGAATAATGCGGAGTCGCATATGGATAATCCTTTGCAAAATGCCGTAAAAAGGCCGGTCAAGCACGGGAATGTGGTAAAAGCACACAGTGTCACAGGTTCAAAGTCGCAGCGCAGGAATATACGCGGCACCGACAGCCTGCCGGAGCTGACTGTGCCAAACCTTATTGAAGAGATCAGGCTGAACGGCATAAAATATCCGAAAATCGTGCTTGCTCAGGCCATTCTTGAAACCGGCTGGTTCAAGTCGTCGGTATGCCGCAACAAGCATAACCTTTTCGGCCTCACCAATCCGAGGACAGGCGAATACTACGAGTTCGCGCACTGGACGGAGAGTGTAAGGGCATACTATACGAAAGTGCAGTACCGCTACAAGGGCGGGAACTATCTTTTATGGCTCAAAAACATCGGCTACGCCGAGGATACGGGCTATATCCGTGCAGTCATCCGGGTGCTTCGTCAGATTTAGCATGAAATAGCACGGATAACCGTAGAATCCTTATACATAGAGGTTACCGAATACTTGAAATGTCAGAATAATTGAGTAATTTTGTAGTTGAATTAACATTTTTGAATGGCAAGAAGAAAAATACCATATAACAAAAGGGCTACGACCCATGAGGAGCAGATAGCGATACTCCGCAGACATGGTGTGGTAATTTCCGATGAAGCCAAGGCAAGGGAGTATCTGGCGGACATCGGATACTATCGGCTGGGGTTCTATCTGTATCCTTTTGAGAAAACTTATCCACATCTGGATTATCGGCGGCAGCATAATGTCGAGCATGGTACCCGTATAGAGGATGTGGTGGCTTTATATTATTTTGATATAGATCTTAGAAATATCCTGAACAAATATCTTTCGAGAATAGAAGTCGCTATCCGCACGACAATAGTATATGAGCTATCCAACAAGTATAAGGCAAATCCGACATGGTTTGTGGACCCCAATGTCGTTTCCGCTAATTTCATTCGGAAATTCCCGGGTGAGGCGTACCGCTCAATAAAGAACAAACTACCCATACAGCGACATCATTCCAAATATACCGGTCAATTCGCTCCCGCATGGAAAACGATGGAGTTTATGACGCTCGGTAATCTTGAAGTCCTTTATGACAATCTTGTCTGGGACAGGGATAAAAGACTGATAAGCTCGCATTTCAAAGAATTGGCTATCGAAACATTCAAAAGCTATCTGACAGCATTAAGGGAAGTCCGTAACGCATGCGCTCATGGCAATCTTCTTTTCGGAATGACATTATCCTCGGGCATCAGGACCGGCGAAGCCTGTGCTTATTTCAATGGGAATGACAACCAGACCTTCAAGGGGGCAATGCGTGTTGTGGATTACCTGTTAAGGCAGGTTTCGGTGAACCGGGCTAACGATATGTGGCATGAAATATATAAAGCGACAGACCTGCTTTATCAAAAAACACCCTCGATGCAGCCAATCGTCGAAAGCCAGACAGGTATCATTGTCCCGAAAAAGAGTGCGGTCAGGCGTGGGATAGATGTGATTAAATCAAAAATAGTTAAATTGCGAAGAAAAAGGCACTGATAATTTGTTGGATTAGAAAAGTCTTGTTACCTTTGCAAAAGAAAAAGTGTATTTGGATGGCCCCGATGCTGCCAACTGCACTATAAACAAGATTAAATCGAGTCCAGCTCCATGGGTTGGGCTCGTACCTTTTTTATAAGGGTACCCCGCAAGTTACCCCACAGGATACCCCACAAGACAGCCGCCAGGTCTTTCTCCTGACGGCTGTCATAATTAAGAACATACTGCAATGAGCAGCAGATGTACGGGATAAATCGCATAGAAAGCATACTTGGCTGTGCTGCCCCGGATAAATCCCCGTGTGCCGTCATATAGGAAGATAACGGCGGAGGCAAGCATGGCTCCGGCTATGCCGTAGTGTGCCATAAGCGGAAATGTGAAGATGATCTGCAGGAGTGCCTGTGATGGGAAATGTGTCGATGAACGTTCCAGCCACGGACGCATGGTGCCGTGCCGGAGAATATAGAACAGAAAAATCATCAGCACGCCGCGCCAGTCATAATCGGTACCGAGCCACCATGCCAAAGCCGCGACAGCCAGCACTACGATGAAAGAGAGCGGTCCGTGTTCACACAGCCGGTCGAACACCCCCAGAGCCGCCACTCCCAGCGAGAGAGTGAACATTACATTATGCGAGCCATCGGCCCCGTTAAGCATATGCCAGGGCAGCTCACTCATAATTCCGAAAAGTACGAGAATCAGGAAATATCTCAACCTGTTGCGGCTGTTGGCGAATCCTTCCGCCACAAGGAAAGCGAACACCGGGAACGCGATACGCCCAAAGGAGCGGAACACGCCGTAAAACGGCGCGTCCGGCCCCATCAGGAAATATGCGCAGTGGTCGGCCACCATCGAGAGGACGGCTATAATCTTCAACGCGCTGCCACTCGCCCTGAGGGAAAGAGGTATGTTGAATGTGGCGGTGTTATTCATAGGCAACTGTATTGTGAGAATGGATGTTACTGTATCCCGAGAAGTTCCTTTACCATATCCTCCACCTCCCGGTTGACACGCTTGAAATTGCGGTTCAGCATAATCTCCTTCTCGCGCTCGTCGGCGAAAGTATAGATTTTCGGAAGCTCGACATAGTGCGATTCCTCCTCTTTGATACGCTCCATGTCGAAATTGGTCTTGCAGAAATACTTGGTGGTCTTGAACTCCTCCGACTGCTCGATGTCGAAATGCGAGAGCATGCTCTTGTCGGTTGCCGTGAAGTCACGCGCCGCCTGTCCCGCGAGCCAGCCGGTAGCCATGTCAGCTATCTTGGCCGCCGGAACGAGGTAATCCATTTTCTCGGATATGGAGGTCGATACCTTTGAGTCGTTTATCGTTATCGAGGTTGAAGTCTGCTTCGCCTTGCCGAACACGTCATTCTGCGCCCATTCGAGGGTTTCCTTGTTTCGTGCCGCGCCCATGAATATATTGCCGCAGGTAGTGATGATTTTTTGCATACCCACTTTGCCGTAGTCAGCCTCCAGCTGCGGAAGCTCTTGAAAGCCAAGGGTAACAGCGACCTTATTACTGCGAGCAGTCCCTATCAGTCGGTCGATTTTGTGAAAATAAAGCGTCGGCAGCTCATCGACGATAATGCTCACAGGGATATTCCCCTTTGAGTTGACACGCGTTATAAGACGGTTCAGCACAAGAGCGTTCAGAGAGCCTATGACCTGCTCCTTCTCCGGGTCGTTGGCAATCACGAGATAGCTCGGGGCGGCAGGGTCTGAAATCTTGAGGTCGAAATCGTCACCGGTAAACACCCAGTAGGCCTCAGGTGACACAAGACGCGCCGCGTTTACACGCAATGTGCCTACCATGCCTTCCAGCTGGTCGTTGGCCTTGTTCTCGTAAGCTGACTTGAAGGGAGCCATCAGCGAGGCTATCTTGTCGTCCATCATCAGAATGTCGAACACCTCCGAATACTTGCGTCCGAGGAACGACAACACATGCGGCATATCCGAATATTCCCCGGTTATAGTGTCCGGCACGACCTCGTTGCCGGCATCGTCCTCATACCAGCTGCGGTCTATAAGAATCAGCTTGCCGAGGCGGTCTATGTATGAGAAACCTTCGAGTTCTACAAACATCCTGTCCTCGTCGGTCGATACATCGTTGCCGTTGCAGTCCACGAAGTCAAGTATTACCGCGCCTTTGTCATCTATGGCGTTGTAGTCGTCCCAGTTGCGTATCACTATTTCAAGTTTCTTCCCCTCATGGGAGATAAAGCGTTTCAGCTTCTTCCCTTTGAGGAACCCCGTCGGGTGGAAATTGACAAAGAAATAGATGATTGCCGCAAGGAAGTTCTCGGCCGAGTTGGTGAAGAACGCCTCCGAGCCGCCTTTCTTCTCTCCGCCACCCTTGTTGAGCGAGGCAAGAAGCGTGGCCGCCGTTTCCGATGCCGCCGCGAGGTCCGGTATGTATTTGCGCTGTATCGGGTTTATCCGGTTTGAATACTCCACATCTGTAAAATTCACAATGCGGAATCCACAGCCCTGCGGCAGTCTGCCGTAATGTAAATTCTTGCAATACTGATAGAAAAGGGTCTTGGCAAGCGTCGGGAACTTGTAATCATATACCATCATGGCAAACCCCTTTTTCGAGTGCTGCCGGATGAACGGGTCTATGATTCCGAACGATTTGCCGGAGCCGGGTGTACCCAGAACGATTGTGCCACGGAACGGGGTACATGGTTTTGTGATAATTGTCTGATATTCAGACTTACCAAAATGGGATTTTAGGAAATTGTTCCCAAATTGTTCCCAAGACTTATTCAATCGCCCTGCGTCTGTACGGTTGCTGAAACTAAGGGCATATTGAATTAGATTTGAGAGGAAGTCATCACGACTTCAAGGTGAGATTAGCGGTCGCCCGTAGATTTTCAGGAGTTCAAAGTGAACCCTAACAAAACCTTTAGAACGAAACCGAAGCGTTCTGTCTTAATTCAAATACAAAATTACAAATTATTTTTGTTAATCCACCTATCCAAAGGGAGAAAAATCATCGGTAATGTCAAGTTTTCATAAAAAGGGCACGGACGCGAAAGCCGACACTTGGGGAGGCTCTGGCGTATGTGTCATGTTCGGTATTGCCGGAAAAATTGTCCTTTTCTTTCAGCATAACTTATTCGGTGTTTAAGACACGGAATAAGTAGCTGAGTACATCTTCACAACCCAAATGATAAAAACCTGACAGAGAGAAGGTATATATCAGAATTTTTTTGTAACTTTGCATTATAAAGTGACACTTATCTGAAAATGACCAACCAGTAAATGAATAGACATACGTCGAAAACAGAAAAATTTGGAAATTTCCTTGTAGTTGTTACAGGCTTTGGTCAGCCTTCAGATGCTACTCGGAAGTTTTTTATTTTTAAATATGGCAAATTCTAACTTAGCTTCTGCCCGCTCATCTAAGCAAGACGAGTTTTATACGCAGTTCTATGATATAGAAAATGAAATAAACGCTTACCTTGAATACAATCCTGATGTATTCAAGGATAAAGTTGTGCTGTTGCCATGTGACGATCCCGAGTGGAGCAACTTTACAAGATTTTTTGCTCAGAATTTTCAAAGTTTGGGACTTAAAAAACTTATAAGCACAAGCTACGCCCCAAAAAGCAAATTGATGGATATACATTACACTCCATCTCTTTTCGAACAGGAAAACCCTCAATTTGAACTTTCAAAATCAGAGACACATGGTAAACTTTTTGTTTTAGATAAAGATGTTACCGGTGATGGCATAATCAATATCGAAGATTTGCAATGGTCTTATCTTGATGGAAACGGCGATTTTGATAGTGAAGAAGTTACTAAATTGAGAGATGAAGCTGACTTCATCATAACAAACCCACCTTTTTCGCTATTTAGAAAATTCTTTGCTTGGATTATGGAATCGGGTAAAAAATTTCTTCTTATTTGTAACAAGAATTGTGCTTCATATAAAGAGGTCTTTCCTTATATCCGCGATAATAAAATTTGGTGTGGTAAAACGCCAATGGGTGTGGACTTATTGTTTTCAATGCCTCCGGAATTAGAAGACGATTTTATCCAAAACGAGAAGGAAGGAAGCAAATACCGAATTGTTAATGGCAAAGTTATGGGTAGGTCTGCAAGTGTATGGTTTACCAATATAGAACATGGTCGTAGACACCAACCTTTGGATCTCATGACAAAAGCTAATAATCTTAGATTTAGTAAACACAAAGATGTCAGAGGTCTTCAAGACTATCTACATTATGACAACTTTGATGCTATTGAAGTTCCTTGGGTTGATGCTATACCCTCAGATTATGAGGGGGTGATGGGTGTTCCTATATCTTTTTTGGATAAATATTGTCCCGAACAGTTTCAGATTATAGGGATTACTCAGTCGTGGGATAATTTGGCAACGAAAATATATCCAGAACAAATACAAGTAGCCAAAAATGGCAAGAGAAGTAGAGTCACAAAACTGAATGATGGAGCCGCAATTAAAGTCGATACTCCTCCAACAGACGATGTCTATTATATTGTAGGAGACGATATTTTCACAAAAGCCTATGTTAGAATCTTAATTCAAAAAGTCAATGAAAACTGATATTCGCACAGACATTACTATAGGTGATATATGCAAGGGTTTTCAATATAGTGAGATTGACGCAAAAGGTCTTTTTGGGTGGTCTCATAAATTGACCATTCAACCAGAGTATCAGCGTAATTACATTTATGCTGATAAAAAAATGGACGTTCCTGTAATAGACTCCGTCTTTGCAGGTTTCCCTCTTGGCATTCTCTACTTTAACAAAATTGATGATGATCATTATGAGGTTTTAGATGGACAACAGCGTATTACCTCGCTTGGTAGGTTTTACACAGACAAAATCTCAATTATTGATGAAAATGATTTACCTCATAAGTTTTCGTCTTTGTCTGATGCAAAAAAAGCACAATTTCTAAATACTAAATTAGTCATTTGTATTTGCGAATGTGAAGGCAATGATGAAGAACTCAAGGCATGGTTTCAAATTGTGAATAAAGGAGGTGTAGTTCTTACAGAACAGGAATTACTAAATGCTGTCTACTCCGGACCTTTTGTAACAAAGGCTAAATCGGTTTTCTCCAATAAGAAAAATTCAAAGACTCAACAATGGTCTGCTTTTGTGAAAGGGCCCATTGAACGACAACAATTTCTTCATACGGCTCTTAAATGGGTTAGTGATGGGAAAGTTGCTGAATATATGCATGAGCATCAAAACGATACAGAAATTACCGAACTTCAAGCTTACTTTGAATCTGTTATAGACTGGATAACTTCAACATTTGAGATGACAGAGGATAATATGTGTGGGCTTGATTGGGGACGTCTATTTAAGGAATATCATACCGTACAATATAATTTGGAGGCATTCAATAACCGGATACGCGAGTTACTTGCAGACAAGGCCATTAAACGCCCTGCCAACATATATGAGTATGTGTTAAGCGGTGAAACACTTCCTCAACTCCTTGAAATTCGATTGTTTGAGGAATCAACAAAGTCGGCGGTTTATCATGCTCAAACTCTAAAAGCTAAGAATGAAGGTGTTTCAAATTGTCCAATGTGTGCCGCTGGGAACAATGGCAATCGCACCAGAATATACAAGCAAAATGAAATGGATGCCGACCATGTTACTGCTTGGAGTCGTGGAGGCGCTACTTCTGTAGATAACTGTGAGATGCTTTGCAAAATGCATAATCGACAGAAGGGTAATAAATAATTTCTGTATAACATATCCTGATGAACTTTAGGAAGTGAGGAGCTAATAGCACTCCAAAGATCTTGAACGTTCAGTTTCAATCGTGTAACGAATTATGGACGAATACGAAGATTTAGACTCCTACAACAGCGACCCGGTACATAATAGCTGGGTTGACTTCGACTATAACGAGAACACGGGCGAGTTGTCGGATCTCTTTGACGAAACCGACCTCAACCAATATATTGATAACTTAAACGACTGGGACTAATATGCCTTTAGATCTTACCAACTTCAAGTTCCAATCCCATTATATAGGGGTTTGGTCCCGAACAGAATATCCTGATGAAAAATTGTCCGGGACTTTGTTTATTGATGGTCAAGATATATGGATAGAACTTTTCTTTGAACCAACTACAGATGCTTTACCTGAGCTTTTAGAGTCTATCTCTGGGATTACATATTCAACAGATTCTAATGGGAAAGACCGTTCCGCAAACATTATAGCGGAGGGATTGAAATTTGAGAAAATTTCACATCTTGGAAACGGTCTAAGGCATTATAAATATTCCGTGTCAGAAATATTTATTTATGAGGGGGCTTTTCAAAAGGAAAGTGTTCAATCAATAGATGTTAAAGCCGGTATATTTAATGAGTGGACTAAAGATATATTAGAAGCGGCATACCACGATGTCTCAAAGATAAATATCCCAAGTAATCATTACATTTTACATTATAGTCCTCCTTATCCCCATTGGTTGCTAAAATGTGATGATATGAATGCATATTTTTCATTTATTCCAACGTATTCCTATGGAAAAATAAATCGAGGAGTCGAACAGCAAACTTTATTGCATATCTCATTCCGACAAAAGAATTGTTTTGATGATGCTATGCAATTATGTAATCAAATACTCTATCTGTTGTATCTAATTACTAATAGAGTTTTTCCTGTTGAGTATTTGTTATTAGAAAATAACTGTAATGATAAATGTTTCTATAAAGCAAGTGGTTCATATAACTACCAGTATATAAAAAAGTATGCTAATATAGAACCTCATTCTTTATCAACAGATTTTTCAGAATCTGAGATTAAGGCAATTAGCAAGAATTGGATCGACTTATATTCGGAATATGCAGGAGCTATTAACAGCTTTTTCGAGTCCCATACTAATATATATACACGCCCGGCATCTCTAATTAACTGTTACATATCAGTTATTGAAACACTTTCGCAAGGTTTAGATAAAAAGACTGCCCAAATTGATGAATCTACAAAAAAAGCGAGATTACTTATTGATATGATTCAACAGTATGACATAAAAAAGCAAGATGAAACCAAATTGAAGCAAGCGTTCCTTATGGTTAAAGGAACTGAGCTGAAAAGCCGGTTAGCTGTATTTCTTGAATCTATTAAAAGCTTTCTGCCGTATGATTTCGATGATGATTATATAAAAAAAATTATAAATACTCGTCATAAAATTACTCATCCTAAATCTAAGCAAGAGCCATATTATTGCTCCCAAGACTTCCCGAGATTAGCCACTGAATTAAGTTTAAGTATTCACATATACCTGCTTAAAGCTATTGGGGTTAAAGATAATATTATAAAGAAGTTAGTTCAAACGAGAGGACTTGCTGCAGGGTTATCTTAATCAAAAAACCTGATTAAGTAGTAGGCTTCAATTGCGTAACCCATTCGACCCTTCGGACACCTCCGAGGGGTTTTGTTGTATATGGACTTGACGCTTTGGAGTGGCGACCTTTCGCCTGATAAGGACTTTGTAAGCATTAACTGAAGTACACCTTTTGGAGGTTGCAGGCAGGTTGTAATTTTGCATCGCAAGGTTGCACCAACTGC
>CANRID010000051.1 GCA_947630665.1 uncultured Bacteroidales bacterium | reverse complement strand
CTGCGGCATTGTGGCGGTCACACTCTCGATGCGGTGATATGGCCGTCCTTTATAGGTGAAAGGCCTCTCGTATTCTGTGTCTTCGACCGCCAATGCAATAACCTGCTTGTTTGAACCGGGCAATTGAATATAGGAGATCTGGATTTCCGGCTGCGGCTCGATTCTGCAGATGGCATTAGCAATATCCTTGCGGGTGTTGTCCGTAACTTCCTGTCCCAACACCTCGCCGCTGTCCGTTATACCGAACAGCACTTTACCGCCGCGCCCATTGAGAAATGCACACAAAGTTTCCATTCCCCGTTCTAACTGTCCCGTCGTTTTCTTGAATTCCAAATCGGATTGCTCCGTCAATTGGGATAATGCGACAACATCGTCATACGTTATTTTCTTCATAAGGCTGTACGTTCAAACGATTGTTGCAAAGGTAAGAAAAAACGTCCGGAAAGAAATTCGTACGATAATGGATAATGAAAAAAGGGGAACCCTTTGGACCATATTGAATGGCTTTTGGGTTCCCCTCTTATTTTTTAGAAGCAGGATCGGTTTCTTTTATTCTTTACAATTTGCAGAGAGACCTTTCCATACTAAGGCTGACAATATGGCTCCTACGAATGGGGCTACGATGAACAACCACAACTGACAGAGTGCCGTGCCGCCGTTAAACAAGGCCGGACCTATACTGCGGGCAGGATTGACAGAAGTCCCCGTAATAGGTATGCATACGATATGGACAAGCGCCAGCGTGAGTCCGATTGCCAGTCCTGCGAAGTTTCCGGCGCCTTTCTGCGGGTCGGTCGTCCCCAGTACCACTAATACGAAAATAAACGTGAATACCGCCTCGGCAATGAACGCCTGCAAGGCCATACCCTCGCTGTAACTGTTTGCTCCTGTCATAGTCGGTCCACCATGTGCGCCGGTTGATACCAGCAGATAGAGAATGGCAGAGCCGAGAATAGCTCCGATCACTTGGAACAGCATGTACATTCCGGCATCCTTGCCGCTCATGCGCCCGCTCAGGAACACACCTAACGTAATGGCCGGATTGATATGGCAACCCGATATGCCTCCGATGGCATATGCCATCGCCACAACGGACAGACCGAACGCAAGGGCTACGCCCAGAGTTCCTACGCCGGCACCTACCGTGCCGGCAATATTTCCGGCAAATACAGCACTGCCGCAACCCATCAATACGAGAACCATCGTTCCCAGCATTTCTGCAATGTATTTCTTCATGACATTATGGATTAAAGATAAACAATATCACAAAGATATGATTTTTAGCGGTATCTTATAACGTTCCGATACGTTTTTTAACATCGGAATTTTCGATAGCCGATCCTATTGCACGGAAGTAATGAAAGATTTTACATTTTGTCGGTGAGCTTCTGCACTAATTTGAATCCGTAAAAGAATTCGCGGGCGAATACCCGCAGAACCGTATAGGCCGGGATCGCCGCCAGCATGCCCATGATTCCTCCGATGTGCCCGGCCACTAAAATCACCAAAAATATCTCAAGCGGATGGGCCTTTACGCTGTTGGAATAGATAAGGGGCTGGAATACGAATACGTCGATCAGGTGGGTAAAGAAAAAGATCAGCGCCAGTTTTATCAGCAGGATGCCTAAAATGCCGGAGGTAATATCGCCCGTATGGGATATGATACCCATAACGGTGCCGAAAGCGCCGGCTGCGATAGGACCGATGTAGGGTATTACATTGAATACTCCCGAGATGAAGGCCAGCACGACGGCCAGCTGGAAATCGACTCCCCCTATGAAATGAAGTCCGAGCGTATTGATGACCGTAATGAGGATGGCCTCTATACTGATGCCCGTAAAGTACCGCACTAACAGATTATCCGCGCTCCGCAAGGCCCTGCGGGTATGCTCTTCGTATTTGTCCGGTACGAACATCAGCACCATGTTGGAAAACGTATTGCTGTCTTTCAGGAAAAAGAAAGTTACGAAAACGATGGTGAAGGCATCGACCAAAAAATGCATCAGAAACGAGGCGATGGAATTGACCGCATTCGTAAACAGATCGATATTGACTATTTGCTGTATCTGGTCCATAATCATGCTCTCTATGGTAATTCCGGCATCCATGGTGGGGAACATGTTATGAAGCATGATGTTGTACTTGTAAAGAGGGGAGGCCAGCTTCTGGGTGATTTCCTCGAAATTGATGGCGGACATCTGGCTGAAAATCCTGCCGATCAGGGGTGTGAGGAATCCGATGAACAACGATAGGATCGAAGCCAGAACCGCTATGGTGATAACGGCGGACAATGCGGGCCCCAGACGGAATTTCCCGATTTTTACCGATCTGAGCAGTTTCATGAAAGGCTTCCCGATAAGCGACAGCACAGCGGATATCATGATACAAACTAAAATCGAGCGGAAATACCATGCGGAAACCAGGACGATGGCGATGCCCGTTGCAATTATAATGTATTTGGCAAGTTTGTTCATGTACAGGATTTATATTTCAAAAATACGAAAAAATATATTATATTTGTGTATTAACCGTTAGATTCTATACCAAATGCGAAAAAAATTTTTACTACTCGTTCTAATCGTTTTCGGCGCCTTGCCTGTATTTGCCGATGAGGGAATGTGGCTGCCTTCGCTGATTTCCCAAAGGATAAAGGACATGCAGGCCAAAGGCTTCAAGTTATCCGCAGAGGATATATACAGTATCAATCAATCTTCCCTGAAGGATGCCATCGTTCATTTCGGGGGAGGGTGTACGGGAGAGCTGATTTCGGACGAAGGCCTTCTGATTACCAACCATCACTGCGGTTTCGGTCAGATCCAGTCCCACAGTTCGGTAGAACACGATTATCTCAAGGATGGCTTTTGGGCCATGAAACGCTCGGAAGAGCTTCCCAATCCGGGGCTTACGGTTTCTTTTTTAGAATATATGGAAGATGTGACCGACCGGGTACTTAAAGGGTACAGGCAGGAAATGACCGAGCAGCAGCGGACGGAGCTGGTCCGGAAAAATACCGAAGAGATCGTCAACAAGGCTACCGGAGGAAATGAAAACCTGAGAGCTTCGGTATCTCCGCTTTATTATGGAAACCAATATTACCTGTTCGTATATAAAGTATTCAGAGATGTACGTCTGGTAGGCGCTCCGCCTTCTTCCATCGGGAAATTCGGCGGCGATACCGATAACTGGATGTGGCCCCGTCATACGGGAGACTTCAGTCTGTTCCGCGTATATGCCGATAAAAACAACGAGCCTGCCGCCTATTCGGAAGACAATGTTCCGTACAAGCCTAAAAGGTTTTTCAATATCTCCGCCAAAGGCGTTAAAGAAGGGGACTTTACCATGGTGTACGGATTCCCGGGCCGTACGAACGAATATATAATGAGCGATGCCGTAGAGCAGATTGCCAAAGTGTCCAACCCGCATAAAATAAAACTGAGAACACTCAGGTTGGATGTTCAGAGAAGGGAGATGGCCAAAGATCAGGCGGTAAGAATCAAATATGCTTCCAAAAATGCCAGCGTATCCAATTCATGGAAAAAATGGCAGGGGGAAATGAAAGGGATTATCCGGCTGAAAGCCATTGAAAACAAGAAGGAGTTCGAGCGGAATTTTTCCCGGTGGGCGGAAGGAAAACCTGAATACGAAGGACTCGTGGAAAAAATGCATGATCTGTACTCTTCCATCAGTGAATTGTCTTTGGTATCCGATTATCAGGGCGAAGCGCTGAATGCGGTAGAATTGTTGAGGTTTGCCGGAACCGGACAGAAAAATCCCGAAGATTTCTATAAGAATTACTATATGCCTATAGACAAGGATATTTTCATCGCTCTGTTCAATGAGTATGATAAAAGTATTCCCGACAAATATAAATCGCCGTATTTCAAGAAACAGATGTCCGAATACGGAACGGCTGCGGTTTGGGCGGATGCGGTATTCGATGGTCCCGATATGGAAAAGGCCGCGGAAATCTATCGGGAAACGAACGAATATTTTTCCGAAAACATCAAACCCGTGCTGGATTCCGTCAACCGGGAAATCAACCTTCTGTACCGCACCTATATGCGTGGGCAAATGGAATATGATAAAGCGGTCGGGGGAACGAAAGTATTTTATCCGGATGCCAATTCCACCCTCCGGGTCGCGTATGGAAACGTGAAAGGGTACAGTCCGGCCGATGCGGTTTATTATCTGCCGGGATCCACTTTGGAAGGGATTGTCCAGAAAGATAATCCGGAAATTTATGATTATGACATCCCTCAGAAACTAAGGGACCTGCATGCAGCGGGCGATTACGGGACATGGGAAACGGACGGTTCGGTGCCGGTGGCGTTCATCGCTACCAACCATACGTCCGGCGGTAATTCCGGAAGCCCCGTATTGGATGCCGAAGGCAATCTTATAGGGGTGAATTTCGACCGCGTATGGGAAGGAACCATGAGCGATGTGGTATATGATCCTCAGGTATGCCGGAATATCGCGCTGGATATCCGTTATGCCTTGTTCATTATAGATAAATTGGCCGGTGCGCAGCATTTGTTGGACGAAATGAATATAATCCGCTGATTTTCGTGCAGTGCAAGGCGTGCCTCCGGCATGGTCTAAAGCGGCGGCAAAAAAACAGGGCTGAATGACATTTGATTGTCAGACAGCCCTGTTCTATTGTTTTCAGTTTAAGTTTAAATTCTTTCTAACTTTCCAATTTTCAGACCTTTCCGGCCTAAAATCCGGAGTCAGTATTTCTTCACTTTTTCCTTTCCGGTAAGGACGGCGAGACCGTTTCCGGCCAAGGCACCCATCTCGTCTTCTCCCGGATAAATGGTTACGGGAGCGATGAACTTGACCTTTTTGATGACTTTTTTCATCAACGCAGTATTGTAGGCAATGCCTCCGGTAATGATAATGGCATCCACTTTACCATCTGTTACCGTAGCCATGGCGCCGATCTCCTTCGCCAGATTATAAGCGAAGGCATCGGAAATCAAGGCCGCTTTCTTATCTCCGGCTTCCACTCTCTTTTCAACCTCCTGAAAGGAATTGGTGCCTAAATGAGCGCTGACGCCTCCTTCTCCGGCAATCATTTTCCGTATCTGTTTTTCCGTATATTTACCGCTGAAACAGATATCCACCAACTGGGCGGCCGGCAGTCCTCCGGAACGCTCGGGCGTAAAAGGGCCTTCTCCCCGAAGCGCATCGTTGACATCCACCACTTTTCCCTTTTTATGTATTCCCACGGATACGCCTCCGCCCAAATGGGCTACGATCAGATTCAGCTGATTGTATTTTTTCCCGTGTTTGGCGGCATACATTTTGGCAATGGCTTTCTGGTTCAGGGCATGAAAGATGGATTTCCTCTCGAAAAGCGGATGACCGGCGATTCTGGCGATCGGTTCGCGTTCATCTACCACCACGGGATCCGCTATCAGCGCTTTGATGCCTCCTGCTTCATCGGCCAGATCCCGGGCGATGACGGCGCCTAGATTACTGGCATGTTCTCCATTACGGGCGCTCCGCAGATCGTCTATCATTTTCCGGTTCACTTCATATACTCCCGACGGAATAGGGTCGAGCAATCCGCCCCTTCCTACGATAACCGCCAGATCTTTAAGGGCGATATCGTTCTCTTCCAAGGCTTTTTTTATCACATCTTTCCTGAATTGGAACTGATCGATCACATTCTTGAAAGGAGCAAGTTCCTCGGCGGAATGCCTGAGCGTCTTGGAAAACACCTCTTTTTTATCCTCGTAAACGGCGATTTTCGTAGAGGTCGAGCCCGGATTGATGGCAAGTATCAATTTACCCATAACTTTACATTTATATTAGATCAATTCCTGTACACTATTTGGCAGTGAGGGCAGCCAAAGCGATCGAATTCAGTTTGGTATCGATGCTGTCCGCACGGCTGGAAAGTACGCAAGGAGCAGACGCTCCGGTAACCATGGCGGCAAGCCTGACTCCATTTGCTAATTGTGAATTGGTTTTATAAAACACATTCGCGGATTCGATATTCGGGAATACGAGACAATCCGCATCTCCGGCCACACAGCTGTTGAGTTTCTTAATGGCTACCGCTTCAGGCGACAAAGCTACATCCAAGGCCAAAGGACCGTCTATCAGACAACCCGGAATCTGCCCCCGGTCGCCCATCTTGGCAATCATCGCGGCTTCCACGCATGCCGGCATTCCGGCAAGCATCTGTTCGGTAGCGGCTATCATGGCCACTTTCGGTGTTTCTACCCCCAAAGCCTTGGAGGTATTGACGGCATATTTGACTATTGCAATTTTCTGCTTCAGATCCGGAGCCGGAATAACGGCGATATCGGCAAGACACAAGAGTTTCGGATAATTCGGATTTTGAATTACGCAAACATGGCTCAGAATGGCTTTCGGAGGAAGCAATCCTTTCTCTTTATCCAAGATCGCCCGCATATACTTGTCCGTACTGCACAATCCTTTCATGAGAATGTCGGCTTTTCCGGTCTTGACCATTTCAACGGCCTGGGCAATGGATTTTAACTCGTTGTCATTCGGAATGATAGTGAAAAGTTTCGGGTCTATGTTCTCTTTGGCGCATACTTCCAAGATCATTTTCTCGTCTCCCACCAATATCCCTTCCACGATCCCTTCCTTAACGGCCAGACCTACGGCGCTGATGGTGTGATCGTCCACGCCCCAGGCAGCTGCCAATCTTTTTTTAGGTTTAGAACGCAGTTGTTCGAACAGTTCGTCAAAATTAGTAATCATATCGTTTTATTATGTTTTAAGTTAATGGTTCTTTATGAAATTTTATCGGTTCTCGACTATGCGCATGGTATCCCGGGCGATTACCAGTTCCTCGTTTGTGGTAACGACGGCTACTTTTACCTTGGACTCCGGTTTGGTAAGAATCATGTCTTTGCCGCGCAGCCCTTTATTGAGCTCCTTGTCGAAATCTATTCCCAAGAACGAGCATTTTTCCGAAATATATTCCCGTACGGCAGGGTCGTTTTCCCCGATACCTCCGGTAAATACGATCATATCCACTCCGTTCATAACGGCAGCGTAGGCGCCGACATATTTAAGCACGCTGTAGGAAAACATCCGGAGAGCCAGTCGGGCCCGATCGTTCCCCTGTCCGGCTGCCTGTTCGATATCCCTCGCATCGGAAGAAATGCCGGAGATGCCTAAGAAGCCGCTTTTCTTGTTCAAAACAGTGTTGATTCCCGCATAATCCAGATTCTCTTTCGCCTGTATATAAGTGATTACTCCGGCATCCACATTCCCGGAACGCGTTCCCATTACCACGCCCTCTACCGGCGTGAATCCCATGGAGGTATCTACGGAGCACCCGTTCTGTACGGCCGTTACGGAACCGCCGTTGCCGAGATGGCAGGTGATGATTTTCGAGTTATGAAAATCCAGGCCCGCGAGATCCGCCGCTTTCCGGGCGACGAATTTATGGCTGGTGCCATGAAAACCGTACCTGCGCACCTTATATTTAGTATAATATTCATAAGGGATAGCGTACATGTAAGCATAATCGGGCATCGTCTGATGGAAAGAGGTATCGAATACGGCTACCTGCGGAACCCCGGGCATTAAATCTTCTATAGCCCTGATACCGAGCAAATTCGCCGGATTGTGCAAAGGGGCCAGCTCATTGCATTTCTCAATGGACTCCGTTACCGAAGGATCTATCAGCCTGCTCGAATTGAAAAATTCGCCTCCGTGGGCTACCCGGTGTCCTACCGCCTGGATATCCGACAACGACCCGATGACTCCGTGTCCGGGATCGACTAACAGCTCCAATACGCTTTTAATGCCTTCCGTATGATTGGAGATGGGCCTTTGAATCTTGTATTTATCTTTGCCGGTGACACTGTGGGTGATCTCGCCCGTATCCAGACCGATTCTTTCCACCAATCCTTTTGCCAATAAGGAATAATCAGATTCGCTCTTCATATCCAGAACCTGATACTTTAAAGATGAACTTCCGCAGTTCAAAACCAGAATAATCATTTTCAAACCGAGTGTTTAATAATAATTTTATAGTAATCCGGAAAAATGTTTAACAAATGTAAACAAATTTTCTAAAAATTGTACTTTTAATTAAGTAAAATTAACATCAGACCAACAAAATCCTTACATGTGTACGGCTGAAAGCACCCCCGTTCCGCCGGGAATAATTACCTTAACCGCATGATGGATAACGGAAACGGTAATTTCCTTGCCCATGGTGCGGCTTTCGCCGTCGAACTGTATCAACCCTTCGTTCTGCCGGTAAATCTTTATCTCCTTGGCCCGATACATGTCTAAGAATTGGGAATACCGGATCGTTTTGAGAAACAGTCCGGCCGTCAGCAGCGGCATCGAGACCAACGGGGCTTTCTTCCAGACTACCACATCCAACATCCCGTCTGAAACATTCGCCCCTGGCGCGATGTATACGTTATTTCCCCATTGGGCGCAATTGGCGAAAGTAATGAGAAACGCCTCGGTACGATAAGTATTTCCCAACATATCTATCCGATAGGTCTCCGGACGATACCGTACATATTCTTTGGCGCAGAATTCCATATAGGTAATCAGTCCCCTGGTATCGGCCGAATTGAAACGGTCTCCGATCACGGCTTCGAATCCGAGGCCGGCCGTACAAAAGAATATTTCATCGTTGATGACTCCGGCATCGATCATTTGCGTTTTTTCATGCCGGATTACTTCCGCCGCTTTCTGATACGAGAGCGGAATTTTCAGATGCCTCGCCAATCCGTTTCCCGATCCCACGGGAACAATCCCCAATTTCGTATCGCTGTTCAACAACCCTTTTGCCACCTGATTTACCGTTCCGTCTCCTCCGATCGCCACCACTATGTCATACCTTTGCCGTTTATACCGGCAAGCCGCATCGAAGGCATCGCCCGGACCTTTGGTGGCATAAAAAGAGGTCTGATAGCCTGATATTTCGCTGAATATCTCTTTCAGATAGGCTACAATCGTTTCTTTATGCCCGGTTCCGGATACTGGATTGATAATGAAGGCGATTTTTTTCATGGTTGCAAATATAATCCAAAAATACTACTTTTATGCAATTTTAAAAGACCGTGCGGATGGAAAGAGGGGGAGTTACTTTGGTGCTGGCGTTCATTTCAGGGATCGTATCTTATTTTCTGTATCCCGTATCCCCGTCTCTCTTATACGGACTTTTGGTTTTATCGTTAATATTTTACGGCATTCTCTTTTCCCTGTTGTTTCTTCCCCGCTTTGGCATGAGCGGATTATCCCGACAGGGTCTCTCGGTCTGCTTTATAACAATTTCCCATATCGTTTTGATGTTTGCCGGGGCGGTACACCTGATGCAGAATCCGGAGTACAAGCATTTGGACGAAAGGAAGATCGTTTACGGATTGGGTCCGGATTCCGGAAAAATAGCCGGATTTTTCGCTCCGCAGGCCGCAAATGAAAGCGGTTCTGAACGGATGCCGCGCATCGATGCAATCCGGGAGAAAATACGCCGGCTCAATTACAGTCCTCCGCGTATCTCCCGGATGCCAGGCGCCCTCCGCCTCCGCCGGACGCTGGGCGATGCCCTGAAAAAAATCGTTCCCGGGGAAAAAGAACGGACCGTACTGGCCGCCTTGACCTTGGGAGATAAAAGCGGCCTTCCCTATGAGTTGAAAAAATCATACAGGGATTCCGGCGCCATGCATCTTCTTGCACTGTCGGGACTCCATACGGGGATCCTTTATTCCATCATCGGAATATTTCTCCATCTGTTGGATTTTCATTACAGATCCCGACGGATTAAATTGGTTTTAAGCCTGATGTTAATAGCCCTATATGCCGTGGCGACCGGCCTCAACGCTTCGGTATTGCGGGCGGGGCTGATGATAGGCATTTACCGGCTGGCTGCCGCCGGCTACCGCAGCGCGGGCAAATGGGAGGTGACGGCCATGGCCGCAGGGATCATTCTTTTGTTCTTTCCGTTAGAAATTTTCAGGATAGGTTTCCAGCTTTCATTCGCCGCCGTCTGCGGAATCGCCGGCCTTTTCGGAGCCATAGACAGGTGCTTTCCCTTTAGATGCAAAACGGTCAGGAAGCTCTGGAGCCTGCTGGCGCTATCGGTTTCCTGCCAGATCGCTACCGGGCCTATAGTCTGGTTGTATTTCAAGAATATACCTCCTTATTTCCTGCTTACCAATCTGGCGGCGGTTCCTTTGGTAACGGCGGTCCTTTATCTGTTTATCCTTTCCGTTTTATTTTACAGCATCCCGATAGCGGGACCGTTTACCGCCTGGCTATTGCAAAAAAGTCTGGCCGCGCTGAACTGCATTATCGAATTTATCGGGAATGAATGAATTTGTCGGGAATTAAAACAGTGTGCATAGAAATATTTATCTTTGCATTTTGATCGGATTTCCTCAAAATATATCTTCATGAGCGATACAATTAAACATGAGTGCGGGATCGTTCTGATCCGCCTGCTTAAACCTCTTTCCTACTACAAAGAAAAATACGGCAGCTATACTTACGGCGTGGAAAAACTCTATCTGATGATGGAAAAGCAGCACAACCGGGGTCAGGAAGCCGCCGGTATGGCCTGCATCAAGATAGAAGCGCTCCCGGGCAACGAATACATTTTCAGGGAGAGGGCCTTAGGCAGCGGCGCCATTACGGAGACATTTGAAAAAATCAACCGGGAGATCGCCCGGGCCGCAGAGGAAGGAATCCCGGAAGCGGATCTGCCGTATATAGGGGAAATCTATATAGGACACTTGCGTTACAGTACCACGGGACGTTCCGGCATGTCGTACGTACATCCTTTTCTAAGAAGAAACAATTGGCGCAGCCGCAATTTATGTATAGCCGGAAATTTCAATCTGACGAATATGGAAGAGGTCTTCCAGTATATCGTGAATCAGGGCCAGCATCCCCGGCTTAACGCAGATACTTTTCTGATTCTGGAGCAAATGGGATATTTGCTGGACGACCATCACAGCGACCTTTACCGGAAATACCGCGTCCAGGGATACAGCGGAAAGGAGATGGACAAAAAGATTGAAGACAATATAGATATAGAGAGCATTATAACCGAAGCTTCCCAGCACTGGGACGGAGGATTCTGTATCATAGGCTCGACCGGCAGCGGAGAAAGTTTCGCCTTCCGGGACAAGTGGGGCATCCGTCCGTGCTATTATTATGCGGATGAGGAGATTGTGGTGGTCGCTTCCGAAAGGGCCGTGATACAGACCGTTATGAATGTCTCTTACGGCAAGGTGAACGAACTCGGACCCGGCGAAGCCGTCATTATCCACAGAGACGGGCAGGTGCGTCTGTGCTGCTTTGCCAAACCCGAACATCCGTCCCCTTGTTCTTTTGAAAGAATCTATTTCTCCAGGGGCAGCGATGCGGATATATATCGCGAAAGAAAGGCTTTGGGACGCCTGCTGACCCCCCGGATATTGCAGGAAATAAATTACGATCTCGACCATACGGTATTTTCATTTATTCCCAATACGGCGGAAGTCGCTTATTACGGAATGCTGGAGGGACTCGAAGAATATTTGAACGAGCGGAAATTGAAGGCCCTGATGAATACGGAAAACAGGAGCGAGGCGGCCATCCGGACGATTCTCAGACATAGGGTCCGGACGGAGAAGCTCGCCGTAAAGGACATTAAGCTCAGAACGTTCATCGCCCAGGGCAGCAGCCGCGACGATCTGGCTACACACGTTTATGATATTACTTACAATACGATTACGCCCGGCGTCGATACGATTGCCGTCATAGACGACAGCATCGTGCGGGGAACTACGCTCAGGCAAAGCATCATCAAAATTCTCAGCCGTCTGCAGCCCCGCAAAATCGTCGTAATTTCTTCTTCTCCCCAAATCCGTTATCCTGATTGTTACGGAATAGATATGAGCCGCATGAATGAATTCATCGCCTTCAATGCCGCCATAGAGTTGCTCAAGGAAAACGGCTTGTCTCATATTCTGGAAGAGGTGTACCGGAAATGCAAAGCCTCCCGGACGGTTGCCGATGACCGGCTCGAAAATTATGTAAAAGAGATTTACAGTCCTTTTACGGAGCAGCAGATTTCCCGGAAGATCGCCCGGATGGTAACGCCGGAAGGTGTGGATTGCGAAGTTTCCATTATTTTCCAGACCATAGAGAATCTTCACCAAGCCTGTCCGAAACATAATGGAGACTGGTATTTTTCAGGAAATTATCCTACTCCGGGGGGAATCCGGATCGTTAACCGGGCCTTTGTAAATTATTATGAAGGCTATCCCGACAAACGGTAAAACCTGTCCGCATCGAAAATATTAGTTTTGTCATTTTCCTTTTCAAACGTGTTCCGGCAGCAGCTGGTGTCAGTAATCACATCATTCACATACGTTGTTTTAAAGTCTGCCGTGCTATTGAAAACGAAGAATCTTATGACTCCGTAATAAAAAGACGTACATCTGTTCTGGCGATTCTGCAATGAAATTATAATATTCCCAAAATTGTCATATTCTAAGAAATTATGATATTTTAAGAATCTTATGCGAGGAATCGTGCATTTGAAAATCAGAGGAAAGGAAAAAGAGAAAGAATTGTTGAACAATCCTCTATATCTCTCACCAAGAGAAA
>CANRID010000050.1 GCA_947630665.1 uncultured Bacteroidales bacterium | reverse complement strand
CATGAAACGTCATCAACGCATCGCACCTCTATTCACTGATGAATTTTGGGGTACGCATTGACGAAGTCAGGAGATCTACTCGCATTTGGCTCGATTTAATCCTCAAAAAGCGGCTAAAAAAATGTATAGATTGGAGCCTTATTAATAAAAAAGAGTATCTGAATGCAATGCAACTCAGTGTAGTTAATGCATCTAACATTAAGAACCTTCTGCAATCGGGATTAACTGACAAAATTAATGATCGTGAAACCTTTATGAAAGGTATAGATTATTCTTATTACTATGAGCAAGAAGAGTAAATCTCTTTTTTAGGCAGAGAGATAATCGGTTGCACTTTTTTGATTGCAGCCGATTTCTTGATACTGTTTTAAAAACCGCAATTTAGACAAACAAACCGCACCATTTGAGAGGATCAAACACCATTGTCCAAACAAATTAAATCCCTGCTAATCTTATTGATTAACAGGGATTTAATATTTGATATTATGCTAAAAACAGCACTAATACTCCTCCTCGTTGAAGAAGAAGTCTTCTTTGCTTGGGTAATCCGGCCAGATTTCTTCAATGCTATCGTATGTTTCTCCATCGTCTTCCAGATCGTTTAAATTTTCAATTACCTCTAACGGTGCGCCGGAGCGGGTTGCGTAATCGATCAACTCCTCTTTTGTAGCAGGCCATGGAGCGTCTTCCAATTTAGACGCGAGTTCAAGTGTCCAATACATAACGTAAATTTTTAGTAATTAGGTAATTATTGTTCAAACAAGCAATTTGTCGAGCCGCGAATATAATGAAAAAATATGTAAGCGCCTTAAATATTTTTATATATTTTACATTGTCTTCATTATATGCTTGAAATCCAATTATTTATTGTTTGATTCGCCGGATAATGCGCTTAAGGTAGCCAAAAGTCTTCCGGCACTTCATGTTGCATGCAAAAATAACGCCCCAATACGAACAGGTAATCGGACAGACGGTTGAGATATTTCAATCCTGTCTCTACGGAAGGAGTGGTCTGTTCATTCGCCTCTCCGCCGCTGCCTATGACCAGCGCATGCCGTTCCGCCCGGCGGCAAATGGTACGGGCTACCTGGCACTGGGAAGCGATACGCGGGGAACCCGGTAAAATAAAAGCTTTCTGGGGAGGCATCTGGGCAGTCATCCGGTCTATTTCGGTTTCCAAGAATACTATATCTTCTTCCGTGATCTCTTTCAGGGTCTTGCTGCTGCCGTCCGAAGCGAAATGGGCGGATATGAGCATCAGGTTTTCCTGTATTTTTCGCAAGACCTCTTTTTCATGGGCCATGCCCGCATCGCTGCGCACGATGCCCAAATAAGAAATCAATTCATCCATATCTCCGTAGGCTTCCACCCGCGGATGATTTTTCGGCACCCGTTTGCCCCCTATTAAAGAGGTGGTGCCTTTATCGCCTGTTTTGGTATATACTTTCATGTGTCAATAGTTTATGGGTTAGCTTATTTAGAGGGACTTCCTAACTATCGGAGCTTCCGTAGCCGTCGGGAGGAAAAGCGGCTTCGTTTGCGGGATGCGGATTCTGTATGTCGGATTCGATTTTACCGTCGCGCAGGCGGATGATCCTTCTGGCGTACCGGGCGATATCCTCTTCATGTGTCACAATAATCACGGTATTTCCGTTGTTGTAGATTTCCTCGAACAATTTCATGATATCTATGGAGGTCTTCGTATCCAAGTTTCCCGTAGGCTCATCGGCCAGGATGATGGAAGGATGATTGATCAGCGCCCTGGCCACTGCAACTCTCTGACGTTGTCCTCCCGACAGTTCCGCCGGTTTATGCTCCATCCGGTTGCCTAAGCCTACGTTCTCTAACGATTCCTTCGCCCGTTTTTCCCTGATACTGCGGGGAATGCCGGCATAAATCAGGGGAAGCGCCACGTTTTCCAGCGAATTATATTTGGGAAGAAGATTGAAAGACTGGAATACGAATCCGATCTCCTTGTTTCGTACGTCTGCCAATTGACTGTCATCCATTTGACTGACATCTATGCCATTGAGAATATATTTGCCGGAAGTGGGAGTATCTAAGCAGCCCAAAATATTCATCATGGTAGATTTTCCCGATCCCGACGGCCCCATAATCGCTACATACTCGTTTTTACGGATCGTCATATCGACTCCGTCCAACGCCTTTACCTGCTGTGTCCCAAGTTGATAGATTTTCCGGATTCCCTCAATCCTGATCACTTCTTTCCGGGGAATGTTCTCCTTATCATCTTTCTCCATATTTTTATATTTTATCCCGATAGTCTCTCGGCTATTATCTCGTTTATTTTTGTCGGTTTTCCTCTGTTCTCTGAAGGTCCCTCCGCCTGGCGTTTCGCTCCCGACGTTTTTTATTGGCCTCTGGGTTTTGTTCTCCGTTTTCTGTTCTCCATCCTCGGGGGCCAATAGTCATGAAGCCGGAACGAACAAAGAGCCTTCCCGATATTTCGCATACAAAAAGGTTACCGCTTTTTCCCCTTCCTCTCCGATATCCAGCGTGTAATCGTTAACGAAAAGCCGGATATGCTCTTGTTGTATCTCCCAGCTCAATTCCCGGGCGTTCTCCATGACGAAAGCGGCAGATGCTTCGGGATGATCCATGGCATACCGGATACTTCTTTTCAGCACTCTCCCGATTTGTATGGCCGTCTCTTCCGGGAGCCTGCGGTTTACGGCAATGCCTCCCAAAGGTATCGGGAGTCCGAAACTCTCCTGCCAGAAATTTCCTAAATCCCGGATCAGTTCCAGTCCTTTGTCCTTATAAGTAAATCTCCCTTCGTGGATCAACACCCCCGCATCGGCTTCGCCCCGCAATACCGCTCCTTCTATTTCGGAAAAGAGCATCGGCTGGAGATTCGTGCAGCAAGGGTAGGCCGTCTGCAACAGCAGGGTTGCCGTAGTATGCAGCCCCGGTACCGCGATAAGCGGTTTTTCCTCGGGAATAAACGGAGAAGGATTTATCTTCTTCCTTACCAACAGCGGCCCGTTATTGAACCCTAAGGCGGAACCGCTGCGCAACATCCGGTACCGGTCCGTCAGTCCGAAAAAGGCATGATAGCTTAGTTTGCATATATCGTAAAGTCCCCGGGACGCTCTGCGGTTAAGCTCTTCCACATCGGCCAGATCGGTCCGGAATGCAAGCCCTTCCGTATCCACCAAACGGTTGATCATCGCATGGAAAGCGAAAGTGTCGTTGGGACAAGGGGAAAAGGCGAGGGATAATTCCATAAATCTGTATGAATTGCGTCTGAAAACCGGAATTTGTCGGGAAGATTATATCGGGAAAAGGAAGAATATTATTGGGCGGAGGGTTGCCCGGGACATTCGAAAGATGCCAGAATCTCTTTGCAGGCATCGGTAAGGCTCTCCAAGGCTAAGGGAATGTTCCATTTGGATTTGTCCCTTTCGCCTACTTGGTTCGAGACGCTGCGGAGTTCGAAACACGGTATTTTTTCCAGCAGGCAGACATAATATACGGCTGCCCCTTCCATGCTCTCTATATCCGGAGCGAATCTTTTCCGGATAGAAGATACCCGGTCGGGATTGCCGCTGACGGTTTGTACTGTCACTCCCACGGCTTCCCGGTATTTGTCTATCGTTTTCTCCAAAGCGCCGTCTAACGGAATCCGGCGGAGCGCTCCGTCCTTAAAAGGAAAAGCGTTGGCATCCAGCAGCTCGTACTGGAAAAGGGTCTGGAATCCGAACAGGGTTTCGAATCCCAAATCTCCGAAATATTCCTCCCGGATCAGGGTTACGGAACCCATCGGGAAGGATTTCATATTATAGCTTCCCGCAATCCCGATATTTATAACCAGATCGTATTCTTTTTGCAGGCACCGTTGCTCCATGATTTTCTTGGTCAGCCGGTAGCAGACGGAGGTGGTCCCGATGCCGGTAAGCATAAATTCGGGCTCTACGCGGTCTTTTAGCCGGGGTTCAAATATCCTCCATGTATGTTGTGCGCATGCAAGTTCCTCCTGTTCGGCGGCGGTGAATAGAATCCGTTTCATAAGTCTCGAAATTTTAACAAGGGACTAAGTTAATGAATTATCGGGAATATCGGAACGGGAAAGGCGGGTTTTATGATTTTTCCCGACAGGATTGCCGCGCAGACAGGAACTCTCCTTAGAAAATTCGTATGGACAGGCCCGGATAAATGCGCCGGATTTTTGACATTCTTTCTGTATATGATAAAAATGTTCTAATTTTGCCGTACCGGGGCTAAGGGTTAGCCGCCTGTGAAAATCCGGTTTTATCGATAATATTATGGCATATACGAAACTCGAGCAGTTCGATGAGGCGACTACGGCCGAACTTGCGAAAAATTACGAAAACATACTCAGGCTTCTGGGAGAGGATCCGCAGCGGGAAGGATTATTGAAGACCCCTTTGAGAGTCGCCAAATCCATGCAGTTCCTTACCCACGGCTATACTTTGGATCCCGTGGAAATCCTCAATTCGGCCCGGTTCAAGGAAGAATATAAACAAATCGTACTGGTAAAGGATGTAGAGATTTATTCGCTTTGCGAACATCACATGCTCCCTTTCTACGGGAAGGCGCATGTAGCGTATATCCCCAACGGCTATATCACCGGTCTGAGCAAGATCGCCCGGGTGGTGGAGGCATTTTCCCGACGGTTACAGGTGCAGGAGCGTCTGACGGTGCAGATCCGGGACTGTATCCAGAACACCCTCAATCCTTTGGGAGTAGCCGTAGTAATAGAGGCGGCGCACATGTGCATGCAGATACGGGGCGTGCAGAAACAGAATTCCGTCACGACGACTTCCGCTTTTACCGGCGCGTTCCTGAAAGATCTGCGCACCCGGGAGGAATTCATGCGGCTGATAGGGGTAAGCCTGCACTGATTGGCGGAGGACGGAAGCCGGCCGGGCCTAAAAAAGACGGTCCGCCGAATTCTATGAACCGGCGGGCCGTCCCCGACTTAACCTGACTTAAAAAACTATTTCATATCAATAACAACGAAACCGTATTTAAGTTCGGAATTTCGCATAAAATTTACATGCCCCCGGCTGATATCGCATCCAGTATACTTGTTTGGGACTGTGTGGCGGTATCGCCGTGCAGGGTTACGGTCATCCGCAGTGGAAATATGTCTTTACGATTTCGTGCATCCGGACGGGATCGTTTTCTATGTCCCGGCGCAGGGTGGCATCGCCGTAGGATCTGAGTTTGCGGATAACCCCGTCGATCATGCTCGGAGTGAATACACCGTATTTTTCGTAAACGGCCCGCTGCTGTTCGAGGCAGTCGGCCGAGGTATGACAGCTGTCGGGAAGCTGCTTCAGATCGTTCAGCCTGTCTTTGTTTTCTTCCCGATGGATATTTACGCTCACATAGGTCTTTTCCGCTGTTTCTAAAGCGTTTTCCATCTCGAATCCGTGACGGCAGGCTACTGCGAGGCTGGCTATAAGCTGATACAGATCGGCGGAACCGTCGGGAGACCGCATTTCTACGGTCTGTTTCATGGAGGTATCGTAATGGCTGTCTTTTTCAAGAGGGTTGGCTAACGCGCTCATGTCTCCCTTGGCCGCCCATCCGAGCGGCACCCGTACCAGTACGGAACGGTTCCTGTCTCCCCAGCAGATATTGGTAGGGGCTTCCTGGTGCGGCACGAGCCGGAAATAGGAGGTAGGGGTGGTGTTCCCGAAAGCGGTGATGGAAGGCGCCAGATACATCATGCCGGCAATGGCTTTCCGGGCGGTTTCGGACAGAACTCCTTTCTCGAGCATCTGGTTTTTGCCGTCTTTGATAATGCGCATGTGGATATGCAGTCCGGAACCGGCTTCCCCCACGGTGATTTTGGGAGCGAAAGTAATGTTATAACCGTACCGGCAGGCGAGATTGCGGATGACCCATTTGGCTATCATGAGCTGGTCGGCGGCTTCCTCGGCTTTTACGGGCAGGAATTCTATCTCGTTTTGTTCATACACAAGTCCTTCGGAAGTGAAGTTCCCCACTTCCGAATGTCCGTATTTGATCTGTCCTCCCGCCTGTGCGATATATTTCATGCATTCGGTGCGGAACCGGTTGAATTTGGCGTAAGGGGCCGATTCGTGATAACCGTGCTGGCTCGTGGCGGGGAACATTCCGTCATCGGGAGCAATGACGTAATATTCCAGTTCGCCCATTGCCTCGAACTCCATGCCGGTTACTTCCCGGAATGTCCGGCAGGCCTTGTGCAATGTGTATTCCGGAGCGCTGGCTAAAGGCTCGCCGTCTTTGTTGAAAAACGAACAGAGCATGGTTAGGGTGGGGATTTCCGCGAATGGATCTACGAAAGCTGTACGGAAACGGGGAATTACGTACAGGTCGCTGCTGCTGGCCTCTATAAATGAAAAGAGGCTGGAACCGTCCACCCGCTCTCCGCAGGTGAGGATTGCGTCCAAATAGTCGGCATCGTTAATGACGAAGTTCAAGGTTTTCAGGCGTCCGTCGCCGGCGGGATACATGAAATTGACCATTTCGATCCCGTTTTCTTTAATATAGGATATGATATCCGCTTTGGTAAACTCTTCCGGCACTTTTTTCAAAAAAGTAACGACCGGATTGGCGTTCAGTTCGATTTTATTATTCATATTGTCCATTAAGTTCTGATATGAAACAAATATAGGAATAAAACTGAAAAACAGAAATGCAGACAAGAAAATATTTCGGGAAAAGCGGATTCGGGCTTCCTGTTATGGTTGCCTGTCGGCAAGGGCTGCCGAGGGGGAAATGTCTTGAATGGAATTTCCCCGGCGGTTTACAGGGTCTTGCGGGCTTGCTCTTCCTCCCGCAGCCGGTTGAAGCAATGGCGGCAGATGGGTTCGTATGTCTCCTTTTCTCCTAACATAACTAACTTGTCGCCGGCCGCTATCCGGTGCGAATGATGGGCCAGGTTGCCGCAGCGGACGCAGATCGCATGTACTTTGGTAACATATTCGGCTACGGCCATCAGGGCCGGCATGGGTCCGAAAGGCTTGCCCAGATAGTCCATGTCCAAACCGGCGCAGATCACCCGTATGCCCTTGTTTGCCAATAGCTGGCATACCCCGACTATGTTTTCATCGAAAAACTGGGCTTCGTCTATCCCCACCACTTCCACATCGCCGGTAAGCAGCAGAATACTGTCGGCAGTTTCCACCGGAGTAGATGGAATGGCGTGGGCATCGTGAGAGACTACCTCTTCTTTGGAGTACCGCACGTCCAAGGCCGGTTTGAAAATCTCTACCTTCTGGTTGGCGAATTGCGCCCTCTTGAGGCGGCGGATCAGTTCTTCTGTTTTCCCGGAGAACATGGAGCCGCAGATAACCTCTATCCATCCCGCTTTTTTTGCGTTTTCTAAAAACATTTTAAGTACTTTTGTGGAGATATAACCTTTGCTTTGCATTGGCAAAGGTAAGAAACTTGCGGTTATGGAAGATAACAAAAACAGCTTGGAGCATTTGAAAATTTTGTTGGGAGAATTGCTCGATTCTCTGAATGAGTCCAATAGGGCGTTGATGGAAAAAGTGGAGAAACTCGGACGCAAAGTAGAGGATCTTTCCATACGGATAAAGGAACTGGAAGAAAAAGCGGGTGCGGATAAGACTCCGGACGAATCCGGACTTGTACGGGAGGAGACCGGGCAGACTGAGGCTGCGGAACGGCCGGAGGCCGGCAGCGGGGAAAAACCGGAGGAAAGCATGGATGAGGAAGAAAACCCGGAAGAGGAAAACCCGGAAGTCTTTTCTTTTGAAATGGATTGGCAACCCTCCACCGACGCCGGTTTTGAAATCGTTTCGGATATGGAATCAGGTTCCGGCGGGAATCCGGCCGGAGAAGATCGGCCAACCGCAGCGGGAGTGGAGGCGGATCGGGAAGATTCATTTATGACAATGGATTCCGGAAATGACGGTGACGATCAGAATACTCCTGCAAAGGAGACCGTACCAAAAACGGTACTGGATGCCGTGCGGCCGGATTGGTATGATTGGGAGGTGGATTATCCCGCTCCGTATATAGACGATGTGCTCAAGGGAATCGCCCTTAATGATAAGCTCCTGTTCGTGAGAGAGCTTTTCGGAGAAGATGAGGAATTGTTTAAGAATACGCTCGAAAAAATCAATACGATGGAGAATTTCAAGGAGGTAGTGGCTTATATGCGGGAACACTATCCCCAATGGAATGAACAGAGCGATGAAGTCTATCGGTTCTATATGGCCGTGCGGAGGCGATTTAATAGGTAATATCCTTTAAACCAAAGAAATGACAGGCAAGATGCAAATGGCGAAACTTTATATAGTGCCTACCCCTATCGGGAATCTGGAAGATATTACCTTGCGGGCGTTGCGGGTGTTGAAAGAGGCGGATCTTATCCTGGCGGAAGATACCCGGACCAGTTCCGTGCTTTTGAAAAAGTACGATATCCATACCCGTATGGAATCGCATCATAAATTCAACGAACACAAGACCGCGGAAGGTATATGCCGGCGGATACGGGAAGGGCTGAATGTGGCTCTTATCAGCGATGCCGGCACGCCGGGTATTTCCGATCCCGGTTTTCTATTGGTCAGGACTTGTATAGAAGCGGGTGTGGAGGTGGAAACGCTTCCGGGGGCGACGGCTTTCGTGCCTGCCCTGATAAGTTCGGGGTTTCCGTCGGACCGTTTTTGTTTCGAGGGCTTTTTGCCCGTAAAGAAAGGGAGGCAGACGCGTTTGGGGGAACTGGCCGGAGAAACGCGCACGGTGATTCTCTACGAGTCGCCTTACCGGGTGGGAAAAACGCTGGGGCAGCTGATGGAATTTACGGGTCCCGACAGGATGGCGGCCGTATGCCGGGAGATATCCAAAGTGCATGAAGAATGCCGGCGGGGTACGGTGAAAGAATTATACGAATGGTATTCGATGAATGAACCGAAAGGGGAAATTGTAATGATTATAGCGGGGAAGGATTATGAGAGGGGAGAAAAATTACAGGAAGCCCGGTAGGGAATACGGGGAAGATTTCAAAGAACCGGGCATTTCCCGGAGCAAGGCTTTAGGTATAACGGCGCTGATAGCCGTCTTATTATTGTTCCAGACGGGGACTTTTATTTGGGAAAAATGGATCCGGCCCGCGCCTGCCGGTCATTACGAAGCCGAACCGGCGGGAAAAGACCCCGGAAAATATGGTAAGGCTTCGCCGGAACGGATTTCCGCAGCAAAGCCGTCTCGCCCGCCGGCGGAACGGTTCCCGTTCGATCCCAATACGATTTCGTTGGAGGATTTGTGCCGGCTGGGCTTTACTTCCCGGCAGGCGCAGACGATTCTCAATTACAGAAGCAAGGGTGGAGTGTTCCGGCGGCCGGAAGATTTCGCGCGGATGTATGTGGTAAGCGAAACCCTGTACCGGGATCTGGAACCCTGGATAACGATCGGGACTGCGGATAAAAAGCAGGAAAAGCAAAATGCGGAACGGAAATCCGATGCTGCCGGAAAGCCCCCGGCAACGGCTCCCAATGTGCCTGCGGAAATGCACGGGGCTGTGCTGCCCGGCGGAACCGGTGCAAACGGCTCCGGCTCTGTTGCGGAAATGACGGTGGATTTGAATACGGCCGATAGCGCGGAGCTGGTTTCGCTTAGGGGAATCGGCCCGTATTATGCCCGTAAAATCCTTCAATACAGGCGGCGGTTGGGATCGTTTTGCATTCCGGAGCAGGTTATGGATATTCCGGGGATCGATTCGGCCCGTTTCGCCCTGTTTAAAGACCGGATTTTTTTGCATCCGGAATATATCCGCCGGTTTTCTTTAGATACCGCGGGATGGGAGTTTATGAGCCGGCATCCCTATATCGGTCCTTACACCGCCCGGGGAATTCTGCTTTTCCGCAGGATGAAAGGGACGGAAAAATGTACGCCCGAGGCGTTAGTGAAAGAAAATATCCTTACGCCGGAACAGGCCGCCCGCATAGAGAGAGCGGTGCTGTGAAAGCTGTGTATAAAGGCGGTACCGCCATGAGCCGGAGGGAATGATCGCGTTTGTAATGAACGGCATGACGGGCAGGTTTTGATGGAATTGCCGATAATATTGCGGCTTGAATTGAAAAATGACTACCTTTACCCTCTGATTTTATTCATCATAATATTTATAGATCTATGGGAATTATTACCTGTCGGGACATTACGAAAAAATTCGGGAACTTCACGGCTCTCGATTCCGTAAGCCTGGATATCCCCCAGGGTGAGATTTTCGGTCTGCTGGGGCCTAACGGAGCCGGCAAGACTACCCTTATCCGGATTATGAACCGGATTCTGATGCCCGATTCGGGAGAACTTATGTTCGGGGGGCGTCCTATGCAGCCTTCCGATGTGGAGCGTATCGGGTATCTGCCGGAGGAAAGGGGTTTGTATAAAAAAATGAAAGTGGGCGAACAGGCTTTGTATTTGGCCCGGCTGAAAGGGATGAGTGCGGGGGAGGCTTCCCGGGAGCTGAAACAATGGTTCGTTAAATTCGGCATACAGGCCTGGTGGAACAAGAAAGTGGAGGTGCTTTCCAAGGGGATGGCGCAAAAGGTGCAGTTTATAATCACGGTATTGCATAAGCCGTCTCTGTTGATTTTGGACGAACCGTTTTCCGGGTTCGATCCGGTAAATGCGCAGTTGATCCGGAACGAAATCCTGCAAATGAAAGAAAACGGCACTACCATTATTCTGTCCACTCATAATATGGAATCGGTAGAGGAACTGTGCGACAATATAGCCCTTATAAATAAATCGAATCTGATTGTTACGGGGAGCGTGGAACAGATCCGCAGGGAGTACGGCAACAATCAGGTGGAAGTGCTGTACCGTTCAGCGGCATCTCTTTCTTCGGTTATGGGGGCATCGGACGCTCCTTTCGGGATCGTTTCGGATGAAATTTGCAAAAACGCCCGGAGGGCGGTGCTGGAGGTGCCTAAGGAGGTAAGCAATTCGCAGGTGCTGGCGGTTTTGATAGATAAAACGGATATCGTTTCCTATCAGGAACTCATGCCCCGGATGAACGATATATTTATAAAATTGGTAAGCGACAGACAGAATTAAAACTATCGGGAAATGGGAAAAAGTAAAATAGCCGTTATCATAGCTCGGGAATTCTCGGTGCGGGTAAAGAAAAAATCGTTCATCATTACTACTGTGCTGGCTCCTGTTTTAATGGCGGGATTGCTCGTGGTGCCGGCCCTGATAACCATGTATTCCGGAAATATGAACGAAAATCTGACCATTAAGGTGGCGGACCGCTCTGGAGTGGTGATGCCTTATCTGGAACGGGATACCGTTATCCGGTTCGAACCGATACCGGAAGACGCTGTAGATGAGCAGAAAAAGAATATTGAGGAATCGGGAGCTTTTGCAATATTGGAGATATCGCCGTTAGATTCCAGCAAAAACGTTTCTATCCAGGCTTATTCCGTCAAACAGATAGATGTGGAAACCCGCGCGCGCATCCGGGAAAATACCCGGGAGGCGATAAAGCAATACAAACTGAAATCGTATGATATACCGGAGCTGGAGCAAATGGTGAACGATATCGAAACCGATGTGAAAATCGACACGTTTGAGATAGACCCGGAAACGGGAAAAGAGAAAGCCGTACAGGTGGAGATCTATATGGCGATCGGATATATAGCCAGCTTTATGATCTATATGTTTATCTTCATGTTCGGAAGCATGGTAATGCGGAGCGTGATCGAGGAAAAAACCACCCGCATCGTGGAGGTGATCGTTTCTTCCGTGAAACCGTTCGAGCTGATGATGGGCAAAATTCTGGGAGTGGCTTCGGTGGCGCTTACCCAGTTTCTTATCTGGATCGTACTCACGATAGCGATCGTTTTCGGTGCCACGGCGGCCATGGGATCCGGGGCGGTAAAGGGGCAGACGGAATTGCAGGCGCAGCTGGCTGCGGGCGGAATGGCGCAGGAACAACTCTCCCAGGTCGTGCAGATGCCGGATGCCGCACAGGATGCCTCCGATTCCGGAGCGTTTGAAATCATCGATATGTTGCGGGAAATGGATATCGCATCTATCGTAGGATGTTTCCTGATTTATTTTGCGCTGGGATATCTTTTGTATGCAAGCCTGTTCGCTGCGGTAGGGGCATCCGTGGATAATGAGGCGGATACTCAGCAATTGATACTGCCGGTTACTATTCCGTTGATTATAGGATTGTTTATCATGCTGCATACTTTTCAGTATCCCGACAGCGCTCTCTCTTTCTGGGGATCGGTCATTCCGTTTACCTCTCCGATGGTTATGATGGCCCGGGTGGCTTACGGCGTGCCGGGATGGCAGCTTGCCCTTTCGGTAGGATTGTTGGCGGCGACATTTTTAGGAATCGCTTATCTGTCGGGAAAAATATACAGGACAGGCATTCTGGTATATGGAAAGAAAGTTTCCTGGAAAGATTTGATGAAATGGATAAAAAGATAATCGGATAATTCAAAATATTGAGAAGTTTTCCATTTCATAAAAAGCACGGTGACAGGGTTCCCAATTTTGGATATAAATTTTAAGTGAGAATATGGTAGCCTGTTAAACAGCTTTTCGGCAGGTATGTTCCAGTTATTAATCTGATTGTGTGCCGAATTTCATTTCCTGACGTTCCGGCAGACCTTTACCGGTTTGGAGTCAATACAGAATACATTCTCGGAACCATCAATGGCGACAACCACACCCTTGCGGATTTCTTTTGCAAGACGGGCTGTCAGTTTACGCTGGACATTGAACTGTCTGTGACTGATCAGGTTGGGCGGATCGCGGGTACGGGGAATATCCAGAGCCAGAGCGTAACAATCCAGACAGAGGAATTGAGAGCGCCAAGGATTTAGACCCCTATATTGACCGAGGGGAAAGAGAGCGATAATGTCCGAAAGACGTCACCCGGTAATACTTTGTATTTCCGTGTGACGTCATTAACTTTGGGGGCTGCATTTAGTAGAATAGGGAAAACGACAAATCGGGATTTGAGGAAAAGAAAGAATGGAAGATAAAAAGATATTACTTGATAATATTGACAAAATTCATACAACTGAAATGGGAGTTGATAGAATTAGAAGAAACCTAAAAATAGATACAGTAGATGTTGTTGAGTATTGCAAAAATAAGGTGTTGGATAAAAATTGCAATATATACAAACAGGGTAAAAATTGGTATTGCGAAGTTGAAAATATCAAAATTACTATCAATTCATATAGTTATACAATTATAACAGCACATA
>CANRID010000049.1 GCA_947630665.1 uncultured Bacteroidales bacterium | reverse complement strand
TATTTTTGTTGTAAAACAAAGCCATTTCCGGTGACCGGACTTGGAAATATTAACTGAGGTGGTTGATTATTAACCTGTCTCGCTGCTTTTGTTTTGTCGGTGAGATTATATATCAAATATTATGAAATGGACGAGTATTTTTGTTAGACCTCGGAGCTGCCAAAGGTGGGTTCTGATGTTAATGTTAGGACTGGCATTTCCTTCGTTTCATTTGCGGGCGGGGAATCTTGTGGGGAATGAAATCGATGCAACGAATGAATTATCCCAGGATCAGAGAATTGTAAAAGGAGTGGTAACGGATGATTCCGGTCTGCCGCTGCCCGGTGTGGCGGTGAAAATCAAAGGACAGCATACCGGGACGGCAACGGATGATTCCGGATATTACCAGCTTATGATCGATGACAACCCGGATGTGGTACTGGAATTTTCGTTTATAGGGATGAAGCAACAGGATATCAGAGTAGGGGACAGGACTGAAATTTCCGTACAGATGGAAGCTATGGAGAACCAGTTGGATGAAGTTATGGTAGTGGCTTACGGAACAGCCAAGCGGGAGGCCTTTACCGGATCGGCCGTCAGCATAAAGAGCGACAAATTGACCCAGGCGGCAGCTTCCAGGACCTCAGCCGTGCAGGCGTTGCAGGGAAATGTGGCCGGAGTACGTTTTTCCAGTACTAACGGACAGCCGGGAGACCTTTCGGACATTCAGATCCGTGGTGTCGGCTCGCTCAACCAATCGACGGCGCCGCTGTATGTGATAGACGGTGTAACTATCAGTGCCGGATTGAATATGCTGAATCCGGAAGATATAGAAAGCATGACCGTATTAAAGGATGCAGCAGCCACTTCCCTCTACGGAAACCGTGCTTCAAATGGTGTGATCATCATTACGACGAAAAAAGGCCGGGAGGGGAAAATGCGTTTTTCCGCCACCTATGAACATGCGTGGTCCATGCAGACCATGCCCCGGTCGCTGAAAGGATTTTTCATGAATACCCGGGAATTGACGGAGTATGCCATGGAAGCATTGCAGAACAGGTATTTGTATGATAACGATGCCTTGCCTTGGCAAAGTGCCTATGATCCGGGGAATACGGCTATCCGCGAGGATGCGCGTAATTGGGCGTTGCGGAACCTGCATTCCGTAACCAAACTGCTGCATCCCGATGATCCGCTCGACGGAAGTTACGATTACGGCTCCAACAGCAATTTGGAAAAATATCTGACCAACCCTCGGGAAAACAATTGGGAAGATGCGCTTTTCCATACCGGAGAAGAAAACAAGCTGAATCTCTCGGTAACCGGCGGAAATGAAAATCTGAATTTTTATGGCTCTTTGGGCTATGTAGATCAGAAAGGTATTGTAATCGGCAGTGAATACGAGCGTTTTACGGGACGTGCTTCCGTTTCCGGAAAGTTGGGACGCCACATCGATTTCTCGTTAGGTGAAAATATCGGGTACAGTACCAAGGACGAGCAGACCATGGGCGGAGGAAATTATTACTACTCCAATCCTATTTACGGAATGTATTCGATGAATCTGTCGCAGCCGATTTATCTGCCGGACGGTTCGTTGAATCCTCATCCGGGATATTGGAACAGCATCCCGAATTATATTGCCAATTTGAATCTGATATCCTATACGGAAAAAGAAGTGTCCAGCATATCCAACCTCGCCCTGACGGTGAACTTTACGGATTGGCTGAATTTCAAAACGGTGAACGGAATCGACCTCAACTACGTGCAGGATAAACAGATCTGGAAGCCGGAATCGAATGACGGAGCTCCTACCAACGGTTACATGTGGCAGTATGCAAGCCTGTATTACAAGATGACCACATCCAATACCTTGAATTTCAGCAAAGTTTTTGGAGCCCATTCATTAGGCGCCCTTGTCGGTTATGAGGCGATGCAATACAAATACGATAACTTCAGCGCAGAAGGACAACAATTCGCATATAGCGACCTGATGTATATGGGCAACGCGGCACAACCCTCCGGCGTAGGAGGATATGCAGGCGATGACCGGATGGTGTCCATTATCAGCAAGGTGGATTATAATTACGATAACCGTTATTACGTGTCGGGAAGTTACCGGCGCGACGGAACCTCACGGTTGGCCCTCGATCACCGTTGGGGCAATTTCTGGTCTTTGTCGGGAGCCTGGGTTTTAAGCCGGGAAGAGTTTATGGAAAATACGTCCGGGTGGCTCGATAATTTACGTTTGAAATTATCGTACGGAACGAACGGTAACCAGCCGAACGGTTATTTCAACGCCCTGACGCTTTTTGGTGTAAGCGCCCGTCACAATCAGCAGCCGGCATTGACAGCCTATAGCATAGGAAATCCATCCCTGACCTGGGAAAATTCCTATACATGGAATGTCGGTATGGATTTCTCCCTGTGGAAAAAGGCATTAAGCGGTACGATAGAGTATTATAACCGGCGTACAACCGATTTGATCGACTGGACGAACGTCTCCTATATGACAGGATGGAGTACGTACATCGTGAACGACGGCGAATTACGCAATACCGGAGTGGAAATCACGCTTAACAGCCGGAACTTCTCCCGCAAGGATTTTACCTGGACCACGGATTTCAATATTTCATATATGCGTGCGAAAGTGGAGGACTTGAAAGGGGATGCACGTATCAGCCATCCTTACATTACGCAGGAAGGCAAGGATATTTATTCTTTTTATACCCGTGAATGGGTCGGCGTCGATCCGGCGACAGGTCTGGGAACATGGAAAAAGAATACAAAAGACGAAAACGGCGAGGTAATAGACCATGAAAGCGTTACGCATGATGTAAATGAAGCGGACCGTGTCATAGTGGGCAAAGGATATCCCGATTGGTTCGGAGGAATAACCAATACACTTAGTTACAAAGGGATAGAGTTGTCATTCTTATTAACCTTCTCTTTAGGCGGCGATATGTGGGACAATACGCATTATGAAAGCGTTACAGACGGAGCAGGGCTTGGAAACCAGAATTTCAGGAAAGATGCCGGCCAAGATTACTGGCGTGCGCCGGGAGACCAGGCGAAAAATCCTATCGTAATCTCCGGCAATCCGCTTAATTCTTCGTCCAGTACCTCTACGCGAAGACTGTTGTCCTCCGATCATCTGCGGGTGAAAAACGTGACATTAAGCTATAACCTGCCTAAGAAATGGTTGGAAAAAATAGGCGTTTCGGCCGCCAAGATATATGTAAACGGAAATGATGTACTCACCTTCTCGGAAAGCAAATATGTGGATCCGGAAGTAGGTATCGACGGTATGTCGAAGGCAATCGACTCTTATCCGATGCTCAAATCATGGCGTGTGGGTATTAATCTGCAATTTTAAAAATTGAATGGTATGAAATATATAAATATATTGTTGATTGCGGCATTGGGAATGTTTGCATCAAGTTGTGGAAATGATTTTCTGAATATTAAACCGACGGATTCGGTGGTGGTTGACGATAACATGATTACCACGAATGCGGAATTGCAGTCCGCCGTAAACGGCGCGTACACTTATTTAGAATATTACCGTATTTCTACCCTGCTGGAGGGAGATGTCATGGGGGATGATCTGCAAAGTTATCCGTGGGATTACAGACTGGAGCTGTATTATTGTATGGATCAGCGGACAGTAAACTACACCGACATGTACCTTTGGCAGCGTCTGTATGCGGGAGCATTCGATATCAACACGATACTCGACAAGGTGAAGAATATCAAAGATCCTGATGACGACACCGACCGGATGGTGGCGGAATTGCGTTTCATCCGCGCCCTTCTGCATTGGGATGCCTCTCTGAGGTATGGTCCGCTTCCTTCAAACCTCGGGAAAGGAAATATCAAGCCGGATGCTTTAGGCGTGATGATCACCGATAAATTGCCGGAAGATATCCAGGGCGTATATTATCGGGACAAGGTAAGCGATGTATTCGCGTTTATGATCCGGGAGATGGAGGAAATCGTGAATGATCTGCCGGCAGAACCGCGGCAGGCGGCTTTGAACTATTGGGCAGGTAAAATGTTCCTTGCCAGATTGTATCTTTACACCGAACAGTGGGACAAAGCGTTCGATTGTGCTTCGGAAGTGATAGAAAGCGGCAATTATACGCTGTATACGAAAGAGAATTACCAGAAGTCCTGGGAAGAGGCGTACGGTTCCGAATCCATTTTCGAAATGCCGACAACGGAGACGGACAATGCCAGCTGGGACGGATTGGGATATTTTGTAAATCATAACGGGTATTACGCGGTAATGGCTACAACCGAGTTCGTTTCCCTGTGGGATCCCGGCGATGTACGTTTTAATATGCTGTATAATGCATGGTGGGATTATCTGCCTTACGGAACGGATGATTATAGCTGGGACTACTGTTATTTTATCTCCAACAAGTATCCGGGGCGTAACGGGAATCTGCTGGTATGCAATCCGAAAATATTCCGTTTGTCAGAAGCGTACCTGATTGCTGCGGAAGCTGCCTTGAGAGGATCCAAGGGAATGGGTGTAGGCAGCCGGTATCTGACTGAATTACGGAGCAACCGCACCACGACAGATCCGGACCGTTACGATGCAGGTTACGATTTGGACGACGTACTTTATGAACGGAGAGTGGAACTTATCGGGGAAGGACACCGTGCCTTCGACTTATGGCGTAACCAGCGTTCTGTCGTACGGTACACGGGAACACCGAACTTCCATTGGAGCAATGTCAGGGTTACGGAAATACCTTTCGACGATTACCATACGATATTGCCGATTGCCGTACGGGAACTGGATTTGATGAGTGCGGCTGACAAGGCGACACAACAGAATCCGGGTTACGGACTTTATTAAGATCCGTTGCCGGCAGAAACGGCCCGGTAGCAAAAAGGGGATGGCTCTAAAGTAAAAGCCACCCCCTTTCTTCATGTTTTCCAGCATCTTATCTTCATACGCCGTTCCAAGCTACAGCGATTTCAGGATAAGGCTGTTGGCCTTATCTACGACCGAGGTGTCTAAAGAGGCGAGATAAATGCGCGTGGTCTGCTCCGAATCATGTCCCATCGCCTCGCTGATAGTCGAAAGAGGGATGTTCTTGCTTCTGGCAATGGAAGCCCACGCATGGCGGGCCACATAGGTCGTCAACGGTATGCACAAGCCCAACCGATCGCCCAATTTCTTCAGCTTGTCATTGACAAGGTGGGAAGCATTCTTGTACTGCCGATAGGTATCTTCCTCCGTATCCTTGATGATCGGCAACAGATAGGGCGTGCCGGAGGTATCGTACTTGTCGGCAATCTCCTGCATCGGTTCCTCCCATCTGACAAAAAGCTGCTGCCCCGTCTTCTGGCGGCGATAGGAAAGTATTCCGTTCTGCAGATCCTTCTTTTTCAGGTACGCCATATCCACGAACGACATGCCGCGGGTGTAGAACGAAAACATGAACAGATCTCTGGCGTAATCCATGGTCGGCTCGAGTGTCAGGTCCGCATCCCGTATCCGGCGGATGACTTTCAGCGGGACGGCCCGCTTGACCGTTTTATCTACACCGGTATAGACATATTTGAAGGGGTTGTGCTGCCCGGTCAGAGACTCTTCCACCGCGCGGTTATAGATGGCACGGAGGTTCCGCATGTAGAAAGAGGTGGAGTTCGGGCATACCCCGTTCTCTTTCAGGTACGTTTCATACTCCACCATCAATTTGGAGTTCACCTCCCCGAACTGGAGATCGTACGCTCCGTGAAAGCGCACGAAACTGTTCAGCACGGTCGCATACCGCTCGGCCGTGCGGCTTTTGCCGATCTGCCCCAGGTCTCCGATCAGTTTCCGTGCATAAGTGACGAATCCCCTGCAGTCCATCAGCGAGGTATAGAGTTCCACTACCTTATCGGTTGTATAGGGGCGGCCCGTGTCTTCGAGCTGCGCGATGATTTCCTTGAAACGGGCAAGGTCACTGATCAGGGAGGCCTTCATGGAGATCAGATACCTACTGCGCTTCTTTTCGATATCGGGAGACAGGATAACTTTGGCATGGTCCGCATCCCACTCCCAAGAGTACAGCTTGTAATCGGAGCGGACTTGTCTTGCCACACGGGCGTGAATCACCTGATAATAGATTGTGCCTTCCCTCGTTCCGATGGAAGACGCACGAAATTTGACTTTTACTGTTGTTGCCATATTTTTAAATAGTTTATGATAAATTCCCCCAATTATACAGAATATGGCAACTGCATAATTGGGAATATTCGATACGCCCCTTGTTATAATTGCTATTTCTCAAACCATTATGTTTGAAAATACGGTAAATTATAACAAGGGGCGCATACCCGGATATCTCCGTCAGTCTCTCTTTCCCTGTCTATTTATACAAAAAATATTTTTCCGATAATTTTCTGAACGATTCCGCATCCTTGTTCCAGTAATCGGCAATATCGGCAAAACGGTTGGTTTTAGCGAATGTCGTGCGAATGTACTCGGAACCGCACACCAAATCGAACATCCGGAAACGGTCCGGATTGGCATGATCCAGCACAGCCCTGTCGGGATACAAACGGGCTATTTCCTGCATAATGTAGAACTGCACTTCTGTCAGGCGGGCTGCCTGATAATCCGTAATATACACCTGTACCCCCTGTATATTTTCACCTGCATAGACAGAATAAAACGGCTTGATATGAATCGGCCGGAATCTAATGCCCGGCAAATTCAGGTCATTCATGGCACGGGAGAACTCTTCCGCCTTAATCCAGTCCGCACAGAATATCTGGAACGGCAGCGTATAGCCCACCCCGATGGACATATATCCCAATTCTCCCAAAATACCGGAAATCGGATAATAATAAGCCGTTTCCGCCTGCGGCTGATGCGGAGAAGGAAGCACCCACGGGAGCTTGGTATCGGTATAAACCATGCTGCGCTTCCATCCCTCCATCGGGATAACGGTCAGCTTGCACTTTTTCCCCAACATATTTTCCTCATTGAGCAGAAGCGCCAGCTCCCCGACAGTCAGTCCGTACAGATACGGGATTTTAAACTGGCTCACGAAGGATATGCACCCGTCCTCCGCCAGATTCCCTTCCACTTTTTCCCCGCCTAACGGGTTGGGACGATCCAGCACGATCACCTCCTTATCGTTCTCGGCGGCGGCTTCCATCAGCAACCCCAACGAACTGATAAACGTATATGACCGGCAGCCGTTATCCTGAATATCATAAACGACCGCATCTACATCCTGAAGCATTTCGGGAGTAGGTTTACGGGTTTTCCCGTAAATCGAATAGACCGGCAGACCCGTATTCGGATCCGTAAAATATTCCGCCATGTCTCCCGCATACAGATTTCCTCTTACCCCGTGTTCCGGTCCGTACAAAGCGGTCAGGTTCACATTCGGGGCGTCATTAAGGATATCGACCGTGGAAACCAGATTCCGGTCCACGCCGGTCGGATTCGTCACCAAACCGATTCTTTTTCCTTCCAATTCTTTAAAATTCCGGTCGCGGAGCACTTCTATACCCGTTTTAACGGAAACGGCAGCTCCTTCCGAAGCGTTTGTTCCATTGTCCGTTCCTCCGCAGGAAGTCCCTGCCAATACGATAGCGACACTCACGATAATCGCTCCTATCCGGGAACCCGGCCTTGTAAAATAATTTTTCATACTATTATTTCTCATGTTAATTTCATTACAATTCTAATTTCATTCGCCTTCCGCTTTCAATTCCGCCTCCTCTTTCTTGCCGAAATTCGGATCCACCTTGATAAACAGGGTAACGATAATCGTAGCAAGGCAGCAGATCATGATCCACCAGAAGAAATTCTCATATCCCAACTGTTCCTGGAGCCACCCGGCGAACATTCCCGGAACCATCATGCCCAACGCCATGAAAGCCGTACAAATCGCATAATGGGCCGTTTTGTATTCCCCTTCGGAGAAATATATCATATATAGCATATAAGCCGTAAAGCCGAATCCGTACCCGAACTGTTCGATAAATACGCACAAATTGATAATGGCCATATTCTCCGGCTGGAAAATGCTCAGATACACGAAAGTAATACAGGTAAGCGAAATACTCCACGCCATCGGCCACAGCCATTTTTTCAGTCCGCCTTTCGCCGCCACGATTCCGCCGATGATTCCGCCGATCGTCAGGCCGAGTATCCCGATAGTCCCATATACCAATCCTACTTCTCCGGTTGTCAGCCCCAGACCGCCCACATCCTTGCTATCGAGCAAAAACGGATTGATGAGTTTTACTAATTGAGCCTCAGGGAAACGATACAGCAACATAAACGCGATCGCCATCCAAACCTGTTTCTTCCGGAAAAAAGAAGCGAATGTTCCGAAGAACTCCTTGAAAATCGTACCTGCCGTAACCTCTGCCGCCGCATGGTCGGAAGCAGGTTTAGGCAATATGAACCGGTGATATAAGGTAATCCCCAAGAAAAATGCCGCCAAAATGAAAAAAGTAACCGACCAGGCCAACGGGATATTCCCGGAAAGGCCGCTGAAAACCGCTTGAGTGGTTTCCGCCAATTTAGGATCGGCCTCGAACAATATATAGGCCGGTTTATCCCAGTTCTCCGAAGTAAAAGACAACCTCTCGCCCGCAACCAGCACGATGCTTTTATCCCCTTTTTCAAAAACCGTATTCAACGCTACCGTCTCTCCGGCCTCCGGAGCCTTAGCCAACCGTATGGCCATTACGGAAAGGGCCCCCTTATGCGTCAGATCCTTGGGAGCTTCCGTTTTCTTTCCGAAAGTATTCCGGATCCAGTTGCCGAAAGGGTCGGATATGTGGGCGGTCCACCACCCGGTTTCCGCTTTCTTCTGCTGCGGAGTCATCGTCTGGGGACGGGGAACGAAGCCGCATTCCATATTATGCTCTTCCACCGCCGCCTTTACCGAATCCGCCGTTTCCGCCGGCACGCTTTGCGTACTCAGCTCCACCGTCTCGGGCCAATATATGAACGTGTTGTTCTCTGCCATCTGTTGCTCCGAGACAGAAACAGGCATATCTCCGGGCATTCTTATTTCATTGGAATAGGAAGGAGAGGTTTTCACATTCAGCTGAACCGGCTCCAACCCCGTATTCATTTCTAACAGTCCCGCGATAATAACCAAGATACCCTGGCCGAAAACGGTGGCGCACCGGTAAAAAGTGCTACGGATTCCCACATACATGGATTGCCCGTGCGTATCTAAAGCCAGCATATAAAAACCGTCCGCCGCGATATCGTGCGTTGCGGAACTGAAACCGATAATCCAGAAAATGGCCAGCGTCAACTGGAAGAAAGCGCTCAAGGGAAGGGTAAACGCTATGCCTGCGAATCCGACTCCCACGATCAGCTGCATGGCTACGATCCACCATCTTTTGGTCTTGAACAAATCTACAAACGGGCTCCAAAACGGCTTGATAACCCACGGAAGATACAACCAACTCGTATACAAGGCGATATCGGTATTGGAAATCCCTAACCTTTTATACATGATTACGGAGATGGTCATTACTGCCACATACGGCAGTCCCTGAGCAAAATACAAGGTCGGAATCCAGGCCCAGGGAGATATTCTCTTTTTATCCATTATGAATGATAGTATTATAAATTAATATCCTTAATAGCGTTTTTCCACCTCCGCTCCCACATAATAATGCAGAAGAATCTCGCGGTACTTATATCCCCTCTCGCCCATAACCGCCGCACCGATCTGACAAAGCCCTACGCCGTGTCCCCAACCGGCTCCTATCAGCCTGAATCTTCCGGGAATCCCGTCGGCGACCTCCTCCTTTCTCACTACGAATGCGGAACTGTACAGATGGGATTCGGAAAGAGTCCTTCTTATCTCCAATTCCTTCCCGATAGTCATAACCTTTTTCGTCCCGACAATTTTCAGCTTTACCAAACGCCCCGAGGTACCCCTTTCTATCGGGATCAAATCCTTTATCTCTCCGTAATCTATTCCGGAACGCCTGAAAATCAAGTCAGAAAGTTCTTTCTGGGAATATACCGTCTCCCACCGGTAAAAATTTACGGTTTCCTGGTCATAATTATTAAGCACCTGCCCCAGAATTTTCTTGTCGGTAGTATTACAAAATGCTTCCGGCGATTCCAGAATCCATTTTTCGGCTTCTTCCTCCCGCGTCAGGTCAGGCAGCGGCCCGCCGGACGCATTATCGCGCAACCGGACTAAATAAGGATATTTTATCTCCTCCCAGCAATTCTGGAATTCCTCCGCCACGCCTCCGCAACATTTGGAAAACCGGGCGTCGCATATTTTCCCTTCCCAGGAAAGCACCTCTCCCCAGGTAGCTTCCACCGCTTCCCTCACCTGTTTCGTAGAGGCCCGGGTAAGTCCCTGATATCGTTGGCAATGGTCATCGGCGCAAACATCAAAGCGGGCATGGTCCTCCCGGTCGTACCATTTTATCAGTTCATCCTCCTTCTGCATACAGGCAGAATAATCGGTCCGGGTCCGGAGAATTTCCTTGTTCTTCTCCATCTGGGCCAGCAACCAGGAACGGGAAATGACCGCATGGGCTTTGAGAAGCTCCTCCGAGGCGGTCGCGCTCATCTCCGAAGAAATCACGCTGATCAGATAATCTTCCACACCGATCAGGTTTACAGCCGTCAGAGCATCCTCTTCTACAATGATTTTCAATGCTCCGCCGAATTTCTGGTCCTCCTTCCGCTCCCAATGGAAATTCACCCCTATGGTTACTCCCTTCAGCCAAAACGCCCCCTCTCCGGAGGTTGGCGTAAATAACAATTCTTCATACAGTTCCCCTTCCCAAAGGATCTTCCCGGCATAGAAAACCGCCTGTCCGTTTCCCGAACAGATCCGGCCGTTACATGTATAAGGAGCCTCCAGCACGAAATCCAATTGCCTTTCATGCATCACCCCCACGCTGACATTCGGTTGTTTTTTCATAATCAAGTTATTATAGGGATCCCCTTTTTAAAGCAGCTTTAATTCGTCCGATTTCCTCGGCCGGCGGGGCAATCTCATCCAATATGTCTTTCAGCCGGGCCACATCTACCTTTCTGAAATCTTTTTCCAACGGAGTAATAAAGACTCCCCCTAAATCCACGGAAGCCGGGCTCAGCAAAATATTTTCCTCCCCTTGCGCAAAATAGCACGCCGGACGATGCTTGTCGCGGATAAAAATCACCGTGTACCATCGGGCGCCCTCCGCATTTACGCACCAGGTCAATATATTCAGCATAGGTTCCCACTCCCCTTCCTTTACGGGCAGAACGGAATATACCCCCTCGAACAGTTTTTCCGCATCTTCCCGGGAAGAAGACTCTATCAGAAATACCCCTCTCGCATAGGTCCCGACAGCAAAAAGTTCCGCTTCTCCCTCCCGCGCCAAAAGCTCTTTCTCTAACGATTCCGCCATCATTTCCATGGGGAGGAAACCTTTATTTCCCGCCTGGAAATGCATGTGGTCCGGAGCGGAAGCTCCGCATCTGGGACCATTATAGAAAAGCACGTATTCGTCCAACAGACGGGCCAGATCCAGCATGTCTCCGTAACGGCCCCGGATCTGCTGCTTTATATGCGACTTGTCGGGAATGGTAAGATGACGGGGAAAAATAGGGAAAGGATTTACTAAAATCGTATAATTCCCCGCTTCCCCCTCATAATCGATTCCTTCCTGTACGGCCGGACGGTTTTCCTCGCACAGGAAGCATTTCCGCTCTTTAATAGACTTGGTATCCACTTTGGCGGCAGACGACACGATACGCGCCGGATTAAACTGTATCTTTACGGGAAACCCGCCGATCCGCTCTTCCCGGGTCTCCACTCCGGCCAACGCCCGGTAATTGTCTCCGGCCTGGGGCCACCCGGCCAACTGCCGGTCGAACAGCCGGCGCACCTTCATACTTATAGACAACCCTTCCTCCATAAATTATTTCTTTCGGTTAAGAGCGATACGGGCCTGGAGTTCCCAGGTTCTGATCCGGTCCTTATACAAATTATGATTGTTCATCTTTACGATATCCAGCGAAGCATCGGAATTATCGTCCCAGCGCCGGCAATTATACAGCACCTGATAGATACGTCCGATCTGGTACTCCCGCGAAAATCTGAGTCCCAGCGCATAGTCTTCGCCGTAACTCGTATTGGGTACCTTGATTTTTCTCAGCAAAGGCGTATAAAACGCGCGGGGCGCTCCCAGTCCGTTTATACGCAGCGCATTGTTGCGGCCGTTTTCCGGAGTCCACTCTTTATGATCGATAATTCCCGGGGCGATCATTTCCATATTGAAATTGGTCATCTTATACGTACCCACCACCATCGCGCAGTTCTGTTCGTAAAATGCGTTTACGATTTTCTGCAGGGTATCCGGTCCGGAATAAACATCATCGGAATCCAGCTGCACGGCGAATTTGCCGCATCGAGGATGATGTATGCCGGTATTCCAGCATCCGCCGATTCCCAAATCGGTCCTTTCCGGAATCAGATGAATGAGCCGGGGATCCCCCGCAAACTCCCGGATCGCTTCCGTCGTACCGTCGGTGGAATGATTGTCTATTACGATCAGATTGAATTTAAAATCGGCTTTTTGATTCAATACGGAGGCAATGGCGTCCCGAATGGTACGGATACGATTATATACCGGAATAATAACCGACGCTTCATATTCGAAATCGTTTTCGTCGAACTCGATATGCCGGAATTCCGGAGCCAGATATCCGCCTATCTCTTTCAGATGTTCCGTACATGCCTGCTCCATCTCTATCTGCACGCCCCTGTTTTTAGGATCCACATAATCGAAAATCTTTTCTCCCGATTTGCGGGTATCGTTTTCTATTTCCGAATACAGGTATTCGTTGATATGCACTATGTCTCCCTTCTGGGCGGTTTTTAACCGCAGATCGTACAATCCGGCAAATTTATAATCCTGCTTCATGCGGGAAGCGCTGCATTTGAGAGCGGCCGTCCTATATAACAGGACCGACCCGAAGTTGAAATCATCCCTGAGGCTGCCCTGCTGATAATCGATAACGGGGCTGGCCGTTTTCTTTCCGTCCGCAATCTGATAATGGTCTGCATACAACATGGAAGCGCCCGAATCCTCCGCAATCCGGACAAAACGCTCCAAAGCGAAATAGCCCAGTTCCAGCGTTGTATATTTGGTATAAACAAGCGTATATTCAGCATCCGATTTCTCCGCGATTTTTTTAACCGTCGCGCTGCTTGCCAGCGAATCTATACGTATGATCTCGCATCCCTGCATTTCACCTTCCGTACCATCGGCGGACAATAAATAGATTTTGGAAACTAATGCGCTTTCTTTAAGGCCTTTGATTGTATCTGTTACCTGCGCTTCGTTCTGAACGGGAATAAAACAACTGATTTTTGGTATCATATCCTTTCGTATTATGTTTGATTCGATTGAAATTGCGTAAAAATACGAAGAAAAAAGGAGTTAGCCAAGAAAGGGATTCAAATAACGCAAGGCAAAATAACGTAAAACAGCGTTAGTCAGATGAAAAAATGATTTATTTAAACAAAAAAGAGCGTTTTCACGCTCTTTTTTTGCCGTGGAGAACAAGGGAGTCGAACCCTTGACCCCCTGCTTGCAAGGCAGGTGCTCTAGCCAACTGAGCTAGTCCCCCGGAAGTAGTCCCGCGCGGATTTGAACCGCGGACCCCCACATTATCAGTGTGGTGCTCTAACCAACTGAGCTACGAGACTGTATAATTAATAGCATTAAGCGAAAAGGAGAGAAATAAACCTCTTCCGGTTTAGGACAACTCTAAAAAGGAGGTGTTCCAGCCACACCTTCCGGTACGGCTACCTTGTTACGACTTAGCCCCAGTTACCTGATTCGCCCT
>CANRID010000048.1 GCA_947630665.1 uncultured Bacteroidales bacterium | reverse complement strand
GGCAAAATCCTGGGCAACATTTTGTTGCCCAGGAACTTATAAAAATAATTATCAATCATGTTGCGGAATTAAGGTATGAAACGTTGGTTACGCGCGAGGAGATGGCGAAAGCGATAGATATGGGCAAATACTTCCGTATCCCGTGCGACAACCGCGACTTGAATTACGACAAGTTTTTCATCGAGGGCAGTACGGAGGTCTCCCAAATCGAGGACTACCATTCGCACAACACGCGGCGATTAGATGTCGCGGGCATGAAGGAGTTGCTCCTGAAACTGCGCTTCATTCGCGAGGATTTAGGCTTGCAGCCCCGCTCCAAGGCAAAGGATATCCGTTCGGAATAGTACATTATGAAGATATTGGTAACGGGCGCCCGGGGCTTTGTCGGGAAGAATTTAGTAGCCCAACTCGATAATATAAAAGAGGGCAAGGCGCGTAATTGCGGCAATCTGAAAATCGACGCCGTTTTCAGCTACGACATTGATTCTTCGCCGGAGGAATTGGAACGGTATTGTGCCGAGGCGGATTTCGTCTTCAATCTGGCGGGCGTGAACCGTCCGCAGAATCCGGCAGAATTCATGGCAGGCAACTTCGGATTCGCCTCGACGCTGCTCGATACGCTGACGAAGTATGGCAATCGTTGCCCCGTGATGCTGTCGAGTTCCATACAGGCGACCTTGCAGGGGCGCTATGCGGGGAGCGAATACGGCAAGAGCAAGCAAGCCGGCGAAGAACTCTTCTTCGACTACGCCGCGAAGACGGGGGCGAAGGTGCTGGTCTACCGTTTCCCGAATCTCTTCGGCAAGTGGTGCCGCCCGAATTACAACTCTGCCGTGGCGACCTTCTGCCACAATATCGCCCATGATTTGCCGATTACGGTCAATGACCGCGCGACCGGACTGGAGCTGGTCTATATCGATGACCTGGTCGATGAGATGATTGCGGCGCTTCAAGGCAAAGAACACCGCTGCGGATTCGCGGGAGTGGAGGCGGTGCCGGACGCATCGGGACGCTACTGCATGGTTCCCGTCTCGCACCGTGCGACTTTGGGCGACATCATCGGTCTGCTCGAAACATTCGCCCGCCAGCCTCAGACACTCGTCCTGCCGGAGATTCCGGCGGGGTCGTTCGCGAAGAAACTCTATTCGACCTACCTGTCCTATCTGCCGAAAGAAAAAATTGCTTTTCCGCTGAAGATGAATATTGACCCGCGAGGCAGTTTCACGGAACTGCTGCGTACGGCACAGTGCGGACAGGTAAGCGTCAACATCTCGAAACCGGGCATCACGAAAGGCGAACACTGGCACCACAGCAAGTGGGAGTTTTTCATGGTGGTGGCGGGACACGGACTGATACAGGAACGGAAAATCGGCACGGACGAGATACTGAATTTCGAGGTTTCGGGGGAACATATCGAGGCGGTACACATGCTGCCGGGCTATACGCACAACATCATCAACCTCTCCGAAACGGAGAATTTAGTTACGGTCATGTGGTGCAACGAGTGCTTCGATCCCGACCGTCCGGACACCTATGCGGAAAAAGTAGTAAAGCAATAACTGATGAGAGACTATACGAATGTCCGTTTTGCGGAGAACGGCAAACTGAAACTGCTGATCATAGTCGGCACGCGGCCGGAGATTATCCGGCTGTCGGCGGTGATCGACAAATGCCGCCGCTATTTCGACACCCTGCTGGTGCATACAGGGCAGAACTACGACTACAACCTGAACGGCATCTTCTTCCGCGACCTGGCGCTGCAAGAGCCGGACGTCTATTTAGATGCCGTGGGCAACGATTTGGGCGAGACGATGGGCAACATCATCTCGGCAAGCTACCGGCTCATGGTGCAGACCGCACCCGATGCCGTGCTGGTGCTGGGCGACACGAACTCCTGCCTTTCGGTCATCGGCGCCAAGCGGCTGCATATTCCGATTTTCCACATGGAAGCGGGGAACCGTTGCAAGGACGAGTGCCTGCCCGAGGAGACGAACCGCCGTATCGTGGATATCATCTCCGATGTGAACCTGTGCTATTCGGAACACGCCCGCCGCTACTTGGCTGACTGCGGCCTGCCGAAAGAGCGCACCTATGTTACCGGCTCGCCTATGGCGGAGGTGCTGCATCGGAACCTTGCGGCTATTGAGGCGAGTGATATACATCAGCGGTTGGGATTGGAAAAGGGCAAATACATCCTGTTGTCGGCACACCGTGAGGAGAACATCGACACGGAGCAGAACTTCCGATCGTTGTTCGGGGCCATCAACGCAATGGCGGAGAAATACGGCCTGCCCATTCTTTATTCGTGCCATCCGCGCAGCCGCAAACGGTTGGAGCAAAGCGGCTTCGTATTAGACGCACGGGTCATCCGCCACGAGCCGTTGGGATTCCACGATTACAACTGTTTGCAGATGAATGCCTTTGCTGTGGTATCGGATAGCGGAACCCTGCCCGAGGAGAGTTCGTTCTTCACTTCTATAGGCAAACCGTTCCCGGCGGTCTGCATCCGCACCTCGACGGAGCGTCCCGAGGCGTTAGACAAGGGATGTTTCGTGCTGGCGGGCATCGACGGACACAACCTTCTGCAGGCGGTGGATTTGGCGGTCGAAATGGTGCGCTGTGGCGACAACGGCATTCCCGTTCCCGACTACACGGACGAGAACGTCTCGGACAAGGTGGTGAAAATCATCCAATCCTATACCGGTATTGTCAATAAAATGGTTTGGAGAAAATCGTTGTGAATATTCTTTTTCTTTCTGTTACGGGTCTGTATGACCTAAGCAAGCGCGGGATTTATGCGGATTTGATGCGTCAATTTGTCCGCAACGGGCATAAGGTGCATATCGTTTCTCCGTTCGAGCGCCGTACAGGCCGGAAAACGGAGATGTATGAATCCGGCGGAGCGCAGGTTCTCTGTGTCCGGACGTTGAACATACAGAAGACGAATCATTTTATAGAGAAAGGCCTTGGACTGCTCCTGTTGGAATACCAGTATATGCACGCTATCAACCGTTTTTGGGGAAATATCCGTTTCGATCTTGTACTGTATGTTACACCGCCCATTACGCTGAACCGCGTAATCCGACATATCAAACAGAGAGACAAGGCACGGACCTACCTGCTGCTGAAAGATATTTTTCCGCAGGGAGCTGTTGATCTCGGCGCTTTTTCCCAACGAAGCGTATTCTATCGTCTGTTCCGGCGCAAGGAACGGGAGATGTACCGCTTGAGCGACCATATCGGTTGCATGTCGCTGGCGAATGTCGAATTCGTGCTCCGACACAATCCAGATGTGGATGCGCGGAAAGTCCACGTCAATCCAAATAGTATCGAAGTACAGGAACAGAGAGTAGTGGATAAGAATGCGATACGTGAAAAATACGGACTGCCGACGGATAGACCGATTTTCATTTATGGTGGCAATCTGGGGCGTCCGCAGGGTATTGACTTTCTGCTGCAAATGCTCGAACAGTATGAACACGATGACACCTTGTTCTTCGTGATTGCCGGCAGTGGAACGGAATATCCGAAAGTGGAATCGTGGTTTTTGACCCATCGGCCCCAGAATGCCCGTTTGCAGCCCTATCTGCCGAAAGAGGAGTACGATCTGCTGGTGCAGTCGTGCGATGTGGGCATGATTTTCCTCGACCGCCGATTTACGGTACCTAATATTCCGTCGCGTCTGCTTTCCTATTTGGAATATCGGATGCCGGTAATTATAGCCTCCGACCCAAATACCGACATCGGACGCATTGCCGAGGAGAACGGATTCGGTGTATGGTCGGAGAGCGGAGATGCGGCACATTTCATTGCGAATGTGGAACGGCTTATGAATCCGCAGACCAGAAAGGAGATGGGAGAACGGGGTTATCGCTATATTAGACAAAACTACACTGTTGACAAGACTTATTCCATTATTATAAACTCCCTCAAATAATAGTCATGTACCGTCGGTTTTTCAAACGGGTGATAGATTTTGTTGCGGCGTTGTGCGGGTTGATTATTTTATCGCCTCTGCTGCTGGTCGTAACCTTGTGGCTGCATTTCGCCAACAAGGGGGCAGGAGCGTTCTTCTTGCAGGAACGTCCGGGCAAGGATGCCAAAATATTCAAGGTCATAAAATTCAAGACCATGACTGACGAACGCGATGCCGACGGACACCTGCTGCCCGATGCGCAGCGGCTTACGAAGGTCGGCAAATTCATCCGCTCTACCTCCATTGATGAACTGCCGCAATTGGTCAATGTCCTCAAAGGCGATATGGCTTTGATAGGTCCGCGACCGCTATTGGTGCAATATCTGCCTTTGTATAGTCCCGAACAGGCACGCCGCCACGAAGTGCGTCCCGGTATCACCGGCTGGGCACAGTGCCACGGACGCAATGCCATAAGCTGGCGTGAAAAATTCGCCCTTGATGTTTGGTATGTTAACCATCTTTCGTTCCGATTGGATCTGAAGATTGCTTTTTTGACAGTTTGGAAAGTGATAAAGCGTGACGGTGTCGCTAAGGAAGGTATGTCAACCACAGTTCCGTTTAACGGACATAATTAAGTTTGAGATATGATGAAGATTAACCTTATTGAGTACTTTGAAAGTACGGTAAAAAAATATGCCGATAAAGTTGCCGTATGGGATAAAGAGCGCCATGTGACTTTTGCCGGTCTTGAAAATTACAGTAAAGCTTTAGCCTGGAAAATAGTTCGGGATAAGGGAATAATAAAAAAACCGGTAGCAGTTTATCTGAATAAGAGCATCGAAAGTGTCTATGCAGATATGGCGATTATTTACAGTGGCAATTTTTATATGAATCTGGATGTAAAGACTCCGGCGGAAAGAATAAAAAATATACTGGAGCTTATACAACCTGTGGCGATTATTACAAATAACCAGTTTGAGAAAAATATAAAAGATGTGATTCCGGCTGGGATCGATGTGATTAATCTGGATTCGGTGATATGGGATGATATAAAATGTGATGATAAAACCTTGTTGCAACGTTTGGATACTTTGATTGATACCGATCCGCTTTGTATTATCAATACTTCCGGTTCGACAGGAACGCCCAAGGGAGTCGTATTGAATCACCGTAGTTTCTTCGACTTCACAGAATGGGCACAGGAAGAATTCGGTTTTACGGATCATGAGGTTATCGGCTCTTTGTCACCTTTGGTTTTTGATATTTATAGTTACGAATTATGTCTTCTGATGTCCCGGGGAAGTACAATGGTATTGATTCCGGATAATCTTTCGGCTTTTCCGGTAACCATTTTGAAACTTTTAGAAGAGAAGGAAGTTTCTTTTATTTTTTGGGTACCGACCATTATGGTCAATATCGCCAATATGGATTTATTGAGTCAGATACAGTTGCCTGATTTGAAATTATGCTGGTTTGCCGGAGAGGTATTTCCGACGAAGCAATTCAACTACTGGCATCGTAAATTGCCTCATGTCCTGTTCGCCAATTTATACGGACCTATCGAAATCACGCTGGATTGTACCTATTTTAAAGTGGAACGTGAGTTAAAGGATGAAGAACCTATTCCAATCGGATTTCCTTGCCGGAATACGGATATTTTGATTTTGGACGAAAACAATCAACAGGTAGTGAAAAAACATCAGGAAGGTGAATTGTGTGTCAGGGGAACTTCGCTGTCCATGGGGTATTATAATAATCCGGAAAAGACGACTGCCGCTTTTGTACAGAATCCATTGAATCATTCTTATCCTGAAGTGATCTACCGGACAGGAGATATTGTTTACCTGAACGATCGGGGAGAAATTGTTTTTAAGGGACGGAAAGATAGTCTGATCAAACATTTAGGCTACCGTATTGAGTTGGGAGAGATCGAACATGTGATTATCAATAAGTTGAAGTTGGTAAAGAACGGGTGTATCGTTTATAGTTTTGCACGGAAAGAGATTACACTGTTTTATGAATCAGAACAGGAATTGTCTGCCGGGGAGTTCCGGATTGCGATAGGCAAGGAATTACCGAAATATATGATCCCTACAGTTTTTTGTCGTTTGGATCAACTTAGAAGAAATACAAATGGCAAAATTGACCGATTGTATTATAATAAACAAGTAAATGCTTGAATAAAAAATTATGGAACAACGTGTTTTAGATATTGTAAATGTGGTTTTGGAAAATCGTTCTAAAACAAAAGTAAACAATTTGTCTCCCGATGACAAATTAAGAGAGACCTTAGGTTTTGATTCGTTGGATTTAGCCGAATTGACTGTACGGATAGAGGATGAATTCGGAGTGGATATTTTTGAGGACGGGTTAATAAATACGGTTGGAGAAATTTATTCAAAACTGGGGTAGATGTCTCTCTTTCTTAAAGATCTCGATAAGGTTTACAGGTATGAAGATTTACTTTATCGTATAAATCATTCTTCTGTTTATAAGCCCTGTATCCAAACAAGTGATTTGTATGATTTTTTTACGAATTTCTTATTGGGGCTTGTCTCTGATTCTCCTTTGGTATTACTGGACGCAGATTTGAATTTTTCAGAGTTGTTCGGTTTAAATGTCAGGGGAATCAATATTGAGAAGTCTGTTGTAAAAAAACAGTATGCCTCATTGGAAGATTTAGTGAAGGCCGTTCAGACCTCTCTTTCTGAGATCACTATTTTTACTTCGGGAACCACAGGTCAACCCAAACAGGTTCGGCATACCGTTCAGACTTTAACCCGTTCTGTCAGAATAGGAGCGGGTTACCGTGGACAAGTATGGGGATTTGCTTATAACCCTACACACATGGCCGGATTACAGGTGTTTTTTCAGGCTTTTGAAAATTTGAACACCCTGGTAAATATATTTAATCGTAGCCGTTCGGAAGTAAATGCCGTGCTGGAATCCGCAGCAATTACGCATCTTTCCGCAACGCCTACTTTTTACCGTTTGTTGTTGCCTGTAGAAAAGGCTTTTGAAAAAGTACAGCGGGTAACTTTGGGGGGAGAGAAATCGGATCGGAAGTTGTATGACTTTATCCGGCAATTGTTTCCCTATGCCAAAATAAATAACGTATATGCTTCAACAGAGGCAGGCTCTTTATTTGCTGCCCGAGGCGAAAACTTTCAAATTCCGGAAAATCTTTCCGGAAAATTCAGGGTTGAGGATAGCGAATTACTGATCCATAAATCTTTATTGGGGCAGTCGGAAAGTTTTCAGTATTCCGGAGATTATTACCGGACCGGGGATTTGATAGAATGGGTGGATGAAAGTAAAGGAATTTTCCGGTTTAAAAGCCGTAAAAATGAATTAGTCAATATCGGGGGGTATAAGGTAAATCCGGAAGAAGTGGAAGCTGTTTTGCTTCAGATAGAGGGTGTACAGCAGGCTGTTGTTTATGGAAAACCGAATTCTGTGCTGGGGAATGTATTGTGTGCAGAATTGAAAGTATTGCCCGGAATGGAATTGACAGAATTTCAGATTCGTCGGTTTCTTCAGGGAAAGTTGCAGGATTTTAAAATTCCCCGTCGCATTAAGTTTGTAGAACAGTTTTTATTAACACGTACAGGTAAGATTAAAAGATGAATATATTGGTTACAGGCTGCTCCCGCGGAGTCGGGTTAGAGATATGCCGGGTTTTACTGGAGCAGGGGCATACGGTTTATGGGATAGCCCGCAATTATACGGATGGCTTTAAAGAATTGGCGATACGGTATAAAGACAGCCTGTTTTTTAAAAGTGTTGATCTGTCGGTTCCTGCTGAAATTCACCGGCAGGTGTTTAAGGAATACGTGACCAACCGGATAGTTTTGGACGGTGTTGTAAATAATGCGGCGATGGCTTATGATGATATTGTGACAAATCTTAAACTGGAAAAACTGGAAACGATGTACGCAGTTAATGTATTTGCCCCGATGATGATAACGAAATATGCGATCCGTAATATGTTATTGCATCGTAAAAAAGGTTGTATTGTCCATATATCTTCGGTAAGTGTCCATACAGGATATAAAGGCTTGGCCATGTATGCTTCCAGTAAAGGAGCGTTGGAAGCTTTCTCTAAGGATACTGCCCGAGAATGGGGAGAGTTGGGAATCCGTTCGAATGTCGTTGTTCCCGGTTTCATGGAAACTGAGATGAGTGCAAGTTTAACGCAGGAACAAAAAGACAGAATATTCAGACGGACTTCGATGAAACAGGCGACTTCTGTTCGTTCCGTTGCAGAGACGACCGTATTTCTGTTATCAGAAAAAGCCTGTAGTATAACAGGGCAAAATATTCATATAGACAATGGGACGATTTAACATGTTAAATATACGGCCATATGATAAAGAAGCCGTTCATTTGGCAATTACCCGATCTTTTTCTTTAAAACCCCGTTATTCAAATTATTACGGGTGTCAATTGGGAGAGGGGGATGATTATATCGAGACAGACTCTTCGCTATTCCTGAGAAAGAAAGAGGGTGATTTTTACAGAGTATATATCATGTCGGTGTCGCAGGCAGAGGTCGTTGATATTCTTAAACTGATACCGGGAGTCAATGTATTGAATATACCGGCAAAAAACGATATCTCTGAATGGAAAACTTTGATGCAGTGTGCTGGATTTGATATGATTTCAATGTATGAGAGATATTATTACAAAAAGGTTAAAGAACGGAGAAACGCACAGACAATAAACTATGCAACACAGGAGCAAACAGAGGTAATATATGCTTTGTTCCAGAGTCATTTTTCTGCATATACGGATTATTTACCGACGAAAGACGAGTTGGCCGCACTGGTGGAGCAAGGGAATGTCATTGTAAATTATTCGGAGGACCGGATATGCGGAGCCTTTATATATGAACTGGAAGGACGTAAATGTTATCTGAGAGCCTGGTATGATGAAGGGGAGAATGGCTTGAAATTATTGTTTGATGTGTATTGTATTATGCATTTGAAAAATATTAGCTATGCATATTTCTGGGTAAACAGTACAAATACGAATGTAAAAAAAATCCATGAGTTATTAGGTGCGGTCCCCGATGGTTTGAAGGATTATACATTTATAAAAAATAATTATGAGAGAGAAAATTGTAAGCATATTGAGGGAACTCCGTCCGGAGTTCGATTTTAATGAACCGTTGGACTTTATTGAGGAAGGAATGCTGGATTCTTTTGATGTTATTAATCTGGTGACTGCTTTAGACAGTGAATTCGGTATTTCTATCGATGGCACAGATGTTTTGCCCGATAATTTTTCATCGGTGGGAAATATAGAGGCTTTGTTAAGAAAAAACGGAGTAAAGGCATGAAACTGAAATTTCACCGTAAAAGAATAACGGGGATATTGACCGTATTGCCTTCCAGAGAGGTTACATTCGAAGAGGAGATGGAAAACTATAATTTTTCTGTTTCCAAATCGATGAAGCTGAAAATGGCGATGGGGTATAACAAACACCGGATTGTAGAGGAAGGTGTATGTGTGTCGGATTTGTGTGTACATGGGTTGAACTTCCTTTTTAAAAACCGGATGCTCCGCAAGGAGAATATCGATGCTTTATTATTGGTTACCCAATCGCCTGATCATTTTATGCCGGCGACAAGCAATATCATACAGGGAAAACTGGGTTTGGGAACAGATGTTTTTTGTATGGATATCAATCAGGGATGTTGTGGTTTTATCGTTGGTTTGATGGAGGCATTTATGTTGTTGGAGCAGGAGAGTATTCATAAGGTAGTGTTGCTCAATGCGGATGTTTTGAGCCGGAAGGTATCGAAACGGGACCGTAACAGCAATCCGTTGACGGGAGATGCTGCAACGATAACTATTGTTGAAAGAAGTGATTCAAATGCTGTTATTCACGGCTTTCTGAAAATGGACGGTACCGCTTCTGATGCCCTGATGATTCCGGCAGGAGGATTCCGTTTGCCTGCTTCAGAAGAAACCGGAAGAATGACCGAAGATACGGCCGGCAATTTTCGTTCGCTTGACAATCTGGTGATGAAAGGGGATGAAGTATTCAATTTTGTTCAGCGTGAAGTACCTCCGATGATAGAGGAATTATTGCAGGAAGCAGGATGTCCCAGAGAAAAGGTTGATTGGTATATGTTTCATCAGCCCAATCGTTTTATGCTACATAAGCTTGCCGATAAGTTGGGAGTACCCCGTGAAAAAATGCCTTCGAATATTGTAGAGAATTTTGGCAATTCCAGTGGCGCTACGATACCGACCAATATTAGCTTTAATATCGGCGACCGTTTGAAACAGGAGCAATATATGTTCTGCCTGGCCGGATTCGGAGTCGGACTGACTTGGGGAGCACTGCTTATGAATATAGGGAATTTGGATTTTAATGAAATTATTTATTACTGAAAAATGCTTTATGGAAAAGATGAAAGAACAATTGGCTGAGTTGCTGGAAGTAGATGAAGTAAAAGATTCAGATGTACTGAAAGATTTTGAATGCTGGGATTCTCTGACGATTCTTTCTATTATCGCCTGGGCTTCCGAAAATTACGGGAAAACACTTTTGGCAAAGGATGTAAATGAAGCCAAAACGGTCGGTGGACTTTTAGCTTTGTTACAGTAATGGATTTCAATCCATTGAATTTGATCGGCCGACGCTATCTGATAACTGGTGCCGCTTCCGGTATAGGTAAGGCAACAAGTATTCTTTTATCTCGTCTGGGGGCAGAACTTTTGCTTGTCGATCTGAATGCAGAAGGCTTACAGGCAACACAACAGTCGTGTCCTAACCGGACTTCTCTTTTGACTGTCGATCTGACAAATACAGAAGAGATGAAACAAAAAATAAGTGGAGCAGTTGCCGTTTTCGGGACCTTAAACGGATTTGCACATATTGCTGGTCGGCCCTATATTACTCCCTTGAAAGGTATAAGTGAAAAGGTATGTATGGAAGTGTATAGACTGAACGCTTACGCAGCAATCGAACTGGCAAAACTCTTTACCAACCGGAAAATTTATGCAGGGGAAAACGGGGCGGTGGTCTTGATATCTTCTGTTTATGGAGTGGTTGGTTCGGCTGCCAATGTAGGCTATGCTATGACCAAATCTGCTATAATCGGGATTACCAAAGCCTTGGCAATGGAATTTGCAGCTAAAAAAATCCGGTTTAATTGTATTGCCCCCGGTTTTATCCGTACCCCGATGATGGATGCAAATATAAATTCTTTCGATCAGAATTATCTGGAAACCTTAAATAGCCTACATCCTCTCGGTCTGGGAGAGGCGGATGATATAGCCAATGCAGTGGCTTATTTGTTGTCGGATATGGCCAAATGGGTTACGGGTTCGGTGATGAATGTAGACGGCGGTTTTACAGCACAGTAAGTATGGAAAATAAAGCGTGTATTTTGATTACCGGTGCTTCTTCCGGTATGGGCCGGGAGATGGCTGTGCGGTTTTCTGCGGTTTGTCGGGTGATCTTGAACGGTCGTGACACCAAACGTTTGGAAGAAACCCGGCAGTTGTGTACAAATCCGGCAGAACAATTGATCTGGCAGTATGATTTGGCAAAGGTAGAAGAATTGGAAAGTTCTTTTGCTGCTTTTATGTCGGCACATCAGATTCGGATAAGTTATTTTGTACACTGTGCCGGTTTTATGAAAACTTATCCGTTGAAAATGGTTACTGCCGGACTTTTTCAGGATACGTTTAATGTGAATGTAATTTCCGGAGCTTTGTTGATAAAATCCCTGATGAACCGGAAAATGAATGATACAGCATTGAAAAGTGTAGTTCTGATTTCCAGTAATATCAGCAATTTCGGTGCTAAAGCATTTTCAGTTTATGGTGCCTCAAAAGGAGCTGTCGATGCGTTGATGCGTTCGCTTGCTGTGGAATTGGCACCTCGGGTTCGGGTAAATTCCGTATTGCCCGGAGGAGTGCGTACGGCAATGACAGAACATATGTATCAGGATCAGGAATTGATTAACCGGATGGCTACAGCCTATCCTTTAGGATTAGGAAGAGTCGGCGATATTTATGAAGCAGTGAATTTTCTACTATCCGATAAGGCAAGATGGGTGACAGGACAACAGTTTATAGTGGATGGCGGACGAACGATTAATATTACCGGCTGATGGCGCTGAAAGTTGTTCAGATAATTAATAAACCGGTTACTTCGAATTGTTTTTTACTTTATGACCGGGAAGCCAATAACGATTGTTTGGTCGTAGATCCGGGAAGCGAATACCCGGATGATCTTGAACAGCAGTTGAGGGCCTTAAATCTGTATCCAAAATATATTCTGTTGACACACGAACACTTTGATCATATTTGGGGATGTAATTACCTGATTGAAAAATATCGTTCGAAAATCATCTGTTCTGTTCTGTGTTCTGAGGCTATACAAGATGCTAAAAGAAATCATTCTTTGTTTTATAACCAAAAAGCTTTTCAGGTTCCTGCGGCAGATATTTGTATCGAAGATATAGGGTTTAATTGGAATTGGAATGGGTGGAATATTACCTTTTTTGTTGCGGAAGGCCATACAAATGCCGGGATTTGTTTTGAAATAGGAAACAACTTATTTACTGGTGATACCCTTTTAAAAGACCTCCGGACAGTTACAAAATTATTTTGTGGTTCTAAAGAAAAGTTGGTTGTTACCATAAATCGGATAAAAAGATTGCAGGGGAAGGGATTCTATGTTTGTCCCGGTCACGGGGACGGCTTTGACTTGGATAATTATGATTTGAATAAAGCTCTTTAGATTAAATATGGAAGATATTAAAAAAATAGTAATATTCGGGACGGGAGCTGTTGCTGCAGAAATAACTTCTCAGCTTGAAGATAGTAGTTGGGGAGAGAAGGCTGGAATAAGAATAAAAGGGTATGTTGCTTCTGACGAAGCCGGTATGCGGCATTGGAAAGAATATAAATACCAGAATCCTTATTTGGGTGATTTTTCTAAATACGAAATAGAAAATGAGGATTATTTTGTTTTGGCGTTGGGAAATTATAAGGTGAAAAGACAAGTAGTTGGTGAAATAAAAAGAAAAGGGGGAAAATTTTTGACCTTAATACATCCTACGGCTATTGTTGCTAAAACAGCTTTGATTGGTGAAGGTAATATACTAGACCCTTTTACGATTGTGGGTCCTAACGTGAGGTTAGGAGATTTTAATCTTTTAACATCTCAATCGATTATTAGTCATGATTGTGTTGTCGGAGACTATAATTTTTTTGCGACCTCACTATTGTGTGGACACAATGTAGTTGGAGATGATAATTATTTTGGAATCCGAGGTACGACCTTACCAGAAATCTCCATTGGAAATAGAAATGTTATTCAAGCGGGAATGATTGTTAATCAAAGTATAGGAAATGACACGACTGTTTTTTATCGTTATAAAGAAAAATTACTTGCAATTCCAGATAAAAAATCAAATTGAAATATGGGGAAAACGGATTAAGGCTATTTGTAGTCAAGATCTGATATGTCCCGGATATGGGGAGATTGTACAATTTAATTAAGGATATGTCTTATAACAAACGAATTTACCTTTGCCTCGCTCACATGAGTGGACGGGAACAGAAATTTATACAAGAAGCCTTTGATACGAACTGGGTGGTGCCGTTGGGGCCGAATGTGAACGGATTCGAGAGCGACCTCGAAGCGTTCGTCGGCGAAGGGAAGAAGGTCGTTGCCCTGTCATCAGGCACTGCCGCCGTGCATCTGGCGCTGATAGCCTGCGGCGTGGGTGCTGGCGATGAGGTCATCGTGCAGGATTTCACCTTCTGCGCCTCGTCGCACCCGGTAACCTATCTCGGCGCCACGCCTGTTTTTGTGGATTCCGAAAAGGACTCGTGGAATATCGATCCGGAGCTATTGGAGGAAGCCATTAAGGATAGAATTGCCAAGACGGGCAAAAAGCCGAAAGCGATCGTGCCGGTGGCGCTGTACGGTATGCCGTACCGTATCGACCGCATCATGGAGATAGCCGACAAATATGACATTCCCGTCATCGAAGATGCCGCCGAAGGATTCGGCTCGCGCTACAACGGACGGGTATTGGGTACGTTCGGCCGGTATGGCGTGCTGTCGTTCAACGGCAACAAGATGATCACGACCTCGGGGGGAGGTGCGTTGATTTGCCATGATGAGGAGTCGAAGAACAGGATCATGTGGTATGCCACGCAGGCGCGCGAAGCGTATCCCTACTACCAGCACGAGGCAAT
>CANRID010000047.1 GCA_947630665.1 uncultured Bacteroidales bacterium | reverse complement strand
GACATTTTTAGCGACATTTTTAGCGACATTTTTAGCGACATTTTTAGCGACATTTTTAGCGACATTTTTAGCGACATTTTTAGCGACATCAGCCTTTTCCGCTTCGCGGGTCTGAAGGCTGAAGGTTACTTTGACGGAATTGATTGTTGTCTCAATGTGCATAGGGCGACCAGTTACTTCTTGCCAACGTTTGAGTTTGTGGAGTCCGTAACCGAGATTTTCTGAGAGATGTGCAAGACGGAATAGTTTTGCGATTACCGGATTGCGTGGTTGGGATTCAAACGAGCTTTCCATTACATCCAGCGGCATTGGCATACCGCCAGGATTAAGGAATTCGATGCGGTCGTCAAATACATGAATGCAACTGCGTCGAGGACTGAAATGGTCGGCGTGAGCCATCTGGTTTGCCATTGCCTCTCGTAGTATGTCGTACTCGGAAAAATCCTCAACCGACTGCCCGCGGTCGTTGATGCCAACCATAGGAGTATTGACGAGAGTGCGGAGACGACGGAGGATAACGCGACTCGCTTCCCAAAGATTCTGCTGTTCAGGAATGCGGTATGTGTAATTGTTCGTCATTGCCTCCATGCCAGTACCGGGTATTTCAACATAATCGGCACAGAAGGTCGGAACGAAATTGAAGATGTAAGGGCTTTTACCAAGCATTATCAGTCCACCATAGGTCAGTTGACCGGAATGATCGGTGATTCCGACACCTTTACAAAAATCCTCATCGCTTACGCTGTCAAGATGTGAAACCAAACCCCAATGACGCACTTCGCCACGGAAGTCGGTTAATGCATCGCGGTTGAGCATATCGATGTTAGTATCAGGGATGGATTTCTGCGACTGGATGCCAAATGACTGGTCGCGAATCATCGACATTATTTCCTGCTGGGTGGCACGTTGATCGCCACTCCCCATGCGGATAAACGTATTCTCAAGAGAACCGAAATAAACAGGCTTGACCTCGGATGACAACAGATAGAACGCAATGACATTCTTGCCGTCTATCTCGTAGCGATGGAGCGTAGCAAATAGGGGTACATTGAATTTCTTGGAACGCAGAGTACCGAAAAAGTCCTGTTCCAATTTCTCGATGTTATCGACACCGACAATCTCAAACAGGCGACCGGACTGCTGCACGCCAAGCACAATCCAACCGCCGGAGCAATTTGAGAAAGCACTGACAGTTTCCCAAATGTTCTTCGGCAGGTCAGACTTCGCGGCCTTGACCTCAAAATCGTCCCACTCTATGTCGCGTAGCCGTGCTACAAGTTCTTCTTTTGTCATTCTAAAAGCAAAGTTAGATATAAAAGCTGACTATTGCAATAATCACCAGACTTTTAGGATAGATTAGGAATTATTTTTTTTCTTGCGCGCGTAGAGGAAAAATTATATCTATATTCTTACCTGTTTTGCCATTTGATCGTTTTACAAGAGGGAGTAAAGAGCTTATTTCAACATGCTGTAACCTTTGATTACGCTCGATTGGAGTACTTTGGCGTATTTCTCTGTCATGGCAACGCTGGAATGTGCGAGCATCTTGCTGACTGTGGATATGTCCACTCCTTTAGTCAAGGCCCATGTCGCAAATGTGTGGCGACCGACGAAACATCGCTTTTCTTGATTTTGACAAGATCACTATCTGTACCAAAGTTAGTGTGCTAAATCGAAACTAACAAATGCTGTCTTTGGCTAATGGCTGGAGTTTGAATTTGTATTAAATCATTCTAAATATGGAAGTTGTAAAATTTCTAACAATTGTACGACCGTCGCTTGCGGACACGAAAAAGGGTCACAAACTCATGTCGAATTTGTGACCCTTTTTGTGATCCGGTTGGGATTCGAACCCAAGACCCACAGCTTAGAAGGCTGTTGCTCTATCCAGCTGAGCTACCGGACCGTTATATGGCAGACCGGAAAGCGTAGAGCGTTTTCCGGAGCGGTTGCAAAGATAGCAATTTATTCGGAACCGGAAAACTTTTTATATCCGGCAAAGGAAATTTCGATGGCGATAAAGGGGGTCTGACAAGTGTTTCTGCCGACTTTTTTCAGGAGAAAATAGTTTTATTTAAGATTGTTAATCAAAGTTTGTTGTCGGGAATAAAATGCAATGTAAAATGGACGATTTATTTATAAATAAAATAAAATTATTGTTTTTATTTATAGATTATCATTATATTTGTATCCGGTGCGGCGCAGAAGACAAACCCACTAAGTTTGTATTATGCCGGGAATAAACTGCAAACTGAGAGCAGAAGACAAATGAAAATTTGGATTATGCCGAGGCGCCGCGTGATTGTAATGATAATTAAAATAACAAAGATATGGCAGTAAATATAAATGACTTTTTATCCCGAAATGCAAAGAATATGAAAAGTTCTCCTATCCGGGACCTTTTGAGCGTGGTAAATCAGCCCGGCGTCATTTCATTTGCAGGCGGTTTCCCTAATCCGGAAACTTTCCCTATTTCGGATTTGAGGAAAATGATTGACGAAGTGTTGGATGAACAGGGCAGGAAAGTGCTTCAATATGGCGGTACGGACGGCAATCATGAATTAAGGGAGGAAATAGCCAAACGTTACAGGGCCCAGGGGATAAATGTGACCAAAGACAATATTATTATCACGACCGCCTCTCAGCAGGCTATCGATCTGACGGCGAGGCTTTTTATAGATCCGGGCGATGCGGTCATCTGCGGTCTTCCTTCCTATTTGGGAGCGCTTCAGGCTTTCAGCGCTTGCCAGGCTATGATGGTAGGGATAAAGAAGGATGAGGAACTGGAGGACACGGTAAAAACTCTGATAGAGAGAGGTAAAAAACCGAAATTCATTTATGCCATTCCCGATTTCCAGAACCCGTCGGGAGTTACCATGGATATGGATCAGCGGAAATATGTGGTGGAAGTGGCCCGCAAATATGATCTGATTATTGTGGAGGACAGTCCGTACCGGGAAATCCGGTTTGAGGGCAAAGCGCAGACTATGCTGACTTCCCTGGCTCCGGAAAGGACGATTCTCTTGGGTACATTCTCCAAGACATTTCTGCCGGGATTCCGTTTGGGATGGGTGCTGGCTCCTGTCGAGATAATCGCCAAATACAATGTCGCCAAGCAGTCGGCCGATTTGTGTTCGCCTCCTTTCAATCAGGCGGTAGCTGCCAAATATATGCAAAGCGGGCTGTTTGAAAAGAATCTGAAAAAAACTATCGAATTGTACCGCCATAAAAGGGATCTTATGTTGGAATGTCTGGAAAAAGAGATGCCTGAGGGTGTGTCCTGGACCCGGCCGTCCGGAGGATTGTTCCTGTTTATCACTCTTCCGGAGGGATATGACGCCAAGGAATTGTTCCATCTGGCTATCCGGGAAAACGTGGCTTTTGTCATAGGAGAGGCGTTCTATTGCGATGGCACCGGAAAGAATACTTTGCGGGTAAACTTCTCGTTTATGGATGACGAAGGAATTACGGAAGGCGTCAAGCGGTTGGGAAAAGCCATTCGTGAACTTTACAAAAAAGGACGCAAGTAGGAAATCTTATATACTATCTGACGTGCTGTTTTACAATAGCCTGTTTCGACTATTATATATTATTGTATTTCATTTATTTATCCCGACAGGCCGGGCAACTCTGTAATCGGTCGTGTATCGGTATGATATAAATGCGATGATTTCATGTCTTCTTTGTTTTCGTTCTCCTCTTTCTCGGAAACTTGCCGGAGCTTTTTGTTATAAATATAAAAAACGGTAAATTTGCCCCCGGAAAAAAGAGTTTTAATTTTATATTATCATGAGAAAGAAAATAGTTGCAGGAAACTGGAAAATGAACAAGACCGTTCCGGAAGGTGAGGAACTGGCCGGACAAGTGGCGGCGGGCGTTTCAAGCGTACCGGCCGGAGTTAAACTGATTATCGCACCTCCTTTTACTCATTTGTCATGCGTAAGGAAGGCGATTGCGGGCTCGGGTATCGGGCTTTGCGCACAGAATTGCGCCGATCATGAAAAAGGGGCTTATACCGGAGAGGTTTCTGCAAAAATGCTTTCTTCCGTGAATGTGGAGTATGTGATTTTAGGACATTCCGAAAGAAGGGAGTATTACGGCGAGACTCATGAAAAGTTAGTAAAAAAAATAGAGTTGGCTTTGGAGCAAGGGCTTTCTCCTATATATTGCGTAGGGGAGAAACTCGAGGAACGGGAAGCCGGAAAGCATTTCGAAGTGGTGGATTCGCAAATCCGGGAGGTGTTGTTCACGCTTTCTCCGGAGCAGATGTCACGGGTGATTGTGGCTTATGAGCCTGTCTGGGCTATCGGGACCGGAAAGACTGCCACCAGCAGCCAGGCGCAGGAGATACATGCTCATATCCGTAAAACGCTGGCCGGGAAATTCGGAGCCTTGGCGGAAGAAATTTCCATTTTGTACGGCGGAAGCTGCAAACCGTCCAACGCAAAGGAATTGTTTGCCTGCGAAGATATCGACGGCGGACTGATCGGAGGGGCTTCTTTAGTTGCCGATGAATTTTTGGCTATCGCCCGATCTTTCTGATATCGGTAAGAAAGTCGTTCTAAAGATAAGTGCAAGGGATGGATTATATTGAAGTCTGTATGGAGATCACTCCTTTTAAAGAGGAGTATGCGGAATTGGTGATAGCCATGACGGATGAAGTGGGGTTCGAGAGTTTTTCCGTGGAAGCTCCTTATCTGAAAGGATATATTCCGCAGAAAGATTTTTCGGCCCATCGTCTGAAATGCGTTTTAAGCTATTTCGACAATGGCGGGGATTTCGGTCTTTCCTATACCTATTCTCTGATTCCGTCCCAGAACTGGAACAGAATATGGGAGGCTAATTTCGATCCCATAGTTATCGGGAACTTGTGTACTGTGAAAGCCGGTTTTCACAAGGGGCTTCCTTTGACCAAATATAATATACGTATCGATCCTAAAATGGCATTCGGAACAGGGCATCATCAGACTACTTCGCTGATGATAAGGACCATGCTTCAAATGAAATTCCGGGGAAAACAAGTGTTGGACATGGGTACGGGGACAGGGATCCTGGCAATTCTGGCTGCGAAAATGGGAGCTGGTCGTCCCGTCCACGCCATAGATATAGACAGGACGGCAGCGGATTCGGCTACGGAGAACAGCCGTCGGAACCGGCTTGCCGGCGCGATCAAGGTGGTATGCGGGGACGCCTCTCTTATTCAGACCGGAAAATATGATGTAATTCTGGCCAATATCAACCGCAATATCCTGCTGGAGGATTTGTCCACTTATTCGCGGGGGATGCGTCCCGACGGGTGCCTGCTTTGCAGCGGCTTTTACACAGAGGATATTCCGTTGCTCGAGAAGGAGGCTTCCCGGTGCGGACTCCGGAAAGTTTCCCAGGAATCCGAAGATAACTGGGCGGTGGTACGGTTTGCAAAAGAGTAGCCGGGAAATTGGCGCGGAAGCACGGAAAGAGTTAATGTCGAAGGGAAAAGGGTTTGGGAATTTATAAAAAAATTATACCTTTGCACCTTTCTTTCACATTTTCTGAAAAAATGCGGGCGTGGCGTAATTGGTAGCCGCGCTAGACTTAGGATCTAGTGCCTTACGGCGTGGGGGTTCGAGTCCCTTCGCCCGCACAAAGAGCTTTAATTCTTAAATGATTTAATATCATAGAATTAAGGCTTTTCTGTTTATTTGAAGCACAAAAGAGGTACAAAGATTTCGTTAACTTTCCGTACTAAAGTCTTGCCGGTCGTTTTTTATTATTGGCCGATAGCCGATTATGTAAAATTGTCCGGCATCGCGCCCATGGTTTTGCTAATTCAGCGTAAAATACATACATTTGCAAACTGTTTTTCGGAAAATAATCAAGATATAAACATAACATGGAAATTAGAAAACAACAAGCCGACGACTTGAATTTCACATTGACTCTTCATGTCGCTAAAGAGGATTACGCGGAGAAAAAGACGAAAGCACTGAAGGATTACAGGAGAAAGACCGATATCAAAGGTTTCCGCAAGGGAATGGCTCCTATGTCCTTAATTGAAAAAATGCACGGAGGGGCCGCTTTGGCGGATGCGGTGAATACGGTAATTTCCGAGTCCTTGAACAATTATATTACAGAGAACAAACTGAATATTCTGGGCGAACCTCTGCCGTCAGAGGCTCAGAAACCCATCGATTGGGATAATCAGGAAGATTTCGAATTCGTGTTCGATCTGGCGCTGGCCCCCGCGATCGATTTCACGCTCTCTAAAGACGACCGGATCGTTTCTTATAACGTAACGGTTTCGGAGGAGGCGAAAAAATCTTACAAGTCCAATATGCTCAAGCAATTCGGGAAACTGGAAAATACCGATGCGGTAAAAGAGGACGATTTTATCATTGCGGATCTGCAACAGGGGGAGACAAAAGTGGAAGGCACTTATATTACCCTGAGAAGTATCGAGGACAAAACCATTAAAAAGAAATTTATCGGGAAAAAACCGGGTGAAACATTTATGTTGAATGTAAACAAGGCTTTTGTAAATGAAACCGACCGTGCGGCTTTGCTGAAAGTCAAAAAAGAGGAGCTGGCAGGGATCGATCCCGACTGGGAGGTGACCATCAAGGAGGTGAAAACCTTCGTGGAGGCGGAGCAAAACCAGGATCTGTACGACCGCCTGTTCGGAAAGGATGTAGTGAAATCGGAGGCGGAGTTCGATGCCAAAATCGAGGAAAGGCTTACATCGGAATACGGACAGGAAAGCGATTACCGTTTTATGCTGGATGCCCGGCAGTATTTGTTCGATAAAACGAATATCGTTTTGCCGGAGGCGTTTCTTAAGAGATGGCTTTACACTATTAACGAAGGAAAATTCTCCATGGAAGACATTGAGAAGGATTTCGCTTTGTTCCTGAAAGATTTCCGTTGGCAGATGATCCGCCAGTTCATTATGCAGCAGCAGAAACTGACCGTTAAAAAAGAGGATTTGCAGGAAGAAGCCAAAAAGATAGCCCGCTATCAGTTCGCCATGTACGGGCTGAACGATGTTCCGGAAGAGCAGCTGAATACGTATGCGGAATCTATCCTTTCGAATGAAAAGGAAAGAAGGAGAATTTACGAAAAAGCGGAAGAAGATATGGCGCTGGACTATGTAAAGAGTGCTGTAACGCTGGAATCCAAGGATATTACTATCGAGGAATTGCGGAAACTCGCCGATTAGGAAGTTCCCTGCCGAAGATATGAAAGGTGTCCAGGATGAATTTCCCGGCACCTTTTATTTTCTCATAAGTATCCCGACAGCTTCTCCGGTATGGAGTAATTTTTGTAATTGAAGTTTGGACCCGTCGGGTCCTGATGATTAATTTGATAAATGATTAAAAATAAGATATTATGGCCTCTGAATTTGAAAAATACGCAGTAAAACATAGGGGAATCAGTTCCCTGGCATTACACCGTTTTTCGTCCGTAAGCGCGGCGTACCTGAACCCTTCCATTATAGAGGAAAGACAGATGAATGTGGCGGTAATGGATGTATTCTCCAGATTGATGATGGACCGCATCATATTTTTAGGCGTTCCTATTTACGATGATGTGGCCAATATTATCCAGGCGCAGCTTTTATTCTTGGATTCTACCGACTCCACATCGGATATACAGCTATATCTTAATTCTCCCGGGGGATCCGTATCGGCCGGATTGGGCATTTATGACACCATGCAGTTAGTAAGTTCCGATGTCGCGACTATCTGTACGGGAATGGCCGCTTCTATGGCATCCGTATTGCTGGCAGCCGGCGAAAAAGGGAAACGGAGTGCGCTCCCGCATTCCAGGGTGATGATCCACCAGCCGCTGGGAGGCGCCGAAGGACAGGCGGCCGATATCGAAATCGCAGCCCGGGAAATTCTCAAATGCAGAAAAGAATTGTATGAAATACTCAGTCAGCATACGGGCAAGACCTTCAAACAGATTGAGAAAGATGCGGATCGGGACTACTGGATGACCTCCAAGGAAGCTCTTGCGTACGGAATGATAGACGAGATACTGACCAAATCCCATAAAGGCGAGAGCAAACGCGAAAAATAGTATAATCAGGGTTTAATCGGGAGAAAATATGGCGAAAAAATACGAAGACGAATTCTGTTCTTTTTGCGGAAGGGGCAAAGATGAAGTGAGCATGCTGATCGCCGGACAATTCGGTGCTTATATATGCAGCGACTGCGCCCGGCAGGCCAATGAATACGTCTTGGAAGAAGTGGCGAAATTAAAAAAGAGACATTCCGGAGAAAGAAAGGGGTCGCTGATGAAACCCCGGGAAATTACGGCGTTTCTGGATAATTATGTAATAGGGCAGGAGGAAGCCAAGAAGTTCCTATCCGTAGCGGTGTATAATCATTATAAAAGAATAGGATATGCCGCCGGCAAAGAAGGGGAGGACCTGGATCTGGAAAAGTCGAATATCTTGCTGGTGGGACCTACCGGTACGGGCAAGACTTTGCTGGCCCGGAGCATCGCCCGGATGCTGAACGTCCCTTTTACCATAGTAGATGCCACGGTGCTGACCGAAGCGGGATATGTAGGGGAGGACGTGGAAAGCATTCTCACCCGGTTGCTTCAGGATGCGGATTATGATGTGGAAAGGGCGCAGAAAGGAATCGTATTTATCGATGAGATAGATAAAATCGCCCGCAAGAGCGATAATCCGTCCATTACGCGCGATGTGTCGGGAGAGGGAGTGCAGCAGGCGATGCTGAAATTGCTGGAGGGCAACATCGTGAACGTACCGCCCCAGGGAGGCCGCAAGCATCCCGAACAGCGGATGATCGCCGTGGATACCACCAATATCCTGTTTATTTGCGGCGGCGCTTTCGAAGGAATCGAGCGCAAGATCGCCCAGCGGCTCAATACTCAGGTAGTGGGTTACGGAGTGCAGAAAAAAACGGCCCATATAGATAAAGATGATTTGCTTAAATATGTGGCGCCCCAGGATCTGCGTTCTTACGGGCTGATACCTGAGATTATCGGGAGGCTCCCGGTACTGACGTATCTGCATCCGCTGGATCGTGCCGCGCTGCTGGATATCTTGACCAAGCCTAAGAATGCCCTCATAAAACAATATGTGAAATTGTTTGAAATGGACGGCATCGCCTTGAAAATAGAGAACGATGTATTAGAGTTTATCGTAGATACGGCCATAGAATATAAATTGGGCGCTCGGGGCCTGCGGTCCATTTGCGAGGCGATTATGCTGGATGCGATGTACGATGCCCCGTCGGGAAACAAAAAGACTCTGACAATCCGTCTGCCGTACGCCAAGGAAAAAGTGGCTAAGTTTACCGGCACCTTGCCGGGGGCTTAAGAAGAATGACCTTAAGAAGGATGAACAATCATCTGGCGGTATAATAAAAAAGGAAAGGCATCTGAAAAGATGCCTTCCTGCTTTTTATAATCTACGTTAAGGTTTACCAGCCTGGGTTCTGGGTCAACACCTTGCCTTTATTTTCATAAATGGTAAGCTGTGAAGTCGGGATGGCCCGTAAATAGTAACGCTCTGAATTCAGGTCGCCTGCCTTAAATACACGAAGCCCTTTTTCGCGGAGATAATGAATATATCCTTTTTCACTGTCCTCATTGCCCGGATTATTCGGATCGAACAGATAGAGCACTCTATTGCCGGCATCATCTTTTGAAGACATTCCCGGATAATCTTTCATATCGACATAAGCACCCAAGAAGGACATGGACGGATTACCATTCGCATCTTCCGAGTTCAGATATTCGAATTTGGCCCAACGACGGAGGTCTTCACCACGGCGGCCTTCCATAATCAATTCAATACGACGTTCGCGACGGATTTCCCATAAAATAGGATTGACACTCTTGTCACGGGCAGGATCGTCGATAACGGTTCCGTTCACAGACAATCCGTTGCCATTCAGACTAACCGTCGGCATTGTCTTGGATTCGGTTTCTTGAAACTTGGTCAGCTGGCGGCCACGGAGTTTATTGATAGACTCGTCAAGGTCTTTCTGTACAAAAGCGCTACCACCTACTTGGGCGATTTCATAACGTGCCTCCACATAGTTCAGCAACACTTCTGCATAGCGGATACATGGAGCATCAGCCGGACTCTGACGATTCTGACAATAAGGTGAATCTGCGGCAAACCATTCTTCGTTCAGGAATTTCTTGGTAGGATATCCTGTCGGCGATGTACCGCCTTTAGCATATTTTGTACCAATGGCACTCATAATGCGAAGCGTATCGGTGATGGTTTGATACAAACGCGGGTCACGATTCTGGAATGAGTTCTTGATACTCGGGTCATCCTTGCCTTTATAAAGTGGCGACTGGCCTATCGGCAGACCGTCACTGCAAAGATAAGCGTTGATCACATCCTGTGTAACACCTCCCTGAGTCTGGTTCTCCGGGCCGTTGTAAGACATCAAAGCATTCATTGTCAGACCGCTTGTATATTCACGATACCAGATAATTTCAGGATTGTCGGCCAAATCGTCCGTAGTAAACAAAGCATTGTAAGTATTGCCTATCGAATATTTACCGGAGTTCATCACAGTCTCGGCACCATTGATTGCTCCCTGCAGCAGGTTCTTGATATCATCGTTTGACACCTGTTGTGAGCCGGGGCCTACTGAAGTTCCGTGATATTTCAGCCATGTGGCATGATACAGCAATTCGCGTGACATATACGCACCCACTACGTATTTGTTGACCTGAAGTTTCGTGTCATCCGTACGTACATTGTCTAATGCATACTGGAAATCCTCCAGTATTTTCTGTGCTATCAGCAAATAAGAATCACGGTCTTTATAAAGATCCTCATCTGACGGGTCTGTCACCTTGTCGTAATAAGGGACGCCGCCGTAATACTTCGCCAGTTCGCTGTAGGCCATTGCACGGAAGTAGCGTGCTATACCTTCCCAGTGTCTTTTCGCTTCGTCAGAAATGTTCATGTCCGGAATCTTTTCGATCATGACATTGGCTTTATAGATAATACCGTAATTGTTCGACCAGGTCTCCGTCCTGCTGTTCCAGTCCGTAGTGGAGGAAGTAGGGAAGTAAATGTATCCGGCGCCGTTCGTATTCGCATTGTTCAGATTGATAAAATCGTCCGTATAGTCATCTCCGGAAAAATAACCGGCAAACACAGTATAGTCAGTGCCGTATCCTTTGAAGTAAGAGGAATAGAAATCCTGCGCATAAGTACGTAAGGAAGTTTCATTCTGCCAATAAGTGTCATTGGTCTGCTTGTCCTGCGGATCTTTATCCAAAAAATCATCGCAACCGCAGAGCGAAATCATGGCCAATGCACAAACGATGTATAATAAATTCTTCTTTTTCATAATTGCAATTGTATTAGATTACAAACTTAGTTGAATACCAAATGACACTGTCTTTTGATACGGGTAGCTACGGCCGAAGTTACGCTGGTCGCTGCTTCCGCCGGCAGTACGTATACCGATTTCCGGGTCGATGGCAGGTTTCACACCGTCGATAGTGAAAAGGTTTTCTCCTGTGAAATAAACACGCACACCTTGCACTTTGATTTTGTTCAACCAAGCTTTAGGAAGTGAATAACCCACGGTCAATGTCTTCAGACGCAGATAGGACATATTCAGCAAATAACGGTCGTTCACGCTGAAGTTACCCGAAGCAGCCTGACTGTAAACCATCGGACGCGGATAGAAAGCATCGGGATTTTCAGGAGTCCAATAATCTTCAGCTCCTTTGTAGTAAGGCTCGCCGGCAGTAAAGCCCGGTAATACCTGGTTACCTGCCGCCCAAAGTTTCCTCTTGGCTACACCTTGGAAGAACATGCTTATATCAAAACCTTTCCAGTTGGCATACAGATTAAAACCGAACTGCAGACGTGGCAGGGCGTTACCGATAATGCAAAGATCTCCGTCCTTGTCGGTAGCTGTTTGTTTTATGATCTCACCGTCACCGTCACGGTCTTTATAAAGCACATCGCCGGGAGCGAACTGATAATTGGCAGGGAATACCTGAGTCTGATCAGGCAGACCGGCTTTCAGAGTACCATCGGCATTAAAGTCATTTTCTGTCAGGAAACGGTCGAACTCCAAGCCCCAGATATCACCCAAAACCATACCTTCCTTATAGGCGCTCGTTGCCCACCATCCGGTGGCATCGTAAGAAGGAATCGCGGTATTGTATGTCCACTTGGTTACTTCAGTCCGGTCATCGGCGAGGGAAGCCGTTACGCCGAAGTTCAGACCATTCTTGAACGTGTGGCGATAGTCGATGGCCAGTTCCCATCCTTTGGTCTGGATCTCGCCCATGTTTTCATACGGAGCGGAGGCACCCAATGTAGAAGGCAGATTGGCAGTCGTCAAGATATCGCTGGTGGTACGGTTGTACCAGTCGAACGTTATTCCCAGATCGTCATTGAAGAAACGGGCGTCCACACCAAAGTCGAGTGTAGCGACCTTTTCCCATGAAAGTGCGGAAGACACGATAGTAGGTTCCCCTGTCGATTTCACTTGCTGTCCATCGATAATCCAGCTGTCGGTAACAGTGGACAGTGTGGAAACATAACGGTCGGTACCGACATCCTGGTTACCGATCATACCCCAGGAACCACGGATTTTCAAATTGCTCAAATAAGGTTTCAACGCCTGCATGAAAGGTTCCTCTGAAATACGGTAACCTGCAGACATCGACGGGAAGAAACCGAAGCGATTGCCTGAAGGGAAACGGGACGAACCGTCGTAACGCCCGTTCAATTCCAGCAGGTAGCGGTCTTTATAAGAATAATTGATACGTCCGAAGAAACCTGCTACAGACCACCATGTATGCGAAGAACTTGTAGTCTGGTCGCCTGTGGCCAGATTCAATTCCGGTTTCCCGGGGTCGAGCAGGCCTTTGCGTTGTGCCCAGAAATATTTGTATTCGCTCTTTTCGAGACTGGAACCGACCATCGCCTTGAAGTCATGATCTCCCCAACGTTTGGCGTAAGTTCCCACGAAATTGGCCGTCAGATATTCCGTGCGGCCGGTTTCCTGATATACATAGTCATAAGAGGCAGCCGCCAGGTAGTTGCCGTAGCCGCTGCGCAATGACTCTACAGACGGAACGGCAGAGAAGATGTTATAACCGCTGGTCAAACTCGGTGTACCGTATTTATTATAGCGGCTTTCCACAGTACTGTAGACAACGTCTATGTCGATTGACAGATCTTCAATCGGTTTTACTGTCGCACCACCTGTCAGACGAAGATAATCGCGTCCTTGGGTCGTAGTAGGAGCGGTCTTGAGTTCAGTCAGGGCATTGCGGAATTCCTTGCCTTCGAAAGTACCGTAAGGCATCATCGGCTGCCAGCGGTACAGATAATACATCTGGTCATACAAATCCGTGTTGTAATTGAACGGCTTGTCATAATCGGAATGGGTAAACATCACACCCGCACGGATAGACACGTATTTGCTTAGGTCGGAGTTCAAAGAGGCGTTGGCATTATAACGCGTGTACTCATCCGAATTGATTTTCATCATACCGGACTGGTTCAGATAACCTAAAGCGACATTGTAATTGGTCCTTCCGTTGCCGCCGTTGACAGTAAGGCTATGGGTCTGCTGCGGCGACCAGTTCTTGATGTATTCATCATACCAGTCCCAGGTACGGATAAAGAACATACCGCCATCGCGGAATTCGAAGTCGCGGCCCAATTCCATTTCACGACCGAACTGGTCACCGTAACCGTATTGGTTCCAGTAATCCTTCATTTTCTGTACATGCTGGGCATCTACACGCATGTTGCCCACTACATCGTAGAATGCGGTAGCACCTTTACTCTGATTTATTACACCTTGCAGGTTTATATCGGCCTGTTGCCATCCCGGAAGTTGTTCAGGAGTCTTGGTCGGCGTACGCCATGCAAAGTTATTGGTATATTTTACAGACATGTGTTCATGTTTGCTTTTCGATTTGGTGGTAATCAGCAATACGCCGAATGCGCCACGGGCACCGTAGATGGAAGCGGAAGCGGCATCCTTCAATACAGAGATGCTTTCGATATCATCGGGATTCACCAAAGAAATATCCGTTATTTCCACATTGTCCACCAGAATCAACGGGTTGGAGCTGCCGTTAGGAGAACCGATACTACCGCGGATCTTGATAGTAGGCGCACCTCCTATTTCACCGGAGTTGGTAGTGATGGTCAATCCCGGTATGGCTCCCTGCAAGGCACGGCCTATATCGGTGATAGGACGGCTTTCGATAGTTTTGTTTACATCCACGGAAGCCACCGCACCGGTCAGGTTTACCTTTTTCTGGGCACCGTAACCGACAACCACGACTTCGTCCAACAACTGGAAGTCTACCTCGAGAACGGCGTTGATAATGCTGCCGTTATATGTGAATTCCTTCGTTTTGTAGCCGATGCACGATATTTCGATCGTGTCCCCATTTTTCACGTTGTCTAAATAGAATGTTCCGTCTGTGTTGACAGTCGCACTGATGTTCGTACCTTTCACAACGACCAAAGCACCGACAATAGGAGAGCCTGAAGCTTCCTTGACTGTACCTGTGGGGAGCTGGAAAGACGTTGCATCGGTCGATGCCCCGATTCTTGTTTCCGGCTGGCCCGCATACCCTGCCCCTGAAAACAGAAAGACAGCGCATGACAAAATAGCAAATTTTTTTAACATAAACATAGTATAAAGTTTAATGATGAGTTCTGGATGTTGATTATATTGTATTTCGTCTTCCATGAGATGAGGATTCCGTTCAATTCCATAGTCAAACTGTTTCCGTTTGCTTAAAGCATCTCTTCCGTAGAGATA
>CANRID010000046.1 GCA_947630665.1 uncultured Bacteroidales bacterium | reverse complement strand
TTCTGTATTGCGAATGGTAGAAAAGCCCGATTCTATACTAAAGGTAATAGATGGCATGAAGTAAACGCCCATCTTTGTGGAATACATAAGGATGATTGGGAACAATTTGGGGACATCTCCGATAAAAAGAAAAAGCTAAGTATTGAATTATCAATTACTTAGCTTCTATCTTTGTACCCAGAGCCGGGGTCGAACCGGCACGGATTGCTCCACTGGTGTTTGAGACCAGCGCGTCTACCGATTCCGCCATCTGGGCATACCGCCTTCGTTTTCGGTGGAGAGCGCGAAGGTAGGTATATTTTTATTTATTTTAAAATTTCTTTTCGGATTTTTTCGGAAAACCGGTTTAATAATTAAACGTGATCGTCTTTTTTATATCCGGATGCACGCTGTTGGCTACCGGACAACTTCTTGCTGCAGATTCGATTACCCTTTTTTGCTGAGGGGTATAATTGTTTCCTTTAGGAAATGTAATATCGAGTTTCAGCTCCACAACTCTGCGGGGATCGGTACCCATGATTTTCTCTGTCTCTATGGTAGTTCCTTCCAAGGAAAAACCGTAAGATTGTGCGGAAATTCCCATGATGGTCAGCATGCAGCTTCCTAACGAAGAGGCGAACAGGTCTGTCGGAGAAAAAGATTCCCCTTTGCCGTGATTGTCTAACGGGGCATCCGTAATGATTTTAGTACCTGACTGAAGGTGCTCGATCTCTGTTCTCAAGCCTCCCTTATATACGGTTTTCATTTTTGTCATATTATTCTCATTTTTAAGGTTGTAATTTATAAACTAATATTTATTTAATGGTTGCAACTGGGTATCCCGACAGATTCGCCTGCAAAAATTATTCCTTTTTTCCGGGGTGCCTCTCTCCGAGAATATCCTTGATTTTCTCTTTGATTTTAAGAGTCCCTGCATGCTTAGGCTCCTCTTCCGCAATTTTCGCCATCAGAGTGGCCGAGGTACAGGAATGGATCCGGACTTTCGCATAGCCGCCGATCGTATGACCCTCCGCATCAAAAACGCACACCTTGTTCTGGGGCGTCCTCCCGATAAGCTGCCGGTCCGACCGTTTCGATATCCCTTCAATCAGCACGTCGAAAGTTTTTCCGAGGGTTTTTTGATTGCTTTCCAACGACAGCCGGTTTTGCAATTCGATAATCTCGTTCAACCGGCGTGTCTTCACTTCCGGCGGCACATCGTCCGGAAAATGGCGGGCCGCTTTGGTATTGGGCCTTTCCGAATACTGGAACATGAAAGCGGAATCGAATCTTACCTCTTCCATCAGGGAAAGCGTGTCGCGGTGATCCTGCTCCGTCTCGCCGCAGAATCCGGCGATTATATCGGTGCTGATGGTGCAGTCCGGCAGAATTTCCCTTATTTTGGCCACCCTCTCCAAATAGGATTCCCGGGTATATTTCCGGTTCATTTTAAGCAGCATCGCATTGCTTCCCGACTGGACCGGAAGATGGATATGATTGCAGATGTTCGGATACATGGCCATGGTGTACAACACTCCGTTTCCCATGTCTTTGGGATGGGAGGTAGAAAAACGCACCCGCAACCTCGGATCGATCAGCGCCACCCGCTCCAACAGCTGGGCGAAATTCACGCTGCGGGTAGGATTGTCGGGATCCGTCCAGTTATACGAATCCACGTTCTGTCCCAGCAGGCTGACCTCCTTGTATCCGTTATCGAATAACTCCTGGGCTTCCCGTATGATGCTTTCCGGGTCCCTGCTTCTTTCGGCGCCCCTCACGTAAGGCACCACGCAATAGGAACACATGTTATTGCATCCCCTCATAATGGAAATGAATGCCGATACCCCGTTCTTGTCCATCCGCACCGGAGAAATATCCGCATAGGTCTCTTCATGGGAAAGCAGCGTGTTGATCTGTTTGCCTGCATCGCTTTTCAGGGCCGCAATCAATTTAGGTATGTCCCGATAGGCATCCGGACCGGCCACTATATCTACGGCGGGATGCCGGAGCAATTCCTCCTTAAGCCGTTCCGCCATGCACCCGAGTACTCCTACGATTACTCCCTTGCGGCTTTTCTTTTCCTGGAGGAAAACATCCAGCCGTCCCCACACCCGTTGTTCCGCATTGTCGCGGATAGAGCAGGTATTGATCAGAATGATATCCGCATCCTTTAAATGATCGCATATAGAATATCCGGCCCTCTGCAAAACGGATAAAACCACCTCGCTGTCATTCACATTCATCTGGCAGCCGTAGGTCTCGATAAATACCTGCGGCAGCGTATTATCCCGGAGGGGCTTTACGGAACAAAATTTGTTATCCATTTGTAAATAATTATTCTGCAAAGATAAGTTTTTTATAACTTTGTTACCGCAAAAGATAGATGAATGAGAAAATTTTTGATACTGACTCTGCTCCTTGCGGCCGTACTGGGCGGTTGCTCCAAATACCGCGAAGTGGAAGTAGAAGACGTACGCCTCCAAAAGATCAGGTTGGTTTCCGCATCCAAGGCGGATCTGCAATTGAAAGTGCTGGTAAATAATCCTACGAAATCCACCTTTACCATTACCGATATTCAGGGAACTTTATTCAGGGACGACACCCGTTTTGCAGAGGTCTCCCTGTTGGAAGAGGCCGTAGTTCACCCCCTTTCCCGGGAGGAAACCGTTATAAAGTGCAGAATACATCTGCTGGATCCTTTAGCGGTGCTGGTAATGGGGCTGGATATCCAGTCGTGGAATCCTGAAGAGTTCAAACTGAATTTGAAGACGACTGTCCGGAGTCACGGAATAAAGAAAAATTTCAAGATCGACAATATCGCGCTGGACAGAGTGTTGAAACACGTAAAAATCAGATAACGAATGATGAAAAATATATTTTTTTATACGGCTCTTTTGTTTTTTACCGGCTGTTGCGCCCTTTTGGACGCCCAGAACGTCCCTGCCGGCGCCGAAACCGTAATGCCGGATTCCGTTTACAAGGCTCCGCTGTTGGATTCCACTTTGTTCGGCGCAGATATATGCAGATTGATAGAAACGGGTCCGGGGGCGAAAGTGGATCTGCACAGAAGCGTAGCGGTAGATACCGCCTTTTATGTACATCTGGGGAAAAACGCGGAGAAAAAGCTGCACGGTTACCGGATCCGGCTTTTTTTCGACAATAAGCAAAACGCCCGGGGACTGTCCGAGGAAGTGGAAAAATCGTTTATGAACGATTTCCCTTCCATACCCGTTTACCGGAGCTATACGAATCCTTATTTCAAGGTTGCCGCGGGCGATTTCAGGACCAAATCGGATGCCCTGCGGGCTTTGCAGCTCATCCGGGAATCATATCCGAAAGCCTTTGTGGTGAAGGATATCATCAATTATACGCCGTTGGAATAGATTTTCTCCTTATTTCTTTTTCCACCATTTGTTCCGGACTTTTTTCGCCCATATTTTCAGCGGCGTAACATGGCGTTCTATTTTTTCCGGATAGATATCGGGGATATTTACCAGGATTCCGGTTTCTTCCACGCCCCCGAACCCTTCGTTGATGGCGGTTCCGAATACTTTCATGGAAGGGGAAAGATTCATGTAGGAATTGATCAGCGGCGGTATATGCTCTCCGTTGTTTTTGATCTCTTTTTGCAGGACCTTGTATCCCTGATGATAATCCAGCCCTTTAAACAGCTCCACGAAATACGGGTTGTCCGTATCGCATTTCAGAGGCGTGATGGGCACTACTAAATTCTGGCTGTCGTTAAAATATTTGAGGAGAAAATGCAGCAGCAGGTTCCGGGCCCGGGTGTTATAGGAGGTGTACATGGTCACTTTACCGAAAAAATACCGGATGTTCGAATATTTTACCACTAAAGCCCCCAGACCATCCCATAAATTGTCGAGCGCATAGAGACTTTTGCGTTTCAGATTGGTACTCTGATAGTTCGGTTGGATGAACGAACGGCCCAATTCTATCGTGAACGGAAGGTACTCGTTGATAAATTCGGGAGAGAAATGGAATAATTCCTTGGTAGCCATTTTCTCCATATCCAGCCCCCCGCAGTTTATATACCGGTATCCTCCGATGATTTCCTGATCTTTCGGGTCCCAGACTATCAGTTGCCGGTAAGGTTCGTGGGGGTCCGTATCGAAGTGGTCGATATCCACCGCTTTTTCCGTTCCACCGCCGGCCATCCGGAAAGATACTTCCCGCAAACGTCCTATCTCCTGCATGACATTGGGTGAATCGTGCGCGGTTACCTCGTAAAGGAAGTTGTTTCCCTTGCGGGTTTCCCGGATGAATTTATCTTTGGTGAGCTCTTTCATCAGCAGAGCCCTGTCTATTGGCGGGATGATCGGTTCCATAAATGTACTGTTTTAAAGAATAAGCTTTCTCGCGGATGATTCCGCACCATTCGGCCGGATTTTTCCCTTTCAGGTCCCCGACGGGAACAGGCTTTCCGATTACAACGTCAAAGGTAGTGTTTTTTTGCCTGAACATCTCATCGGGAAGATATAACATTTCAAGATTGAATTTGATGTCTAAAAATTTGCGAAATCTGGCCAGCCGGTAAAAAAAATCGGAGTTCCGACCGCTGAAATATACCGGGACGATACTCCTTTCGTACCGGAGGGCCTGTTTGACAAAACTGGGCTGCCAGGGCAGATCGGTAATCGTCCCTTTGATCAGGCGCGAGCAAAGGCCGGCGGGGAAATAAAGGATCTGGTCGGAGGACGCGTAGGCGGCATTGATAAGCTGCAGGTATTCCCGGTTCATTTTCCCGTGCTTGTTCACCGGTACGAAAAGAGGCTCCAGCGGTTTTATATTCATCAGCAGATCGTTTACCACGAATTTGATCCCGCCGAAGGTTTTTCCCAATTCCGATATGAGAATCAGACCGTCCAGGCCTCCTAACGGATGGTTGGATGCGAAAATATACCTGCCCCCGGTGTCCAATGCCTCTTTGTCGATAAATTTTACGCGGCAGGAAACATTTAAATCCCGCAAAATGTTTACAGCGAATTCCGCTCCCGTACTGTCCCGGTTAGCGGCCAGCAGCCGATTGATTTCATCCTGATGGATCGTCCGCTTGAGATAAGCGGTTAAAAATTTCGGCGTGTATTTTGCTAACTTACGGCTTTTGGATGCGATTACCTGGTCTATATCTATGCTGAAGGTATGCGGAGGGGTTTCCATTGCTTGCTGAATTTAACGGATGCTAAGTTAAATAAAAAAAATTGTATCTTTGTAACTATGTTAAAACAGGGTTTACAGCAAAAAATATTACAAAAGTTATCGCCTCTCCAGATACAGACTATAAAATTGCTGGAGTTGCCGACCCTCGAATTGGAACAACGCATAAAGAAAGAGCTGGAAGAGAATCCGGTGCTGGACGAAATCACCGACAGTCAGGATGCGGAAGAAGAGGAAAGGACCAAGAACGTTTCTTTAAGCGAATACCCTGCCGACGATCCCACCCCCTCTTATAAACTATATGTAAACAATCAGGGAAAGGATCTCAAGCCCCAATACAATACTTTTTCGGTAAAGGAGAGCTTTCATCAGAGCCTGGAAATGCAGTTAGGGTATAAAAGATTGGATGAACGCACACGCACCATCGCACTGTTCGTTATCGGGAGCTTGGATGACGACGGCTATCTGCGCAGGGACCTGGATTCGCTTTCGGATGATATTTCCTTCCGGTTGAATATAGAGACCTCTCCGCAAGAACTGGAGAAGATCTTGCATATCATACAGGAATTCGAGCCTGTCGGGATAGGGGCGAGAAATTTGCAGGAGTGCCTGATCCTCCAGATACGGGCCAAAAACAGAACCCCGAGCCAGGAGATAGCGGAAACCATTCTGACCGATTATTTTCCGGAGTTCACCAAGAAGCATTATCCCAAGATCATTTCCAAAATGGGGATTACGCAGGAGGAATTGAAAGAGGCGGTGGATGAGATCGTCAAGCTGAATCCCCGTCCCGGAGGCCAGATAGACGATTCCTATATCGAGCAGGCCCAGCAGATCGTGCCGGATTTCATATTGGAAGAGAAAGACGGGGAACTGATTATGAGCATGCCCAAGTTTTCCGTGCCGGAGCTGAGGGTCAACAAGCGATATGCCGACCTGTTGATGAAAGCCTCGGGAAGCAATAACAGGGAGGGCAAGGAGGCCGCCAGTTTCGTTAAGCAAAAACTCGATTCGGCCAAATGGTTTATAGAGGCTATCAAGCAGAGGCAGAATACTTTGCAGAATACTATGAACGCCATTATCGATTTCCAGCGGGAATATTTCATGGAAGGGGATGAGACCAAGCTCAAGCCGATGGTTTTGAAAAACATAGCGGAAAAAACCGGACTGGATATCTCTACAATCTCCAGAGTGGTCAATTGCAAGTACATACAGACTCCTTTCGGCATTTTCCCGTTGAAATATTTCTTTTCCGAGGGGCTGATGACCGAGAGAGGGGAGGAGGTATCTACGCGGGAAATCAAGAAAATACTCGCCGAGAGCGTGGATCAGGAGGATAAAAACAAGCCGCTTACGGACGAGGAATTGGTGGGGGTTCTGCAGGGGAAAGGGTATATAGTGGCGCGGCGTACCGTAGCCAAGTACCGGGAACAGCTTAACATCCCTATCGCCCGCCTGCGTAAAGAGCTTTGATTTTCCCTTATTTATATGTATGTTTGTCGTGAGCGATCCGTCCTTGAAATAAATGTATAGGGCGGTTGGCTTACGTTAAATGAACCGGATAATGAATAATTTAAAAAACGGAATGGCGCTGGCGGCCGCCGCTGTCGCCTTATTTTCTTGCAGTATGAAACAATCGGCAGACTTTATCGGGTATAACGGAAGGATTTATACGGTCGATTCCGCTTTTACCGTAGCGCAGGCATTTGCCGTACGGGACGGTATATTCGTGGCCGTGGGAAGTACGGACGAGATTTTGTCGGGATATGAAAGTAAAAACAAAATGGATTTCGAAGGGGGTGCGGTTTATCCCGGTCTGATGGACGCCCATTGCCATTTGTCCGAAATGGGAAAGGGGCTGTTGAACGTGGACCTGAGGAAAGCCTCCTCTTTCGATGAGATTCTCAGGCGGTTGGAGAAGGCATATAAGGAAAATCCCGACAGGCGTTTTCTGGTAGGAGACGGATGGGATCAGAACCTGTGGGAAGACAAGCGGTTTCCCGACAATACACAGCTCAACCGGATGTTTCCCGATATCCCGGTGGTGCTGTCCCGGATCGATTTCCATGCCGTGCTGGCTAACGAAGCCGCCATTAGGAAAATGGGGCTGGATCCGCAAGATGAGAATCTGAACAAGGAGGAAGCTCCGGTAAAGGACGGCCGGTTTACCGGTATCTTTATGGAGAATATGGCGAATGCCTTCCGGACGATCGCTGAATACGGCCCCCGGGAAATGAAAGATATTTTTCTGGCCGCCCAGCAAGAGTGTTTCAAATACGGCCTTACCGCCGTCTGCGATGCGGATGAGGATTATCTGCCCCTGAAAATCATAGATACGCTGGTGAATGAGGGGAAGCTGAAATTGCGCATAGACGCCTTCTTGATGGCTACGCAGGATAATTTCAAGAATTTCCGGAAACCTTACGAAAACAAGAATCTTAAAATCTCCACGCTTAAACTCTATCGCGACGGGGCGCTGGGGTCCAGAGGCGCCTTGCTGCTGGAACCGTATTCGGACGATCCGGGAAATTCCGGATTGGAGGCGACGTCTTTAGAAGTATTCCGCCGCAATTGCCGGTGGGCTTATGAACACGGATTCAGGGTGGCTACCCATTGTATCGGCGACCGGGCAAACCGGGAGGCGCTGGACATTTACGGAGAGTTTCTCAAAGGAAAGAATGATTTGGGATGGAGGATCGAGCATGCCCAGATCATAGACCCTTCGGATTTGGATAAGTTTTCCCGATATTCCATTATCCCTTCCGTACAGCCTACCCATTGCACCTCCGATATGCTGTGGGCCGATGAGCGGTTGGGAGAACGGCTGAAAAACGCTTATAGGTACCGGGATCTGCTGGATCAGTTGGGCTGGATACCGTCGGGAACCGATTTCCCGATAGAGTCCGTAAATCCCGTCTATACTTTTTTTGCGGCCGTTTATCGGAAAAATGCGGATTTCCTTCCCGATGGAGGATTTCAGATGGAAAATGCGCTTACCAAAGAACAGGCGCTCCGTTCCATGACCATCTGGGCGGCCAAATCCGTTTTCGAGGACGGGATAAGGGGCAGCATAGAACCGGGGAAATATGCCGATTTCATTACTGCCGACCGCGATTTCATGACGGTTCCGGAGAAAGAAGTACCCGGCACCCGTATAACGGCCACTTATTTAGGCGGAGAAAAAGTATATTGAATCCTTTAAAGTCGTACGCGTTTTTATAACTTGTCTCCGAAGGCGAGATCTCCCGCATCTCCCAAGCCCGGTACGATATAGGATTTGTTGGTAAGTTCTTCGTCTATGGCTCCTACCCAAAGCGTAACCCTTTTATGGGGGAGACGTTTGGAGAGATATCCCAGACTATAGTCGCTGGCGATGGGGCAGACTAAATGAGTATGCCGGGGTTCTCCCATTTCGCAGATTTTCTGATAGGCCAATACCACGGAAGAGCCTGTAGCCAGCATGGTGTCCGCCAGAATCAGGATTTTCCCTTCCGGATTCGGGGAACTGGCATATTCTACCTGGATCGTGAATTTGTTGTCTTTCCCATATTTGCGGTAAGCGGCTATGAAGGCATTCTGGGCTTTGTCAAAGAAATTCAGGATTCCCGTATGCAGCGGCAACCCGGCCCGCAGGATCGTGGCGACGAGAATATCCTTTTCCGGAAGATTGCATTGGGCGATTCCCAGCGGAGTGGTTACTTCGCAGGGGGTATAGTCGAGCGTCTTGCTTACTTCGTACGCGAAAATCTCTCCGATCCGTTCCAAATTTCTCCTGAAACGCATGCTGTCTTTCTGAATGACTTTATCCCGGAGTTCCGCGATGAATTGATTAAGTATGGAGTTATTCTCACCTAAGTTGACCACTTTCATAAATAGAATGTTTTTCCCAAAGTTATTATATTTTAAATTTATATCCAAATCCTCCGGATGCCATAGTCCGGACTTTTACAGGATGCCTTCGTCCGAAAAACTGTAATATTTTCCGTCGGCGATGATCAGATGGTCCAGCAGTTCTATATCGCACATCTGTGCCGCTGCTTTCAGACGCCGGGTCTGTATTCGGTCCTGGGAGCCGGGCAATCTGTTTCCCGACGGGTGGTTATGTACTAATATGATGGAGCTGGCCAGCCTGGCGATCGCCTTTTTTATAATGATTTTTATATCCACTACCGTGGCGCTGATGCCGCCGGTGGTAATCCGCTCTTTTCCGATCAGACGGTTTCCCCGGTTCAGAAAAATGACCCAGCATTCTTCATGGGGCAGGTCTTTCAACACCGGGGCAATCGATTTGACGGCATTTTCGGAAGAATAGATCCAGGTCTGGGCGGGGGCTTCTTCCATATCGGCCCTTTTGGAGATTTCGAATGCGGCCAGGATGGAGAGCGCCTTCCCCGTGCCGATGCCGTTGAATTTCCTTAGGTCTTCATAGGTGAATTTCCGGAGGATTGTCAGATTATTGTCTGCGTGCAGCAGAATTTTCCGGGCCAGCTCTATCGCGTTTTCATTCCGGTTGCCCGAGCGGATCAATATGGCTATCAATTCCGCATCGCTCAAACTCCCCGGGCCTTGGGCCAGAAATTTTTCCCGGGGTCTTTCCTCTTCTTTCCAATTCTGGATGGTTATCATGGTATCAAATAAAAAACTTCCCGAAATTCAGGAAGTTTTTTATTTATTGTATGACAAAAAATAAATTTACGCTAATTTATTCACATAAACGGCAAGACCGCTTTTCAGGTTGGCCGCCTTGTTTTTATGAATGATGTTCGTTTTAGCTAATTTATCCAACATTGCATACACTTTAGGCATTAAAGCCAAAGCTGCGTTTTTGTCTGTAGTGTTGCGCAAGGCCCTCACAGCGTTGCGTGCGGTCTTTGCATAATAACGATTATGCAACCTACGCTTTGCATTCTGACGGATGCGCTTCTTTGCTGATGCGTGATTTGCCATTTTGATATTTTTTAAATTTTCTGTAGTCGATAGGGGAATCGAACCCCTATTGCAAGAATGAAAATCTTGAGTCCTAACCTTTAGACGAATCGACCATGGACAATCTATTGTCTCTTTTCAACTTTGGGATTGCAAAGGTAGAAAGATTTTTTATTCTTCCAAAAAAATCTGGAAAAATGTTATTCCTCTGTCCGTTTTGTAATCTCGTTGTCCCAGGAGAAAGAATAAATGATGGATTCTACCTGCCTGAGGTAATTCCTTTTATCATATCGCGGAGAATATACGAACCCTTCCAGCACGAGCAGGTTGTTCGTCTTTTTGTCATAAAATATATGGGCGACGAAAGGCCCTCCCATGAAATCGTTCTGCACTTCCCAGAATCCGCGGATTTCGGCGAAATCCATCTTCTTGTACCGCATCCATTTCATTTGAGGCATCTGGTAATTGCTGATGGTCATATAGCTGTTGTCTATCATTCCCGGCACGTATTTTTCCATCACTTCATTCATGCCGTCCAGAATGTTCTCCAACTGGAGGGAGGTGGAGTCTTTATAAGGGAAGGAATAAACGAAAATCCCCTGATTGGTATAGGTGGTCTCATAAGAGATCCAAAGAAAATTATCGGCTTGTTTTTTCAGGGAATAGCCTTTCGGGAAATAAGGGGATCCCCCGAACTCCTTATTGACCAACTTCCTGAGGCTGAGTTCCTCGTATTTTATGGAATTGCGGATGATCCGGTTCCGTTCCGCCTGTTCCAACGTATTGAACAACAGATCTTTTTTCTCAAGAATCAGGGCAGCCGCCTCCGCCTCGGTAGGGGCCGAGATGTTTACGACCGTCTGCGGTGCCGCCCAGATATCGTCCTGGATATTCATCTTGGACTCGGTGAAATTCTCTCCGGTTTTAAGGATGACTATGTTGCGGTGCTTCTGGAAAATGGATGAGAATGAATTTTCGGGAATATTGATAAGGGTAAATGCCGGTTCCTTTTGAGGTAAAAAAGGATAATCCACGGCCAGAACGGATTTCAGTGCCGCACCCGCTTCCGTATCCCAGTTGCCTTTGTTGGTAACCACCACCACTTCTCCGGCTTTGCCGCTTACGCTCGATTTCAGATTTATTCCTTTTCCCGAGCATCCGGATATCGTTGCGGCCGTCAGCAGAATGAATAATAATTTAATCGTTTTCATAACCCGTTATTGTTTATTTAAATAATCTGAATATGTCGTTGCCGAATGCCAATATCATTAGCCCCAATAAAATAATCATGCCAAATATCTGCGCGTACTCCAAAAATTTATCGCTGGGTTTGCGTCGCGTAATGATTTCATAAAGCGTAAATAGAATATGGCCGCCGTCTAACGCCGGTATGGGCAGCAGATTTATTACTGCCAACATGACGGATAAAAAGGCCGTAATGTTCCAGAAGATTTTCCAGTCCCATTTGTCCGGAAAGATTTTCCCGATAGCGATGAAGCTGCCTACGGATTTATAGGCCTCTGTCTGGGGCGATGCTATGAGCTTCAACTCTTTCAGATAATTGCTTACGGTCTTGACGGCCCGGTTAAACCCGGCGGGCAGAGAGGCCAATAAAGAGTAGTTCTTCCGGGTGATTTTGTAGAAATCTTCCAGATTGTTGTTGACTACCACGCCTATCCTTCCGGCGGTATCCACTTGCAAAGGAACCAGTATCAGTTCGTTGTCGCGTGCGATGGTGGCTACGATGGAATCTCCCTTATGGCCGGCCAGAATCTCATGCGCCTGGTAGAAGATCTCGCTGCTTTGGTTGTTGATAGCTATCAGCCGGTCTCCGGGGAGCAGTCCTGCATTACGGTTGAGGGAGGTGTCGGGAATCTGGGCTATTTCAAAAGGCAATCCGTAAGTGAACATGCCCGGGGAATTTAAAATAGTGGGAATATAGACCGGGTCTATGTTTACCGTTACCGTATCCTCGTTCCGGAGGACTTTGGCATATCTCGCCTGGATGCGGACGAGATCGATCTGAAGTTCGGCGAAATTGTCGGGAACGAAATCCTCGAAAGAGAGAATGCGGTCTCCGTTGCGGAATCCTATCTCGTAGGCTAAGTCACTTACATATACCCCGGTAGTTACGTCCGAGTTCTTGATATATTGTTCGCCCCAGGTGTACATGAGGGCCGCATAGATGACAATGGCCAGAATGAAATTGAACAGTACGCCTCCCGCCATTACCAATAACCGCTGCCAGGCAGGTTTGGTGCGGAACTCCCAGGGCTGGGGCTCCTGTTTCATCGCTTCTGTATCCATAGATTCGTCTATCATGCCGGATATCTTGCAGTATCCTCCCAAGGGAAGCCAGCCGATTCCGTATTCGGTATGGCTGTTTTTGGGCTTGTATTTGAAAAGGCTGAACCACGGATCGAAGAAGAGATAGAATTTGTCCACTCTTATCTTAAAGAGCCGGGCGAAAATAAAATGTCCGAATTCATGGATTAGCACTAATAAACTTAATGCAAGAATCAGTTGCAGTATTTTAATAAGGATTGCCATTTATTTCTTTTTTGTAAAATTTGTTTTCGTTTTATCATTCTGCCCTTCGGCTTTATTCCGTTTCTTTCCGGATCAGTTCCGCCGCCAGCGCCTTGGCCTCCGCATGAGTCCGGTAGATATCTTCTAACGAAGGAGCGACTACAAAGCTACATTTTTCCATGGTTTTCTCAATAATGTGCGGGATGCGGTGAAAAAGAATTTTGTCTTCCAAAAAGGCGGAAACGGCCATCTCGTTGGCGCCGTTCATAATACATGCCATATTTCCCCCTTGTTTATGAGCCGCATACGCTAAGGATACGGCCGGAAATCTTTCCGGATCCGGCGCAAAGAAGGAAAGTCGGGACAGGGCGGGAAAATCCAGCCGTTCCGTATCGAGGGAAATCCTTTCGGGATAAGACAGCGCGTATTGGATAGGGACCCGCATGTCGGGGGCTCCCAATTGCGCCTTTATGCTCCCGTCGGTAAACTGCACCATGGAGTGGATGACCGACTGGGGATGAACCACTATCTCTATTTTGTCGGGAGGCAGATTAAAAAGCCAGGAGGCCTCTATCATTTCCAGCCCTTTGTTCATCATGCTGGCGGAATCGATGGTGACTTTGGCCCCCATGTTCCAGTTGGGGTGCCGGAGGGCCTGTTTTTTTGTAACGGTGCGGAGCGTGTGTGCGTCTGTATGCAGGAACGGCCCGCCGGAAGCCGTCAGAAGTATTTTCTCGATTTCGGCCCGTTCTCCCTGAAGACATTGGAAAATGGCGGAGTGTTCCGAATCTACGGGCAAGACAGGGCTTCCGTATTCCCGGGAAAGGCGCATGACTATGGAGCCGGCCGCCACCAATGTCTCTTTGTTGGCTAAAGCAATGATTTTTCCGCTTTTAATGGCATGTATCGTGGGTTCGAGTCCGCTGAATCCCACCATGGCCGCCAGAACGATATCTATGGCGGAGCTTTTCACCAGGTCGTTTACCGAACCCATTCCCGCGAATACCTTGATGTCGTAAGGGTCCAAGGCATCGGATACGGTTTGATACAGGTCCCCGTTGCAGATGACTACGCTTCCCGGACGAAAGCGGATGGCCTGTTCTATCAGCAGGGAAGCGTTGTTGTTGGCTGTCAGCAGTTCCGTTTCGAATTTGTCGGGATGCCGGGAAATGACATCTAAAGCCTGTCTCCCGATGGAGCCGGTCGATCCTAAAATGGCGATGCGTCTTTTATTCATGTCCGGTTTTAAAATTTAATGTATTGGGCAGGGTCGATCGGCTGCCCTTTATGCCATAATTCGAAATGAAGATGAGGACCGGTGCTGAGGGTCCCTTTGTCTCCCACCAAGGCCACGGGCGTTCCGGCCGTTACCGCATCGCCGGTTTTCTTGAGAAGTTTCGCATTGTGTTTATATATGGAAACCAAATTGTTGTCGTGTTGTATCTGGATAACGTATCCGGTATTGTCATTCCAGTCGGCCGCTATCACCGTACCTGCCAGTACGGCCGAGACGACACTGTTTTCCGGAGCCGCGATATCGATATAAGGATGATTGATAGCCACGTTGTATTCCTGCGTGACCACTCCCCGCACCGGAGGGAAGAAATGGATTCCCTCTATCTGTTCTATTTTCTGCTGTCTCGAGGAAATTCCGAATTGTTCCTCTTTCATTACCTGCATCCGCAACAGGGAATCGTCCCGGGACAGATCGGAAATGTTTGCCGGTTCCGCCTGGACCGTATGGGGCAGGTTCAGGATGCTGTCTAAATGAAGCGGCTTCTTTCCGGTTGCGATCCGCTGGATATTGGCCAGTTGAAGCCTCCAGATGTTTACTTCATTTTGCAGGGAGTCTATTTTGAGCGTATTTTGTATAAGAGTACGGCGGCTCTCTGCGGAAGGATAGCCGGGAATCAGTTCCCGCAGGGAGGTAAACGATATGAGCAAGGTAACCGATCCGATGAGAAAAACCACGAACAGGAGAATAGTCAATATGGATAAAATGCCGTTGGCCCTGAATACGAACAGTTCCTCGTGAGTGGTGTCGTTGAAGATGGAGAAACGGAACTTATTCTTTAATTTGTTTTTATTTTCGCGTTTTCCGGTGGCCATAAATAAATTTTAAAAATTAACTTTGCAAAATGGACAGAATCATCGGTATAGACTATGGCAAAAAAAGAGTAGGGATAGCCGTCAGCGATCCGCTACACATTTTTGCTTCAGCCCTCGATACGGTATCGGCTGCAAATATAATCGTTTATCTCAAAAATTATACCCAAAAAGAGAAAGTAGAGCGGTTTGTAGTGGGGTATCCGATGAATCTCGACAATAAGCCGGCCGAGTGCGCACAGTATGTGGACGCTTTTCTTAAAAGCCTGAAAAAGAACTTTCCGGATATTCCCGTCTCGTTGGAGGACGAACGGTTTACTTCCTGCATGGCAATGAGGGCGATGATCGACGGGGGAATGAAAAAATCGGACCGGCGCGAGAAGGGGAACGTCGATAAAATAAGCGCGGCCATTATCCTGCAATCGTATTTGGACAGGACTCCGCAGGATAAATAAATTTTTGTATCCCGACAGATTCCCGTTATTTTTGTAATAATATTTTAAACCAGGAGGAAGGAGATTATGATTTTACCCATTTATGTTTACGGTTCGGACGTGTTGAGGGAAAAAGCCCGGGAAGTGGATGTGAACGCGGAAGAGGGATTGCAGAAATTTATAGAGGATATGTATATGACGATGAAGGAAGCGGACGGAGTGGGAATCGCCGCACCGCAGGTGGGACGGTCGCTCCGGATTTTGATCGTAGATGGAGAGGACCTTGCGGACGACCTTCCTTATCTGAAAGGATTCAAACGGGTGATGATAAATCCGGTTTTGCTGGAGGAGAGCGAAGAGACCATAGAATTTTCGGAGGGATGTCTCAGCATTCCGGATTTGCATGCGGAGGTGGTAAGGCCGAAAAGGATAAAAGTAAAATATCTGAACGAAAAATACGAAGAGATTACCGAGGAATTCGATGAATTCGCCTGCCGGATGGTGCAGCACGAGATGGACCACTTGGACGGCGTGCTTTTTACGGACCGCGTTTCGCAGATCCGCAAGAAAATGATCCGTGGAAAACTCAACAGCATTTCCAACGGCAAAGTGAGGACTCATTATAAAATAAACTGCAAGCCGAGAGCAAAAGGCAAATGAAATTTGGATTATGCCGAGGCGCCGCGTGATTGTGACGAAGTTAAAATAAACTGCAAGCCGAGAGCAAAAGGCAAATGAAAATTTGGATTATGCCGAGGCGCCGCGTGATTGTAATGAAATTAAAATAAACTGCAAGCCGAGAGCAAAAGGCAAATGAAATTTGGATTATGCCGAGGCGCCGCGTGATTGTGACGAAG
>CANRID010000045.1 GCA_947630665.1 uncultured Bacteroidales bacterium | reverse complement strand
TTCACTGCTATACATCTTTGTTTTTTTTGATACAAAGATATCTCGCTTCCTCAATATGCCCTTTTTTGACCACTAACTGATATGGAGTACTTATCCCAAATAGGACGTACATCATAATCAAGGCACGAGCGAGAAAGTAAATCCGTAATCCACCAGTCGTTTGAAACTTCCACATTTCTACTCTGGAACAACGAAAACACTTTCGCTTTATGTATGTTGCATAAGCAACATACAAATTTAAAAAGATTAGGCCAAAAAAAACAAAAACAAAGGATAAGAATTTGAAAAACAAGAAGCGGTTTTTAGTATCCCCAGCGGATTCCCGATTCTTCGCCCGGAACTTTCCTACACTTCCTCCACAATCCGGGCATTGATATACCAGATATATCCCCGGATCTGCTTATAACCCATTTCCCGCAGCAGCCCCATATATCTTTTCACCTGACGGCGGTAACCGCCGGTCTGCGTGACTCCGGTATCGTAATTTCCGAATTTATAATCGATCACCACCGCTTGCTCCCCTTTTACCAGCACCCGGTCCGGACGGAATACAGAACCGTCGGGATTGATAATATTGCATTCGTTCAGAGAGCGATATTCCGGATTGCCGAACCACCCGCGGGATTCCACCGAATCCAACATTTTCTCCACGGCCCGGACCAATTCGGTCACGACGCGGTCCCGGGATTTCGTTTCCGGAAGCCGGGAGTCCCGTTTCAGCCCTTCCGCAGCCCCGGCAGGATGTTCTCCCTCCCCCGAATAAACAGGCTCCCCGCCGATAAGGATTCCCTCTTCATACGCTTTCTCCACCGCCGGAAGAATATCGTCCCGGGAATCGATCATAGAAAAGATATAATGCATGGCGATTCCCTCATCCCGCAAAGAAGGCTTTTCGTCCATTATCCCCGTATTCAAAGAAGCCTTTATCTGCGACAGAAGATCCGATGTCTCTTCCCGTCTTCCGAACACATCCTCTATATACAGCTGCCGGGATATTTCCCGAGGCCGGAGTGTCACCGACATTTTCCGGCCGATCAGATACTGCTCCGTTATTCCTTCACAGACCTGAGGGGATTCTTCCGGCTGTACAAGATAATCCTGCAGACTTTCCCGACAATATCCGTACAACAGATCCGATAAGGAGTTCATTTTCTCCTGTACTTTTTTCCCAGAGGCGGAACCGCTCCCCGGAACCGGCGCATAAATGACCAGCTCTTCTTCCGGACGCGTAAAGGCCACGTATGCCACATTGAGCGCATCCACAAAAGAACACAATTTTTCCCGACAATATTCTTCCCGGAACAGGGTGTTCTCCATAGCCGAACAGAAATCCATATATAAAGGTCCGTTGTAACCTATCTCTTCGCGATGGCATTTACACCAGATCCTTTTCTCTTTCATCGGGGTATGGGACTCCACCAGTTTCTCTTTTACAAAAGGCAGTATGACCACCGGGAACCCCAGCCCTTTGGCTTTATGGATGGTCATCACCCGGATGGCATCCACGTTTTCCGGAGCGGAAATCGTATGGTTGTCTTTGGTGGAATCCCACCATTTAAGAAACCGGGACAGATCCGTTCCCTCCTTTACCGTATAATCCAATACGATATCCAGCAATTTCTGTAAATAGGCCACATCTCGACAATATTTCTCCCCCAGACAACAATCGATTATCTGCCGGCACATCTCGAACAGGGACAATCCCTGCAATGCGGATGCCTGTTCCGGAGTGATCCTCTCGAAATCGGAAATCCGGCCCGCCACCTCTATCGCCCGGCTGTCGGGAGAATCCACTTGCCTGAGCATATTGATAACCGCATTCACCGCCCGGCTCGAAGTCAGGAACAGGGAATCATCGGAAATAATATCGTATTCTTCTGCAGCTAAGGCATCGACAACCAAACGCCCCTCTTTTTTAGTACGGACCAGCACGGCGATATCGCTCCGGCGGTATCCCCTCCCGAGCAATTCCCGGATTTTTCCGGGCAGCAGGGCCGCGAGTGTACTTTCCCCGTCTTTTTTCTCTATAAAATTGATTTCCACCACGCCCTCGTCTTCCGGTTTCCCGTCGGGAAGATGCTGCCGGAAGCCGGAATAAATCTCCGTAATGGGCCCCTGCTCCGCTCCGTCCAGAGTTTTCTGCGCCTGCCGGGCAAAATAATCGAATGCCGCATTGTTGAATGCCACGATATGGCCCCTGCTTCTCCAATTGGTATCCAGCGTATCCCTCTGCAGCTCATACGGAGCGAAAGATGCCTCTATCTCGCGGTTCAGGATATCCCAGTCCGAACCCCGCCAACGGTAAATACTCTGCTTCACATCCCCTACGATCAGATTTTCGAACCGCTGGGAAGAGCTGTTTTTAAGCAACGGATAAAAATTTTTCCATTGAAGGCGGGACGTGTCCTGAAATTCGTCCAGCATGAAATGCTCGATGGAAGCCCCTATTTTTTCATAAATAAACGGCGCATCGTTATCAGCTATAAGCCGGTTGAGCAATTCCGTGGTCTGAGGAAGCAAAATGATATTCCGATCTTTGCAATATTCGTCTATCCGTTGCTGTATATCCTGGAAAATCCCCAGTATATTCAGATTCCGGCGCACCAGCAGCGCCGTCGCATACAGACTTTCCTCTTTTTCATAGCAATCGACCGCCTCGCAAACGCACTCCCGCAGACCGCCCTCGTATGCCGTTGTTATCCGGGCTTTCATATCCGGCTTGTCCGAAGCCTTGTACCAAAGGGACGGATCTTCCGCTATGTCTGCAAGTCCTTCCGGCATCTTAGGCAGCGCTCCTTTCTGAAAATCAGGCAATTTTTCAAATATCGAAAACTTTCCCCCTTTCTTTCCCCGCAGATCCTCCACGCAAAGACCGTACGTCTCCAAAAGCCCTTTTATTTTTATCCCGATGGCTCTCATCCGGTTTTCCGTCCGGGCTATGATCTGCTCTAATCTTTTTTTCAATCCGTCTATATCGCACCGCTGCACGGAAATCCCTTCCGAAATAATCTTGTATTCCTCGGAAAACAAACATCCCGAGAGACTTTTCACCTTCCGCTTCACATCCCAGTTCTTCCCCTCGTCTATCTGTTCTAAAGAAAAAGAAATAAGCCAGTCCAGCAATTCCCGGCCGGAAGCGTCTTCCAGATCCGAATACATTTTATCCACCGCCGCATCGATGACCGAAGCGGTATCCAGCTCTACGTTATAAGAAGCGAATTTGCCTAATTCCCGGGCGAAAGAACGCATCACCGACTGGAAAAACTTATCGATGGTGCTTACCCGGAATGCCGAATAGTCGTGAAGAATGGAGACAAGTATGCCCGAAGCGATGACGCCGACCCGCTGGGGAGAATAGCCCGTATCTTCGCAAATCTCTTTCAGGTACGCAGACCGGCCCGGATCGGAAGAGAGAAGATGCAGTTCCTGCAAAATCCTCTGTTTCATCTCTTCGGTAGCCTTATTGGTAAACGTGACGGCCAGAATATTCTTGTATCCGTCGGCGGGCGAGCGGAACAGAAATTTTATATATTCTCCCGTCAGTCTGTGGGTTTTGCCCGATCCCGCCGATGCCTTGCATATAAAAATCATCGTCCTTCCCTCCTATCGGTTACAAATGGATTTATAATCGCAATAGACACAGTTTTCCCGGTCCTGACACATCTGGAAAGGCACCCGGGAATCCAGGATTTCTTCTATAAGTCCCGACAGCCGCCGCGCATATTCGTTCCGCTTGGCCGGAGAAATATCTATGGAAATAACCGGATCCCGGGCAATGGTGCGTACCGGATACACCACCGTACGCACAATCTCCTGCTCCGCTCCCTCTTCCTGGCAATAAATCAGCGCGTATAGCAGCAGCTGAAATAGAATTTTCCGGTTTTTGTCCCGATCCGGTTCGAATAACGGATCCACCGGGAAATCCCCTCCCGGAAATTTCGACCGGTCGACGCTGCCGGTTTTGTAATCCGCTAACCGGACAATCCGGCCCTGAGGACCCTCTATCCGGTCGATCCGGTCTATCTTCGCCAAAAACCGCACGCCGTCCAGATGGCAATAATACTCTTTTTCCCCTTTGGTATATACGAAAGGCACCTCTCTTTTGTCATTCTCCAGAGTCACCTGCACATATCTTTTAATCAGCTCCTTTATAATCAGATTCTCTCCCGTCGGTTCCTCTATGCCTAATTCTTTGCGGAATCCGTCGGCGATATATCTTTCGATTCCCGCCCTGTTTTTCTTTTCCGCCTCCAAAATATCGGCTGTCACTATATTATTTTCGTATTTCTGATAGATTTTCTCCATGCAATAATGGAAAATGGTCCCGAAGGTGGCATCGCTTACGGACTCCTCCAATTCCTCGTTGTCATCTTTGATCCCCTCTATTTTTCTATAGTAAAAGCTCAGAGGGCAGGAAATATACTGATTGAGGACGCTGGCGGACAGATAGCTTTCATGGAACAATTTTCTCCGTATGATCTCCATTATCCGGGAGTCCTTCCGGACCTCGATCGGATCGGCCGAAGGCGCGATATGTTCGTACCGGGCCGCCGTACTGATTACTTTCGCGCCGAAATGGTATTTCAGTTGCTTGATAAACCGGCTTTCTTCTCCTCCCTTAATTCCTTCCGTCCGGGTATCATAAATGAAATATACCCTGCGGGCGCGGTACAAGGAGCGGTAAAAATGGTAGGCGGTCACCCCGTCCCGGAGTTCATAGGCCGGCAATCCGAATCCTTTTCTGATATTGTACGGGATAAACGACTGGGCGGGATCCGATGCGGGATAGACCCCCTCATTGAAAGAAAGAATAATCAGATTCTCGAAATCCAAGGCCCGCGTCTCCAGCACCCCCATGATCTGCAACCCCTGCAACGGTTCTCCCCGGAAAGGGATATGCACGCTGTTGACACGCTGCCGGACCAGCCGGTAGAACGTGTCCGCCCGCATGGGAATGTCCAGATCATTCAGTTTATTCAATATCAAGGCATACTGATAAATATAATTTTTCTCGAGCGGTCCCAGACCTTGCTCCAATTCTTTAAGCAGTTCCAGCTGGCAATCCGCAATGAAGCGGCACTGTTCCAAGGGAGCGGAGGTCGTGCGGCGTGCAATTTGCTCTAAAGGAGCGAACAGCAACTCCATAATCCGCTCTCCCGGCCCGTCCCCGCCTCTCAATAACGGGTCCCCTATCGGGATATATATAATATTCTTGCTTACGATCTCCCTTTTTATATACCGGGCGCGCTCCGCCGCAACGGTCTGAATATATTCGTGATTGAGAATATCCAGTACGCTCCGTCCGTACAAATAATAATTACCGCCCTTCTCCCTCACATCCCGCTGCAATGCGGCCAAAAGGTCTACGAAAGACGCCAGTCCGGTCGCTTTGAGCGGATAACCCATCGTAACATTCACTTTTTCATATTTGCCGGGTACCGCATTCAGCATAGGCATCAACAGATTCTCGTCCGGCAGCACCACCGCCGTCCGGATAGGGTCGCCTTCCAGCTCTTCCAATATTTTGGCGGCCACCAATGTCTGGCCTACCGCCGAAGGAACGCCGATAGCCTCTATATACCTTTCCCCGACAACATCTTCACCCCGCAACGCCGCTTCCAACGGATACAGGGAAGGAAATTCGCGCACATTCTCTGCGGTAAATACAGACGATTTGTTCCGGGGGTCCGTAATCATCTCTCCGTAAAAATCCCAGTAGAAATCCCCTCTGCCACGCTCTTTCAAATACCTCATCAGTTTTTTCTCGCAAGGATTGGGAGCATTCAGTCCTATAAACACCACCTTTCCCAATGCCTCCAATGCTTCCAATGCTTCCCGTTCCTTTCCCGACAGCCCCGGCTCCTGCCGCCTTTCATCCAGTTTCTGCACCACCGCACGGTAGATCATCCCTTCATAGCCCCGGCCGCAGGAAAAAAGATCTTCCCTTACTTCTTCATACAACCTGCCCAAGATACGCCATAAAGAGATGAATTCCTCTTTAGTTCCCGACAAGCCGGCATCTCCTCCCCGGAAAAAGTTTCTCCAGAATTTTCCGATCGCTTCCCGCTGGGAGGCGGATAAATAGGAAAAATCTCCGTCCAAATCCTTCAGATCCTTTATATTGGTAAAAAGCTGCTTCGCATCCACCATATATTTATCTATATCGTCGAAATCCTCTATCAGCACGTTCCCCCAGAAAATAAAATCATCGAAAGGCTCCGACGATCCCGACAACGAGACATACCGGCGGTACAGCATATAAAGCATCTCCACCGGATCAGCCGGCGTCAATCCGCTCAATTCCGTAAACAATTCACCGACAATCATCTGACGGGGGGCCAGCAGCGGCCGTCCAAAGACCTTTCCGTATTCCTCTCCCAAGTATTTGCGGAAAAACAACATGGACCGGCGGTTGGGAAACACGAAAGTATGCCCGCCCAATCCGCTGCCATCCACGCCGCTTCCGCCGGCTTTCATACATACATGATTGACAAACGCCCTGGCTACCTGTCTCAGGAACTGGTTCTCCGTATATTTTTCTTCTGTTTTCATTTTTCAAGTCTTGGTGTCGGTGACTTTCAGGCCGTTGCCTGCGGAACGCTTTCCTCTCCATTCAAGGCCATGATCCTCTTTTTGCTGCCCACTACCCACACCGTGTCTCCCGCCTCGATTACCTGAGAAGAAGTGGGCTGTATGAAAGTATTGCTCTGCGCCTTTTCCAACCCGATAAGCAATACTTCGAACTTGCTCCGGATAAAAGATATATTCGCCGGATGGCCCGTCATGATGGACCCCCCGTTCAAAGTAATCTGAAACAGCTCCATCTCGATGTTGCTGTCGGTATGTCCCTCCTGCACCTTTTCCTCCGCCAGAATCCGATACTCCCGGAGCTGCCGGTCCGCTCCCAAAACGAGCAGGGAATCCCCCGGAAACAGAATTTCCGTCTTCAACGGAAGATCGATAATATTGGATCCCCGGCTGATCTGGATGACAAAAACGCCGGTATGCTTGGCCCGGTGTATTTCTCCGATGGTTTTGCCCGCCAAAAAAGAATTCGCCCCCACTTCGCATTTGTCGATATGCATTTCATCGGCCAGCTCCCGGGGCATTACAAATCCGTGGCGCCCTCCCTCGCTGTGAAGATTGGTCAGAAACTGATTCTCGATTTTTCCGTAGTATTTCCGGATTTTATTGGAAACCATCGCCACGAGTATTACCAAGGTGCAGATTACCATGATCGCGCCGGAACTTTTGGTAATATAGACCGAAGCCGGAACCGAAACCGCGATTACGGCAATCAGGTATTTAAAAATCATCATAAACAGCAACGGTCCCCTGCTGAATTTCCGGTCCGCCCAGATCTTGTCGAAAAGGCCGTCGTTGTCCTTGCGGCGAAGCAAACCGTACAGGAACGGCAGCATCAGCATGATAGTACCCGTAAAAAGCAACAGATTGGTCCGGAACGAATCTCCCAGATAATCCGTCAGAAAACTTTTTACAATCGTGGCGAAAAAAAAGAAAACGAACCCGATCCAGCCTACATATATGAACAGCCGGAGAAGATAGGATTTCAGCAACTTATTCCACTCGCCCTCCCTGTTCAGGGTAGTGCGCCCGGTACCCAACCGCTCAATTACCACCCGCCACTGAGGTTTTACATGGTCATAAATAAAATTATATACCGTATCGCCGAACTTTATCCAGTAAGGTGTAATGAAAGTAGTCAGAATGGAAACCGTCACGATAACCGGATAAAGATATTCCTGCGTAACTTTCAGATCTCTCCCGATAGTGGCGATGATAAAAGAGAACTCCCCGATCTGGCAAAGGCACAGTCCGGACTGGAGCGCTATCTTGAGCGTCTGGCCCGAAAACAAAAGCCCTACGGTAGCGGAAATCGGCTTTACAAGAATCACGGTAAGAGTGATAAGCAACACCTGGGGCCAATATTCAATAACGATCCGCGGATCTACAAGCATTCCGATGGATACGAAAAAAATAGCGCCGAAAAAATCCTTTATCGACTTGGTCAGCTTGACGATCTTTTCCGACTGCGCCGTCCCCGCTAAAATGGAACCCATAACAAAAGCGCCCAGCGCCTCGGAAAAGCCCGCCCGTACCGTAATGACCACCATTCCTAAACACAATCCCAAACCCACCACAATCAGCGTCTCGTCCGTAAGGAGATTCCGGATTTTCTTGAATATCTGCGGAATAAAAAACACTCCCCCCGTGAACCACAACAACAGGAACATAGACAGATTGATCACTTTGTTAATCAGATCCGCCCCGTTGAATGTCTTTCCGATTACCAAGGCGGGAAGCACCACCATCAGCAATATGGCCACCAGATCCTCCGCGACCAACGTACCGAAAACCAATTGCGTAAATTTCTTGTTTTTAAGGCCCAGATCATCGAAAGCCTTAATGATAATGGAAGTGGAGGATATCGTCAGCATTCCGCCCAGAAACAGGGACGTCACCCAACTCCAGCCCAAGATGCGCCCGGTGAGAAACCCCATGCAGAACATAATGACCACTTCCGTAAAAACCGTCATGAAACCGGCTCCCCCCACCTTCTTTATTTTCTTAAAGCTGAATTCCAGTCCCAGACCGAACAAAAGAAACACCACGCCGATTTTTCCCCAAAACTCGATGCTTTCTATATTGGAAGCCGTAGGGATAAACGGCACATACGGTCCGGTAAGCATCCCCGCAATGATGTACCCCAGCACCAAGGGCTGCTTCAAGGCTTTGAAAATAACAGTAACGATTCCGGCAACTATCAGGATAAGAGCCAGGTCATTTAAGAGAAGGTTCATTTCGTTCATTCTTTTCCGTATTTGGATTCCGGGGTTCGCTTCCTCAGGGGAAAACCGCAGGGAGAATCGAGGGAGGACCGTTTAGATCCGTTTTCTGATCTCCTGGGTCAATCCTTCATATCCAGGCTTTTCAAGCAAAGCGAACATATTCTTCTTATACTGTTCCACACCGGGCTGGTTGAAAGGATTTACGCCCAGCATATATCCGCTGATTCCGCAGGCCATCTCGAACAGATAGAAAATCTCTCCGATATTATATTCATCGATTTTTTCCATTTCTATCACGATATTCGGCACTCCGCCATCCGTATGGGCCAGACGCGTTCCGAGCTGCGCCATTTTGTTCACCTGCTCTATTCTCTTTCCCGACAGGAAATTGAGTCCATCCAGATTATCAAGATCCTTCTCTATTTTCAGGTCATGTTCCGGAAGTTTCACTAACAGATTGGTTTCGAACATTATCCGCTCGCCCTCCTGGATATACTGTCCCAAGGAATGGAGATCGGTGGAGAAATTCACCGATGCGGGGAAAATCCCTTTTCCTTCCTTCCCTTCGCTCTCCCCGAACAACTGCTTCCACCATTCGCCCATATATTGCAGCTTGGGATTATAGTTGGTCAGTATTTCTATCTTCTTTCCCGACAGGTACAGCGAGTTCCGGGCGGCCGCATATAATATCGCCGGATTGGAGGCGTTTTTTTCAGAACAGACCTCCTGCATCTTACGGGCTCCCGCAACCATCTGGCGGATATCGAAACCGGCCAAAGCGATAGGAAGCAGTCCCACAGGGGTCAGGACAGAAAAACGTCCGCCCACATTGTCGGGAATGACAAAAGTCGCATAACCTTCCCGGTCCGCCAACGTACGCAGGGCTCCTTTCCGGGCATCCGTTACCGCTACGATTCTCTCCTTGGCTATCTCTTTTCCGAACCTCTTTTCCAGATCCTCACGCAATATCCTGAAAGCGATGGCCGGCTCCGTAGTGGTACCCGATTTGGAAATGACCACCACCGCATAAGTGCGCGTATGAAGGAATTCCATCAACTCCGCCAGATAGTCCTCCGAAATATTCTGCCCCGCAAACACCACCTGCGGATGCTGCCGGGGCATCGCATAAGAAAAACTATGCGAGAGGGCCATTATGGCGCTCTTGGCACCCAGATAAGAGCCTCCGATGCCCGTCACCACTACCGTATCCACCTTGCCTTTCCATCTTTCAACGATATTTTCGCAGTTTTCCACAAGCGGTTCGCCTATTTCGGAAGGCAGATTCACCCACCCCAGAAAATCATTTCCTTTTCCTTTTCCGGTCAATACCAGATCCAGACCTTCATAAGCCTTTTGGATATTGCGGTTCCAGACCTCTTCCTGAATAAATTTCTCCGTAGCTTTTAAATCGATGCCAATCATATTTGTTTCCGTTTTAATTTAGATCAATAAAAATCAATAATCAATATAATTTATCGGTCAATTGTTTTATAACATAAGAAGGATATTTATGTTCGTATAGAATTTTATAAACCGCCTCAGCGATAGGCATCTGGATATTGAATTCCTTGTTGATTTCCGTGATGCACCGGGAAGCGTAATATCCTTCCGCCACCATATTCATCTCTATCTGGGCGCTTTTTACGGAATAGCCCTTTCCGATCATGTTCCCGAAGGTCCGGTTCCGGCTGAACTGGGAATACCCCGTCACCAACAAATCTCCTAAATAGGCGGAAGTGGTGACGATGCGGTGCTTGTCGGGATGGGTGGCATTGAGAAATTCGGCCATTTCATGGAAGGCGTTGGTCATCAGCACCGCCATAAAATTATCTCCGTATCCCAAACCGTGGCAGATGCCGGCGGCGATAGCATAAATATTTTTAAGGGTAGCCGAATATTCCACCCCGTAAATATCCGTTCCGGGAGTGGTCTTGATATAGCTGCACGCAAAAACGTCGCACAATGCGCGGGCTACTTCCAGATGTTTGCTTGTCAGGGTCAGGTAAGAAAGCCGCTCCATGGAAACTTCCTCCGCATGGCACGGTCCGCTGATCACTCCTATCCGGTCGAAAGGTATATTGTGAATCTGATGGAAATACTCGGCGATCGTCAGATTCCGCTCATCTACAAACCCCTTGATGGCGGATATGATGAACTTGTTGTCGAAAGATGCGGTAGCTTTGCTCAAAGTCGGCATAAAATAAGCCGACGGCGTACAAAATACAAGCACATCGGCACTTTCGATCACCTCATTGATATCGGCACTCATCCGCAGACGTTCAGGATCCAGATAGACCGATTGCAGATAGGTCGGATTATGATGATACTGCATTATCTTGGCAATATTCTTCTTATCCCTGATGAACCACGAAATGGATTCTTGGTGATTGAGCAATAATTTTACGAGCGCCGTAGCCCAACTGCCGCTCCCGATCATCGCATACCGTAAATTTTTATTCTCAAAGAAAGATTTCATACATATTGCATTTTAATAGCGTACAGGACAAATAACAAACAAATATACTTTTTTTGTCGGAGTATTCCAATAAAAACCTCTATTTTTGTCCCGACAAACGGACCCCTGGTGGAATTGCGACATATATATTCGAAAGCCCTCGCCCTGGAAGACCTCACCCGGGAGGAAGCCGTTTTTCTCTTTAGGGAAGCACCGGTGTACGAACTGATGCATGTCGCCTCCGCAATCCGGTTCAAATATAACCCGGAAAGGAAAGTGAGCTGGCAGATAGACCGGAATGTCAATTATACGAATGTATGCCTGTCAGGGTGCCTGTTCTGCAATTTCCATTGCAGGCCGGATGAAAAGGAAAAGGCTTATACGCTGACCCCGGAAGAGTACCGGGAGAAAATCCGGACACTGATGGAAAGAGGAGGCGATCAATTGCTGTTGCAGGGAGGACTGCATCCCCGATACGGAATAGATTTTTACGAGGATCTTTTCCGCATGCTGAAAAAGATGGAGCCTTCCCTTAAATTAAACGCTTTAGGACCTCCCGAAATCGCGCATATCGCCCGGGTGAGCAAACTCACTGTCCGGGATACGCTTAAAAGACTGATAGCGGCCGGACTCGATACACTGCCGGGCGCTGGAGCGGAAATACTCTCGGACCGGGTGCGCAAAATAATTTCCCCTGCCAAGCCGGATGCCTCGCAATGGATCGCGGTTATGAAAGAGGCCCATCTTCTGGGGTTGAGTACTACGGCCACTATGGTATACGGGCATATCGAGACCTTGGAGGAAAGAGCGGAACATCTGCTTGCCCTGCGGGACCTGCAAAAACAAAAGCCTGCCGGGGTCCCCGGATTCCGCGCCTTTATCTGCTGGCCCATGCAGGTCAAAGGGACCCTGTTGGAAAAAAGATTCGATATTCCGCGGCATACCCCCGCAGATTATGTAAAAATGATCGCTCTGAGCCGGATTATCCTGAACAATATTCCTCATATCCAGGCCTCCTGGCTGACCGTCGGGGCGGATACGGCCAAAATCTGCCTGCATGCGGGCGCCGACGATATGGGATCCATCATGATAGAAGAAAACGTAGTCTCTTCGGCGGGAGCCGGTTATACTTTCGATGAAAAAGGCATCCGACAATGTATTCTGGATGCCGGATTCAGCCCCTGGCTGCGGGACCAGCAATACCAAAAAAGGGATTAATCCGTTTCCGTTTTAACAAAACCCTCATCGGGCGGGAGTCCGGGAGACAAGGCGGCCTCTACGGCGAGACGGTCGCACCGTTCATTTTCAGGATGGCCCGCATGACCCTTTATCCAGACAAAACGGACACGGTGCCGGGAAACGATTCTTAGAAAACGCTCCCACAAATCGCTGTTTTTCTGTTTATGCAACCCTTTTACCTGCCATTTCGCAAGCCATCCTTCATTCACGGCCCTTACCACATAAGAGGAATCGCTGTAAACGATCACTTCCGCACAATTGCGCTTTATCGCCTCCAACCCTACGATTACGGCCAGCAATTCCATGCGGTTGTTAGTGGTATGGCAGAAGCCTCCCGACAATTCCTTATAATGTATGCCGCTTTTAAGTATCGCACAATATCCGCCCGGCCCGGGATTGCCCCGCGACGAGCCGTCGGTATATAAATAGATGGGTTCCAATATAGATTACGAATATTATCTGCCTTCCTCCGTTGGGAGACCTGTCTCTTTTTCCGCACGGGAAGCGTCTTTCTGTCCGGATTCTTCCCGATAATCCGCATCCCTGCTTTTCATGGAAGAAGCCTTCATATAGTCATATAATTTCCGGTTGCGGTAAACATCCAACGCCAGGTAGATGGCGGACATCATGGACATGGGATTCGCCCGGTTCTCCCCCGCCAGATCGTAAGCGGTACCGTGGTCCGGAGAGGTACGCACTACCGGCAGTCCCGCCGTATAATTCACACCCGAATCGAACGCAAGGGATTTGAACGGAATAAGCCCCTGATCGTGATACATAGCCAGCACGGCATCGAACTTATACTGCATATTGATGCTGAAAAACCCGTCGGGAGGATAAGGACCGAATGCCAGGATCCCTTCTTCGTTCGCTTTTTTTATAGCCGGAGAAATGATTTCGATCTCCTCCTCCCCCAGCAATCCGCGGTCTCCCGAATGCGGATTCAGCCCCAGTACCGCCAATTTAGGCTTGACGATATTGAAGTCCCTCAGCAAAGAATTGTTCATCAGACGCAGTTTGCTCAGGATCAGATCTTCCGTCAATGCTCCCGGGACTTTTGAGATCGGAAGGTGGTTGGTAGCCACTCCCACGCGCATTTTATCCGAACACAGGAACATCAGTCCGTCCTGCGCCCCGAATTCCTTCACCAAATATTCCGTATGGCCTGGAAAACTGAACGTTTCATCCGATACGGCCCGCTTGTTGAACGGCGCGGTAACCAGCACGTCTATATTTCCTTCCTTCAGATCCTGTACGGCGGCCTTCAGTGCGATAATGGCCGCTTGGGCGCCTTCATGCGTACATTGCCCCGGATCGATAGGCATATTGTCGCTTACGCAATTGATGATGTTGACCCTTTTGGGGTGCGCATCTTTGGCCGCGTTAATAACGTTGGTATTGATGTTATCCGTTTCAGTAATCTGTTTTCTGTAAAAGCCGAAAGCCTTGGATGAACCATATACGACCGGAGTACATAAGTCTAACACTCTCGCATCAGACAACGCCTTGATTATCACCTCATAACCTATACCATTGGTATCTCCTTGAGTAATACCGACTATTATTTTCTGTGTCATATTAAGTCCGTTTTATGCGGATTGTCTATTTCCGGCAATATTTATTTGAAAGGTCGGCAAGTTACGAAAATTTTCGCTCACATCAAGACCACGGGCCTTTTTTTGCATTATATTTGTGTTATGTCAAATATCCTGGATTCCGATATCAAGTATTTACCCGGCATCGGTCCCAAAAGGGCCGAACTTTTGGGGAAAGAACTCAATATTCGAACATTTAGAGATCTTCTCTATTTCTTTCCGTTCCGATATATAGACCGGAGCCGGATTTATGCCATCGCGGAGATCATCCCCTCCATGGCCTATATCCAGATCAGGGGGAAAATCATCCGCATGGAGACCATGGGAGAAAACCCGCGTAACAAAAGATTGGTAGTCAAGATTCAGGATGCCACGGGTGTCCTGGATCTGGTATTTTTCAAGGGGATTAAATGGATTCAGGAAAAAATAAAAACGGGGCAGGAATATATCGTCTTCGGGAAACCTGCGAGTTTCAATGGAACGGTGAATATGGTGCATCCCGAAATCAATCCGGTAACGGAGGAAATCCTGTACGGAGGCAGTTCCATGATGGGCGTATATTCCAGTACCGAAAGACTGAAAAACAGCGGTATCGGGAATAAAGTCTTTTCGAAGTTCCAGCTGTCGCTGTTGGAAAAATATATAGAAACCGTTCCCGAATCCTTGCCGGCCTATATCATCGAGCGAAAAGGTTTGTGTCCCATCCGGCATGCCTTGAAGAACATTCATTTCCCCACCGACGCCCAGGCGCTGGCAGAAGCCCAGTACAGGCTCAAATACGAGGAACTGTTTTATCTTCAATTAAGCCTGCTCAAACAAAAAAGTATCCGCATGAGAAAAGACGGCGGCTTGGTAATGGGGAAAATAGGAGAAAATTTCAACAGTTGTTACCGGGAGCTTTCATTTCCGTTGACCGGAGCGCAAAAAAGGGTCATCAAGGAAATGCGGGCGGACATGCTGAGCGGGAAACAAATGAACCGGCTGTTGCAGGGAGACGTAGGCAGCGGGAAAACGCTGGTAGCTTTGCTTGTTTGCCTGATTGCCTGCGATAACGGCTATCAGGCATGTATTATGGCCCCCACGGAAGTGCTGGCCCAGCAACATTATAAAAGCATCGGAAAATTCCTCGCCCCTACCCGGATACGGTCCGCACTGCTTACCGGAAGCACCAAGACCAAAGAGCGGAAGGAAATTCATGAAAAGCTCCTCAGCGGAGAAATCGATATACTGGTAGGCACCCACGCGCTGATCGAGGAAACCGTACAGTTCAGAAACTTAGGGCTGGCGGTAATCGATGAACAGCACCGGTTCGGAGTGGAACAGCGGGCCCGGCTATGGTCCAAATCGGACATCACCCCCCATATTCTCGTAATGACCGCCACTCCTATTCCCAGAACGCTTGCCATGACCTTGTACGGCGATCTGGACGTATCCGTATTGGACGAACTGCCTCCGGGCAGAAAACCCATACAGACCTTGCATGCCACGGAAACCCAGCGAGGCAAAATCTTCCGCTTCATGAAAGAGCAGATCAAAGCCGGAAGACAGGTTTTTATCGTCTATCCCCTGATCAAGGAGAGCGAAAAAATGGACTATAAGAATCTTGAAGAAGGGTACGCGCTCATTACAGAAGAATTCAAAGCGCCCGAATATATAACGGCGGTAGTACACGGCAAACAAAAAAACGAAGACAAGGCATACGATATGGAACTTTTCGCCAAAGGCAAAGCCCATATTTTAGTCGCCACCTCGGTCATAGAAGTCGGCGTAGATGTACCCAACGCCTCCGTCATGATTATCGAAAGTGCGGAACGGTTCGGACTCAGCCAACTGCACCAGCTAAGGGGGCGCGTAGGACGGGGTTCGGAAAAATCTTACTGTATCCTGATGACCGGCTACAAACTCAGCAAAGAGAGCAAACAGCGGATCGAACTCATGTGCCGGACCCAGGACGGATTCGAACTGGCCGAGGCCGATCTCCGGATGCGAGGCCCCGGCGATCTGGAAGGCACCGTACAAAGCGGCCTGGCCGTCGATCTGAAAATTTCCAATCTGGCCAAAGACTCCCAGATTCTGGAAAACGCCCGGAAAACCGCCCTGAATATTCTGGAACAGGATCCGTTTTTGGAAAAACCGGAGAATGCGTTGCTTAAACGGCAGCTGTCCGTCCTGCGCAAAGAGGGCAAAGAACCCGTCGATTTCTCCCGCATAAGCTGATCCGGTGCAGCTGTCGGGAAAGCTCTGGCAAGAAAAGAAGAAAACCGGAATAAATTTAGTAAGTTTTCTTGCCAATACTCAATCACTACGGGAGATACCAGCCACTTGAACTCCGCTTTCATCTCTTTGCCGAGTTT
>CANRID010000044.1 GCA_947630665.1 uncultured Bacteroidales bacterium | reverse complement strand
CGTAGGTTGCCTTACCTTGATGTCATGAAAGAACTCGTCTGACTGCGACAAATAGGATTTAAGGCTACATAGTCCGAGTGCAAAATTACAAAAAGAAATTCAAACAAAAGAAGCCAAAGGAAACAAAATTGTAACAAAATCTTAAATTTCAAGATTTTTACAATAAAAACTGATGTACTCTGATGATTTGAACAAGAAAAACATGTTATGAAACAGACTTTTTGCATCATAAACAAATCATGAGAAACGAAGTACTACTGATTTTCAAAAGAAAATATACTTCAACTGTCAGAGAAGATATACTGTGATGGCAAAGTAAGAGTATTAGTAGATAGTCCCCTGTGTTTAGAAAATGCGAAGGTGGCTTCATTGGCATCTGAAGCCGCCTTGGTTGACCAATAAAGCCGCTTTCAATGCCTAATGAAAGCGGCTTCGCGAAAATCATAACCTTCCCCAATATTTCATTGCCATAGGTTGAAGACGGTCTTTGATAATCTGCATGACAGTGGAGAAAAGTATGTCTTCTTTCCATTTTATCTTTTTTAGGAATGCTTTCCACCGCGTAATGCGCTCCTTGTCTGTGGCAAACTCATCAGAGAAAAGTTTTAGATTGGGGTTATATGCCAGTGCCCTGTTGTCAAAGGTAGCCTTGACGGCTTCAAACAGTATGTCATCACTAAGATTACGCTGCGTAAGCAGCTGGTAACAATCGAAGAAGTCCTTCATACGGCTGTTTGTCTCATCACGGTCTATCATCGTATGGAATTTTTCCGCCACTACGGTTTCCAATGAATAAGCATGGAGATTGACGGAAGGCATATTAGGCAGCAACAAAGGGAAATCGATTGCCATCGGATATGGAGACACTACATCACCGAAGCCAATGTCTACTGACATATTGTGGACAATGGTGTCCATGTGTGCTGTTACATAGAAACGTGAACCGGGGTATTTTTTGTCCACAGTGATAGGTTCGGTCTTGATGCTTTCCATATCAAAATACACTCCGTCCTCATCACAGTCTATAGCGACAATCTTCTTGAATATTTTTGTCAGGGTTTCCCTGTCACGGCTTATCCTGTCAGCCATGAAGTCAACATCTACCGTAGGACGGGCTTCAAGACCGTCCAAGGCATAAAGCAACGAACCACCCTTCAGCAGAAAGTTGTCCTTGTATTGGCTGACAGATACGCGATATAGCAGACGCTCATTGAAATATCTTGCCAGCAGATACATATACTTGTAACCCGTCTCATTCATCAGATTGATCAGACGTGTCCTGACTGACTTGCCATAGTTTTTCTTCTCCATTACTCCAATGCTATTTCAATGTAATTCTTCAATGTTGACCAAACTCTCAGTTGTTTGGCATATTCCGTCAGGAGGCTGAGATTGCGTCCTTCCTTTCGAAGGTAAGTCCGCACGATTTCCGCACAGACATCAAGACCTATCTTATTGCGATACTTCACCGCATCACATACGCTGCGTTCAAGATTGGTAATACGAACATTATGTCCCGACAACACGGCTTCCGTCACACCAAGTGAGAGATACTCTTCTTTCCAATAGTAAAGCGTGATGGGAAGCGAAGGGGGAATGACAACCTTGCGCTTCCGCTCAATGGCCACGCAGAAAGAAGGAGGTACGGTTGTAGTAAGCTGATGGTGACTCCATGCATTGTACAGGCAGACCACACCACTCGGCACAATGCGCCCAATGTCAAGCATCGTGTCAAGCATCGCATCCGGTGACGCATAAACACCGGAGCGGAGCCTTGTCAGTTCACCGCGCTGTGCGGCTCTGTGAACACGCTTGTATTCCGCCTCGCTTGTTATGTCTGCCGTGGATATGATGCCGCCAAGTGCCTCTATTTTCTGGGATATCCTATTCATATCAATACTTTTAACAGTGCAAAAATACACATTAAAATCCGAATAACGATACAAATCTACGGATTATTTTGTATTATGCCGTAGATTTATGACGAACATCAAGCTGAATATGCTCCTTGATATATCATAAGGTGTGTAAAATACCCTACGGAGAAAAGAACAGATGATATGCTACCAATCGTCTCTTATAGATAAGGAACATATGCTTTTCATTTCACCTGCAAATGTTCAGATAGAGCTACATTGAGGCTAATAGCAATGTCCCTTTGAGTTCTCATAAATCACCTATGTCGTGTCTGATTTGTTACCCAATTATTTTGTTACTGCGATAATTAATTATACTACAATTGATTATAAATTGCATATAGACAATCCTCCACAATGTTATGACGGGCAATTCCGGATTTTTACCGGTACGGCTTCAAGATGGCGGAGGGCTTTCTTTTGAAAAGGAAAAAGGAACTGTCCGAGACGGGAATCGTTTGGAAACGTCAGACAGTTCCTTTATTTTGAGGCGGGCCTGTAAGCCGGATTCTGTACTCGCAAGGAGCTTCTATCATTTATCTGATGCAGCCTACCCCCCGGCACGGACGAGCCGCCCTTAACTGCCGGTATATATGGCCTTGCAGGCCGCAGGTATGTACCGTATGTATGTCGCCGTACATACGCGGGAGCTCTTGCCTCCCGTTTTCACCCTTACCGCTGGCGCGGCGGTTCTTTTCTGTTACAACCCCCATAAGCTTTCGCCTATCTGCGCTTTCCGCAGTGCGGTGCTCTGTCCTGTCCGGACTTTCCTCCCGGTTTCCCGGGCGATAGAACGGTCCGCCGAAAGGACAAAGGTAAGTCATTTTCTTGTTTTTCTCCAATTATCTTGCAGCGTCTTTATCGAAAGTGAAAACCGCCTGGAATATGACCGTATCCCCGCGCCGGCCTTCTATATAAAAGGATATGCTGTCGGGACCCAAATTGTTGGCCTGCCGCACGGACTCCGGAATAGGGGCCTCCTTTTTCAGAATAGCCACTTCGTCCCCGAACCGGGCTTCGGTAATGTAATTGATCTGGAATTCTTTCAGCGTATAGCTTTTTGTAAACTCTATGTCGAAGCTGTCCAGCACCCATTCCACATACTTGGCGTTGTTCGCATGGAGATTGAAATCTATATCGGAATACATCACATGGTGGTACCGTACGAATTCCGGTTCCCCGGGAGCGGTCAGTTTGTCGCAAGGCTCTCCTATGGCATCTTGCTGCAAAGCCATGGATTGCGCTTCTTCGCTGATGTTGAATATGTTGTTCCTTTCGATTCTCCGGGTTCGGGTATTGATGATAACCCAGGAACTGGTCGCCACAATCGCATCGTTCCCGTTTTGATCGTACAGCGCGAAATCCCTTAGTCCGAAAATGCCCTGTTTCCCTTTGTGCCAGGTTCGGGCGCTTACCCGGTCCTGCCATTTGGGATAATGCAGAAAGCGGGCTTTAAAACGGCTCAGAACCCATACCTGATCCACCGCGATCAATTCTTCATATCCGAATCGGAGATTGCTCGCATGCACGTTGGCCAACTCCTGCGCCACGTTCATAAAGCAGAAAGGGCGCAGTCTCCTGTGCAGGTCTATTTCATGCCATTTTACGATAAAATCTATTGAGTAGCTTTTCATTTCTATGATTTACAGTTTCATTTCCCGACGGTTGCAAAGATATAAATATTCTTTTACAACTTGTTTAATAAAAATATAACCTGTATCTTTGTATCCCGATAAAACTATTCCAAATACCACATGAGCACCAAATATATTTTCGTTACAGGAGGGGTTACGTCTTCTCTTGGCAAAGGCATTATTGCTGCATCTTTGGCTAAACTGTTGCAGGCCCGGAATCTGAGGGTCACCATTCAGAAATTCGATCCCTACATCAATATCGATCCGGGTACGCTGAACCCTTACGAACACGGGGAATGCTACGTGACCGAGGACGGGGCGGAAACCGATCTGGACCTGGGACATTACGAGCGATTCCTGAATGTATATACATCCAAAGCCAATAATGTGACTACCGGAAAAATATACCGGACGGTAATAGATAAGGAAAGAGAAGGTGCTTATTTGGGAAAAACGGTGCAGGTGATCCCGCATATTACGGACGAGATCAAAAGAAGGATGCTTCTGTTGGGAAAAACGGGCAATTACGATATCGTGATAACCGAACTGGGGGGTACCGTAGGGGATATCGAGTCCCTGCCTTTCGTGGAGGCGGTGCGCCAGTTGCAATGGGAGTTGCCGGACGAGGATTGCTTAGTCGTCCATCTGACGTTGGTGCCTTATCTGAATGCGGCGAAAGAGCTGAAAACCAAGCCTACCCAGCATTCCGTAAGAATGCTTCAGCAAAACGGGGTGAATCCGAATGTCATAGTTTGCCGCACCGAGCATCCCATTCCTTATGATATCCGCAAAAAGGTGGCTTTGTTCTGCAATGTGAAGCCGAATGCGGTGATCGAATCCATAGATGCGGCCAGCATTTACGAAGTGCCGCTGATAATGATGAAAGAGAAGCTGGATGAAATCATCCTCCAGAAATTCCACATGACGGATACTCCCGCTCCGGATTTGAAAGACTGGACGGCGTTCCTTCAGAAACTGTTCCATCCGAAATGCGAAGTGGATATCGCTTTAGTAGGAAAATACGTGGAATTGCAGGATGCCTATAAATCGATATTGGAATCGTTCATCCATGCGGGAACGGCTAACGAATGCAAAGTGAATGTACACACCGTACACAGCGAGTTCGTAGATGGGAACAATATAGAAGAGAAACTCGGCGGAATGGACGGCATACTGGTGGCGCCCGGTTTCGGCGAAAGGGGCATCGAGGGCAAAATCTTGGCGGTCCAGTACGCGCGGGAACATAAAGTCCCGTTCTTCGGTATATGCCTGGGAATGCAGATGGCCGTTATCGAATATGCACGCAATATATTGGGACTGAAAGATGCCATGACTACCGAGATTAATCCCACTACGCCCAATCCGGTAATCGACTTGATGGAAGAGCAAAAATCCCTTACCATTAAGGGCGGTACCATGAGGTTGGGGGCGTATGAATGCGAACTGGAAGAAAATTCGCTGGCTTACCGCATTTACGGGAAACGTCGTATCTCGGAACGGCATCGTCACCGGTACGAATTCAATAACAATTACGTGGAAAGGATCAAGGAGGCGGGAATGATCCCTACCGGAAAGAATCCGGATACGGGTTTGGTCGAGATCGTGGAATTGCCGGAGCATCCGTTCTTCATAGGGGTACAGTTCCATCCTGAGCTGAAAAGCACGGTGGAAAGGCCTCAGCCCATTTTCGTAGCTTTCGTTAAGGCCGCTCTGGAGCATAAGGCATCCCGTTAAAATAAAATGAAAATTCGTCATATATATATATTGCCGGTTTCCGGCATCGCTGCGGCCTTTTTGATTGCGGCAATCATGCTGCCGGGCGTTGTTTCCTGCGCCCAGAACCCGGGAAAACGCATATCGGCGGCCGAATATAAACTGAAGGTGCTGGAAACGCTTCCGCACGAGCGGAATGCCTACACCCAGGGGCTTTTTTTCGATAAAGGACAGTTGTACGAAAGTACGGGCCAATACGGGGAGTCTTCTTTCCGTAAAGTAGATCTTAAAACGGGTAAAGTCCTCCGGATGCTGACCTTCGACTCCCGCTATTTCGCCGAAGGATCCTGTGTCCTGGACGGGCGGGTATATATACTTACCTGGCAGGAACATAAATGTTTCGTGTATTCGCTGGACGATTTCAAATATTTGGGCGAAATGAGGAACCCTACGGAAGGGTGGGGGCTTACTTCCAATGGCAAGGATTTGATTATGAGCGACGGTACCGACAAACTGTATTTTCTGGACCCTATGACTTTTTCCCATCGCACTACGTTGGAGGTCAAAATGAACGGACGTCCTCTCAGATTTCTGAACGAGCTGGAATATATCGATGGAAAAATATGGGCGAATGTATATCTGGAAGATTATATCGTTGTCATCGATCCGCAGACCGGGGCGGTTACGGGGAAAATCGATTGCCGGAACTTGCTGCCGGCTTCCCTGAGAAATTCCACTACGGATGTTCTGAACGGCATCGCATATAACCCTGCGGACGGATCCGTATATCTGACCGGCAAATACTGGCCTAAAATGTATAAGGTGGAAATTGTAAAAAAATAACCTTTTGCTTGGTTGCGGGTGCGGGAAAAATGTATATCTTTGCGCCCGATTCAATTATTAATGATGCTTGGGGGTGCCGTAACGGCTGAGATTATACCCTTTAAACCTGATTCGGTTAGTACCGACGTAGGGAAAGCGTGTCTATCACACTTTCAGTTAAAGTTTACGCCCTCCTGCTATAAAACTGTTTTTATGAAAAAAATATTGTTTTTTTGCGGGATTATCATGCTCCCTTTTTCCGGGAAGGCTCAGACACCGGAAAACCATTTAGTAAAACAGGAACGTCTGGACAGTATCGTAGTGAGCTCGGCCAGAGCCGGAAAAAATACTCCGGTCGCCTATACGCAGCTTACCAAAAAAACGTTGCAGCAGCAGGCTTCATCGCATTCGCTGCCTATGCTCTTAGATTTGGAACCCTCTGTAGTAACCACTACGGAAGGCGGCTTAGGATTGGGATATTCCAGGATTTCCGTGCGGGGAAGCGATGCCTCGCGTATTAACATCACTTTGAACGGCATTCCCGTAAACGATGCGGAATCGCAGGAAGTATTCTGGGTGAATCTGCCTTCTATCCAGCAATTTCTGCAATCCGTGCAGGTACAAAGGGGCGTAGGCACGTCCGTAAACGGTCCGGGTGCATTCGGCGCCACGATCAATATGCAGACGCTGTTGCCGGAAGCCTCTCCGTACGGATCGGCGGAATTTTCCTTGGGATCCTATCAGACTTATATGACTACCGTCGGGGCGGGAACCGGAGTGACGCGCAGCGGTTTTTCCTTGGACGTGCGGTATTCCCACAGCAATACCAAAGGCTACATACGCAATGCAAAAGCCGATCTGAACTCCCTGTTCGCTTCCTTAGGATGGAGAAACAAGAACAACAGTCTCAAATTGAATTATATTTACGGGGATCAATCTACCGGAATCACCTGGGAGGGACTGGATCCCGCGCTGTATAATACCGACCGGCGCTATAATATTGCCGGACAATATTTCGATGATGCAGGGAACGAGCATTTTTACGATAACGAGACGGATAATTACAAGCAGCATTTCGTGCAGCTTTTTTATACCCGTCAGTTCGGCGAATATTTTACATGGAACACCGCGCTCGGATTCACCAAAGGAGACGGGTATTATGAGAACTATAAATACGACGAGAAATTCTCCAAATATGGTCTGGAACCCCAGAATATAGAGGATGTTACGTATTCCAGAAGCGATTTTATCATACAGCAGGCCATGGACAACGCCTTTTATTCCGCCTCGTCCAACCTGTCTTACAACCGGAAAAATGTCAGGGCGGTGGCTGGAGCGGCCTATTCCTTTTACGACGGGGATCATTTCGGGGATTTGCTTTGGTCCAAATACAATCGGAATATTCCCTCGAATTACCGCTGGTATCTGAACAATGGCAAAAAAAACGAAGTGGCGGTATTTGTCAGGGGGGAATGGGATATATGTAAGACCGTTACGGCTTTTGCAGACCTCCAGTACCGGCATGCGGGCTTTAAACTCTCCGGGGAAGATAAGGATTTCGTGTCTTTGGAGAATAATTTGAATTACAATTTCTTCAATCCCAAGGCGGGCGTTACCGTCAACGTTTCTCCCAAGAGCAAATTTTACGCTTCCCTTTCCGTAGGACACCGGGAACCGAGCCGCAGCGATGTAAAAGAATCCATAAAGTCCGGCAGGGAGGATGAAATCAAGCCGGAGCGGATGTTGGATTATGAACTGGGCTACAAATATATGTCCGGAAACTTGTCCCTTTCCGCCAATCTTTATTTCATGGAATACAAAGACCAGCTCGTAGCTACCGGCAAATTATCCGAAACGGGGTATGTAATCAAGGAGAATATTCCCGACAGTTACCGGCGGGGCGTGGAACTGGCGGCCGCCTGGCAGATTGCCTGCTATGTACGGTTCGATGCGAATCTTACCCTGTCCAAAAACAAGGTGAAAAATTATACCGCCTGGATGAACACCTACGATAACGACCAGGATTGGAATGAGGTGCCCCAGACTCCGGTATATTATAAAAATACCAATCTTACGCTCTCTCCGGAAATCGTAGGGATGGCTATGATAACGGTGAATCCGATTCCGTCCATGACCCTTTCGCTGAACGGGAAATATGTAGGGAAACAATATATGGATAATTCTTCGGATGCGATAGCCAAGACTCCCGGATATTTTGTCGCCGGTTTCAACGCCTCCCAGAATTTTACCCTGAAGAATGCTTCGCGGATTACCGTTTCGTTTGCCGTAGATAATCTGTTTGATAATAAATATTATTCTTACGGCTGGATCTCCAGGGAGATGTTTTCGGACGGTTCTCCGACGGCGATTTATAAGGGAATATTCCCGCAGGCCGAGATTAATTTCATTGCACGGGTCGCCTATGAATTTTAGACGGGCGGCCTGTTGCCGGCAAGCGCTCCGGATTATAAAAACAGACATATATGAACCGATAACCGACTTTGTGTATGAGCGATAATCTAATTGAAGCGATAGGATTTATTACGGGTATTTTATATCTGCTGTGCGAGATCCGCCAATACGGGCTGATGTGGGCATTGCAGGTGCTGTCGGGAGTCATGTATGCGGTTATTTTTTCCCGGAGCGGCCTGTATGCCGCCGCGGTATTGCAAGTATATTATATCGTTATCAGCGTGTACGGGATTTTCCAGTGGCGCAAAGGAAAACGGGAACTTGAAAATATCCGTGGTGCGGAAGACTGTTCCCAAGAGAAATCTTCCCAAGAGGATCCTTCCCAAAAGAAGCCGTCGGGAAAAGAAGATATATTCTACAGATATCCCTCTGCGGGAGTGATGCTGGCGAGCTTAGGCGTTCTGATAGTGCTGACGGGGCTTTTCGCGACGGTCCTAAAGCAAATGACCGGCGATCCGATGCCGCTGGCGGACGCTATGGCGACCGCCTTGAGCATAATAGCCAACTATTGGCTGAGCAAATCGTATATACAGCAATGGCTGATGTGGGTGGCGGTAAATGTCATTACCGTTTTCCTTTCCTTTTCGCAGGAACTGTATTTGACGTCCGTTTTGTATATTATTTATACTTTTGCCGCGATATACGGCTATTTCCATTGGAAAGCGAGGGGCAGGCTTCTGTCGTAATAACATTTTTCGGGGAAATTTTGTAACTTTGCGCCATTAATAACCCAAGTTGATTAATGGCTATGAAACTTATCGCCGACAGCGGCTCTACAAAAGTGGATTGGAGAGCTATTCGTGATGACGGAACGGTCGTGTCCATTCTTACGGAAGGTATCAATCCGGTTTTTCAAAAGAAAGAGTATATTACGGATATTTTCAGACTTAAATTAGTTCCGGAATTGGGAACCGGCGTAAAGGAAGTCTATTTCTACGGGGCCGGAGTCGTTTCTGCGGCCATTTCCGAGGTCCTTGCCGGTTGTTTCAAAGAGGTGTTCCCGGATTCGGTGTGTTACGCCGCTTCGGACGTGCTGGCCGCCGCCCGCGCCTTGTGCGGACACAGCGAGGGAATCGCCTGCATTATGGGTACGGGATCCAATTCCTGTTTCTATGACGGGCATGCGATTGTCAAAAACGTAAAGGCGGGAGGATTTATTTTGGGCGACGAGGCGAGCGGGGGAGTCTTGGGGAGGAAACTGATAGCGGATTATATCAAGGGTCTGCTCCCCGAAGAGATAGAAAAAGAATTCGTCAGCCGTTATGGACTGGATTATGCGGGGATCGTGGAAAAGGTTTACAAACAACCGCTTCCGAGCCGTTTTCTGGCCTCTTTCTCCCCGTTCCTGAATGAATTCAGAAGCCATCCCCATATCGACCGTCTGCTGCGGACCAGTTTCGACGAATTTTTCAAAAGGAATATTTATCAATATGATTATAAAAATTATAAAGTGAATCTGGTAGGTTCCATTGCGTATTATTATCAGGATATCCTGAAAGAAGTGGCGGTCCGGGACGGGGTCGCTATCGGGAAGATTCTCAAATCTCCTATCGAAGGCCTGGTGGAATATCACAAAGAACTTATATAATTAATCTCATTGAAATATGAAAATTACCGAACAAGCGTCCCATTATGCCAATCTCGATCAGATGACCACGGCCGAGCTGCTTTGGAATATGAACCGGGAAGATAAGACAGTTCCCGCGGCCGTTGAAAAATGTATTCCCCAAATAGAAAAATTGGTCGACGGGATCGTAGAAAGAATGAAAAAAGGGGGAAGGCTGTTTTATCTGGGGGCCGGAACCAGCGGCCGTCTGGGTATTTTGGACGCATCCGAGATACCGCCTACATACGGGGCTCCATTCGATCTGATTATCGGTTTGATCGCGGGCGGCGATACCGCTATCCGCAAGGCGGTGGAGAATGCGGAGGATGATCTGGAAGGTGGGTGGCGCGACATGCAGCCCTACAATGTAAATATAAACGATGTCGTGGTGGGAATCGCCGCATCGGGCAGTACGCCGTATGTAATCGGCGCGGTCAGGGAGGCTCGCAAAAGAGGGCTTCTGACAGCCTGCATCACTATGAATCCCGGTGCGGATATCATAGGGGAAGTAGATATTCCCATAGTGGCGGTGGTAGGTCCGGAGTTCGTGACCGGCAGCACCCGTATGAAGTCCGGGACCGCCCAGAAATTGATTTTGAATATGATTTCCACGTCCGCCATGATCAGAATGGGGCATGTCAAAGGAAATAAGATGGTGGATATGCAATTGTCCAATGCAAAGTTAGTCGATCGGGGTACCCGGATGATTATGGAAGAAGCCGGAATCGCAGATTACGCATTGGCCAAGGAGTTGCTTCTGTCGCACGGATCGGTAAGGGCCGCGGTGGATTATTATAATTCTCATAAATAATTAATGGCCGCTGGCGGAAAATTCGGATATGTTGAAACAAAATTATTCGTCCAGATTGCTGGAACGTGCCGTAGAGGAATTTTCGTCTTTGCCGGGCATCGGGAAAAAGAGCGCTCTCAGGCTGGCTCTGCATCTTTTGAAACAACCGAAAGAAAACATAGAAAGATTCGGAAAGGCTTTTATCGATTTGCGTAATGAGGTGAAATATTGCAGCGTGTGCAATATGATCACCGATGACGAATTATGCGCCGTCTGCTCGGATCCCGGTCGGGACGCTTCCATTATATGCGTAGTGGAAAGCATCCGGGATGTGCTGAGTATAGAAAATACGGAGCGATATAAAGGGCTGTATCATGTGCTGGGAGGTATAATTTCCCCCATGGACGGGGTAGGCCCCGGCGATTTGCCCGTTGCGGAGCTGATAAGGAGGGTAAAGGATGGAAATGTGCAGGAGGTTATTCTGGCTCTCAGTACGAGTATGGAAGGAGATACCACCTCTTTCTTTTTGTATAAAAAGCTGTCGGACTATCCGGTAAAGATCACCACTATCGCCCGGGGCGTCGGGTTCGGAGATGATCTGGAATATACCGACGAGCTGACTTTGGGCAAATCCATCGAGAACCGCCAGATATTTAAATTGAACTAAGAGCACAAATAAAAACTTAAAAAATTATGCATCAGTTCCCCTTATGGCTTTTGATAACGGCCTTTGTACTTTATACGGCGGTTATGTTCATTATCTCCTGGTTCACTTCCCGGAAAATGAGTTCCAATTCGTTCTTTTCCGGAGACCGGAAAGCGCCGTGGTTCGTGGTGGCCTACGGCATGGTGGGTACTTCCATTTCGGGCGTAACGTTTATTTCTGTTCCGGGAAATGTCCTTTCCCAGAATTTTTATTATATGCCTCTGGTGTTCGGTTTCGTAGGAGGATATATCGTAATCGCCAAAATATTGCTGCCCCTGTATTATAAAATGAATCTGACCTCCATTTATACATATCTGGGAGAACGGTTCGGCATCTACACTTATAAAACGGGAACCTCCGTATTTATGGTGTCCCGGATCTTAGGGGCCGCGGTGCGTATTTTCGTAGTGACATTGGTTCTGTACGCGTTTATCCCCAAAAGTCCGGAATGGGTGGAACACAGCGCGACGGACGTGTTGCTGTTCGCCTTGGTGACGTTCATTTTCCTGACCATTTTATACTTTTATACTTATAAGGGGGGAGTAAAGACCATTATCTGGACGGATGTGCTGCAAACCACTTTTATGCTGCTGGCGGTCTTTCTGACCATTTATTTTATCTGCAAGGAAATGAACTGGAATTTCAGCGGCATGGTATCCGCCGTAGCGGGCGGGGAAAATCCGAATTTGCCCGGCACGAGATATGCGCAAATGTTCGACTGGAACTGGCATTCCGCCACGAATGCAGTCAAGCAGTTTATAGCGGGCATCTTTATGACAGTCGCCATGACCGGTCTGGATCAGGGAATGATACAAAAGAGCTTAGCTTGTAAAAATATCGGGGCCGCCCAGAAAAATATGTATTCTACCGGAGTCATTGCCGTGGTAGCCAATTATTTTTTCCTGTTGTTGGGAGTGCTTTTATGTCTGTATGTGCAAAGCGTAGGGGGGATGCAGGCGTTGGATATCGTCAAAACCGATGAGATATTCCCGACTATCGCCAGCCAATATCTGGGATTGGGAGTGGGCATCTTTTTCCTGATAGGTCTGATATCCGCCTCCTATCCGAGTGCGGGCAACGGCCTGACATCGCTTACCACTTCATATTGTGTGGATTTCGCTCGTTTCAATACCCGTACCGATCTGGACGACAGGAAAAAGAAAATCATAAAAAATAAGGCTCACGCCTTTTTCGCCTTCCTGTTTTTCCTGATAATCGTGGTATTGTATATCATCAGCAATGACGCTGTGGTCAATTTGGTTTATAAATTAGCTTCCTATACGTACGGACCGTTGTTGGGATTGTTCTTTTTCGGAATATTTACCAAATACAGGATTAAGGATAAAGCGGCTCCCTATATCGCCGTGGCGGCTCCGGTGCTGTGTCTGATCATCAATTTCCTGTGCAAAAAATTATTCGGTTTCGACTTGGGATTTACGCTTTTGATCGTCAACGGTATCATTACTTTCGCGGGTCTGTATCTGATGAGGGAGAGTGCTTCCAAGGTCAAATAACAGGATGCCATGAGTTACATGGAACTGTTTTTGCTGGCGGCCGGACTGAGCTTCGATACTTTCGCCGTCTCGTTTTGCGGGGGACTGTCTTTGAAGGATAAGAAAACGGGGGCGAAAGTCTGGATTTATATCTGTTTCGCTTTTTTCCAGACGGCTTTCACATTGACGGGATGGGTACTGGGCATGGCGGTGGAATCTTATATCCAGTCATTCGACCATTGGATCGCCGCCGGACTATTGTGGTATATCGGAGGCAAGATGGTCGTGGAGGGGTTCCGCAATAAGGGATGCGAGACGGCTGTAAATCTTTTGGATACCAAATACCTGATAATATCTTCGGTGGCTACGAGCATAGATGCGCTGGCTGCGGGCATTTCTTTCGCCATGATCCGCTTGGAGACGGTCCGTCTGATAGCGGGGCTGGCCATGATCGCTTTGGTGACGGCTTTCGCCTCCCTGATGGGAATAAACGGGGGCAACCGCATAGGAAAAAGTTGTGTGGGGAGGCGCTCGGAACTGTTGGGAGGGGTGATTCTGGTGGCTATCGGGATAAAAATTTTAATCGGGCATCTTATTGTTTAGATATTTGTTGTAACTTCGCGGAGCCGTTTGCGATCTTTAACGAAATTAGGGGATTATGATCAGGATAGCCGCAATATCATATCTGAATGCTCTCCCGTTCATTTACGGGCTGAAGCATCATCCGGTAAGTGAACGGATGGATTTGCATTTTGGCTCCCCTTCTGCGGTCGCGACGATGATGGCCCGCAACGAGGCGGATCTGGGGCTTGTTCCCGTAGCGGCCGTTCCGGAGATTCCCGGATGCCGGGTCGTTTCCGATTACTGTATAGGAGCGGAAAAATCCGTGGGGAGCGTATTGCTTTGCTCGGGCTGCCCTTTGGAGAAAATCTCCACGTTGTATATAGATACCGATTCCCGTACTTCGGTTGTGCTGGCTAAGCTGCTGGCCGGAAAGTTCTGGAATATAACACCCCGCTTTGAACCGTTCGATTTCGCTTTGGAACAGCCCGATACGGACGGATCCTATATTCTCATAGGGGACAAGGCCTTAGAATACGGGTCGCGGTTCAAATTCGTTTACGATCTGGCCGAAGAATGGTACCGGTTTCGCCGGAAGCCGTTCGTGTTTGCATGCTGGGCCGCCAATAAAGAGCTGGATCCGGATTTTCTCCAGGAATTCGGCCGGGCGCTGGCTTATGGAGTGAACCATATAGAGGACGCCGTAAACGAATCGGAGTCGGTTTTTCCCCGCCCTTTCGTAAAGAAATATCTGCTTCATAACATATCATACCGTTTAGACAAAGATAAAAAAGAAGGATTGCAGGACTTTTGGACTTTGGCCCTTGAGGAGTTGAAGTCGAAAGTCCGATGGTGAGTCATTTCAATATCCTGAAGAGGAGCATCGGCTAAAATGATTTACAACTTTTTTTACAGTCTAAAGCATGATTGAGATTTTTTACAAAGCACACGGACAGATACGGACTTCTGTCGATATCGGATTCCTGGACGAATTAGGATTCGATGATGTTCTGTGGATAGATCTTTTCGAACCTACGGGCGACGAAAAGCGGGGCGTAGAGGCTTTTCTGGAAACCACCTTGCAAAGCCGGGCGCAGGCGGAAGAGATCGAAAGTTCTTCGCGCTACTCCGAGACAGACACCACTATATTCGCCAATACCAATTTTCTGATACCGGGTCCCGATAATTATAATCTGGAGGCGGTGTCGTTCATTATTTCGGAAGGAATACTCGTTACGATCCGCCAGGTGCCCCTTCGTACGTTTACCGACTTGCAGCGCAGAATAGGGGCCGCCTATAAATTGTATCCTACGGGATATCACATATTGGTGGCGATTCTGGAAAGCCGTATCGATTTGGACGCCGATATGATAGAGCTGATGGCCAAAGAGATCGCGCAGTTCAGCAAGCGGGTGAGCTTGGGAGAAAACGTGAGCGAGGATTTTCTTCTGGATATCAACCAGCTCCAGGAAAATACCATGCTGGTCAGGGAAAATATCGTAGATAAACAGCGGATGATTTCCTCCATCCTTAAAAGCGACAAGTTTCCCCGGGACGTGCATACGAAGCTGAACGTCATCATAAAAGATATATCCTCCCTGCTGAACCATACCAATTTCAGCTTCGAAAGGCTGGAATATCTCCAGAATACCGTATTGGGACTTATTAACCTGGACCAGAACAAAATCATGAAAATCCTGACATTCGTTTCCCTGCTGTTCATGCCGCCGACTCTCATATCCGGAATTTACGGAATGAATGTGGGCTTGCCCATTCTGGGAGACAAGTGGGACTTTGTCGTGGTGATAGTGATCATGTTGGTTTCGGTAATGGTGGCATCGCTGCTTTTCAAGAAGAAAAAACTTATGTAGCCATGGAAAAAACGAATGGAAAGAGACTGAAACTGGCCTCGCTGGGGGACAGCATCACATACGGTTTCATCCCGCGCAATTCTCCGGGATATCCCGGACAGCTGGAAAGTTACGCCTGTGTGGCGGCCCGGCTGCTGGATATGGATTTCTTCAATGCCGGGATCAACGATTCCACGTTGGCCGCCGGTCCGGGAAGTTTCGAGCCCATGTGCGAGCGTTTTTCCACCCTTCCGGAAGATGCGGATATCGTAACCGTAATGGGCGGGACAAACGATATCCGTCAGGGGATTCCGTTAGGGACGGTAAACGACCGGTCCGCAGATACTTATTGCGGAGCATTGCACCGGATTTGCGAGGGGCTGTACCGGAACTATTTTATCGGGAACGGGACAGAGGCCGGAAAAGACAAGCGCATCGTACTGCTTACCCCCGTGAAACTTATGGATGCCGCTACCGGAGAATTGACCTACGGGTTGGAGGCATTTGCGGATGCGGTCCGAGAAATAGGCGCCTATTACAGTTTCCCCGTTCTGGACTTTTATCGCCTTTCTTATATCAATCCCCATATATGTAAAACCGTACAGGGATGGCAGGACGGGTACGATGCCATGTATAATCCGTATATCAGCGACGGCACGCATCCCACGCAGGAAGGCGCCCTTATTATGGGGCGGTTGCTGGCGAATTTCATCCGGACGCTTCTGTAACGGCGGTAAGCGGGGAATTCCGGTTGTCTGTTGTTCTGTCGGGATACTTCTGTTGGGATATTTCTATCGGGATACGGATTTTTTTGCCAAAAACTTGTTATATAGCAACATCCCGACAATACTTGCTATGCCGATCAAGGAAAAAATCATCCACAACAGGGAAGGTTTTCCCATTTCTTCCACTATTTTGACATACAGGGAGGCTCCCAGAATAGATCCCACGCTGCTTCCGATTACTCCGTACAGGAAAGAATATCCCATGTAAAGGGCGGTTTTATCTGCAGGCGCGATTATCCCGATATACGAGATGAATTTGGGATGGGTCGTCATTTCGCCCAAGGTGAAAGTGATGATTCCCGCAATGAAAATCCACGGACTGCTGGAAAGGCCCAAAATGAACATCCCGACAGTTCCGCAGCCGATTCCGGCAATCATGGTAGGCAGGGCGGGGGCCTTTTGTACGAGCCGGGAGACGATCAGCTGCAAGGCAATGATCACTCCGGCGTTGATGACCGTTACATGCTCTACGTCGAATTTCCAGTGAGGATCCTTTACGAACAGGGACAGGAACGCATTGACTCCGTCGTTTACGGGGGTCATGTCCACGTAATCGCGCAGATACCACAATACGGTGCCGAACATCTGGAAATAGAGGATCCAGAAACCTGAATAGATGATGATAAGCAATACGAATCGGGTATCTTTCAATACCTGTACGATCCCTTTGAACAATTCTCCTATACTTTTCCGCGTTTGGGAAGCATCTCCGTTATCCCGACGGGGATCGCGGTAAAGAAAAATATTCAGCAGGAGCAAGATGCCGCCCATGGCGGAGGCCATATAAAAGATATAATCCTCAAATCCGCAACTTCCCTCACGAAGTGCTACAGACTGAAGAGAAATGTTCTTTTGATTAGAAATCCACCCAT
>CANRID010000043.1 GCA_947630665.1 uncultured Bacteroidales bacterium | reverse complement strand
GGCAAAATCCTGGGCAACATTTTGTTGCCCAGGAACTTATAAAAATAATTATCAATCATGTTGCGGAATTAAGGTATCCTATACCCGGCATTTCCGAAACTTCCAGGAATTTACGCTCTGATTCATCCTCCCGGATGAATCCATACCGGTATCCCGGATGCCTCCCGGCTCCGGAATATCCGTATGCTGCTTGTCTTCATTCTGTCAATCAACTTCCGTCTCTCAAACGGGCCACAAAGATACATATCTTTTCTTTCTCCACAAATTTTTTTCGTTTTTTTACCACTCCCGGAATCAAAATTCTATTTTTAAAGAAACTACCCCTACCGCAAATAGCTGCGACAGGGGTAATTTTTTAATCCGGGTATTACGACACTTGTCCTTTATTCTCCGTTTACTTCCTTTAAGATTTCTTCTATATCCGGTATGCAGGCGCCGCAAATCGTTCCGGCAGTAGTTGCTTTCCCTACTTCCTCCACGGTTTTTAATCCATAGGATTTAATTGCATCTACAATTTCTCCCCGGCTCAGGGAAACACACGGGCAAATAATTTCATCTCTATCCATAAGCGTGATTTTAACGGTTCATAAAAAATTACACCTTTAATAAACACGCAACCGGATATATTTGTTTTACCTCTTTCCGAGTTTTACTTCTTTTTGAAATTACTTTTCAGAAGATCCGCCCCGTTTGAGCAAATCGCGTATCTGGGTCAACAATTCCTGATCCAGCGTAAGCTGAGGCTCTTCCGGAGCTGCGGCCGGCTCTTCTTTTTTCTTATGGAGGGAATTGATAAAACGCACCAGCACGAATATGGAAAATGCGATAATGATAAAATCTACGATCGTCTGGACAAACATGCCGTAATTCATCACTACGGCAGGGGTAGTCACTTCGCCCATACTATTCGTTACGGCTTCTTTAAGCGTAACAGACAGATCGGTAAAACTTACACCCCCGATCAGGATTCCTAAGGGCGGCATAATGATATCGCTTACTAACGAGCTGACTATTTTTCCGAAAGCGGCTCCGATTACCACTCCCACAGTCATATCCACTACGTTTCCCCGCATGGCGAAGGCTTTGAAATCTTCAAAAAATTTTTTCATACGTAAAAATGAATTTTTATACAAACACTTTATTTATTTTTTGGTTCTTACGATCTCTTTCATCGCCTTGGCCAATTGGTCCGGACAGGAGGTGGCTTTCGATCCGCAGGTAATCCCTTCCAGGCGCCGGACAGCTTCCTGTATTTCCATTCCGTCGATTAAAGCTCCTATCCCTTTCGCATTGCCGTTACATCCTTTTGTAAATTCCACCTTGCGCACTATGTCGTTTTTCACCTCTATATGAATCAGTGCCGAACATACTCCCTCAGGAACATATTCTACCGCACGGGTGCCGTCGGGAAGCGATATATCCGATATGAAACTCATGTTTTCTTATTTTAATCCGTTACAAATATAATAAAAATGCCGTACTTCCATTTTTTAACCATTCGCTAATTGTTCCGGGTGGCAAGATAGCGGGCCAATTCCGCCATGTGGTTTTTAGCTGCGCTGTCGGGAAGCGTATCCAAGGCCCGGACGGCTTGGCGGCTGTGTTCTTCCAATTTTTGCTGGGCATAGGGAATCCCCTGATACTGCCGTACGAAAGAGTTGACTTCTTCTATGATCTTTTTCTCCTGCGGGGAAATCTCCCGTCCTTTTACGGAATGGTCGATTTTTCCTATCAGCTTCCGGATTTTCCCCTCCCGGTCCGAAGGGGCGTTTTTCATTGCGCCCAACAAAGGAAGGGTGATTTTGCGTTCTTTCAGATCCGCTCCGGCTAACTTTCCGGTCTCCAACTTGGGGGAGTAATCCAAAATATCGTCCCGGATTTGAAACGCCATGCCTAAATGATAGGCATACAAGGAAACGGCTTCCGTTTTTTCTTTGTCCGCCTCTACGGAACAGGCGGCGCTTTTTACGGTAGCAATAAACAGACTGGCCGTCTTGCAGGCGATGATCTTATTGTAGTCTTCTTCCGTAGTATCTAACCGGTCGGCCTTTTCCATCTGGAGCAATTCCCCCTCCGAGAGTTCCTGCATGGTAAAAGAGAAAAATCCCAAGGTTTCCCGGTCGCAGGTCTGTATCAGTATGCTCAAGGCTTTGGCTAACCAATAATCCCCCGTAAGTACGGAGGCGGCAGGGGTAAAAACCGCCTTCACGGTAGGAACGCCTCTGCGCATATTCCCGTCATCGGCCACATCGTCATGAAGCAAAGTGGCGGTATGCAGGATTTCAGCCACCGCAGCGCAACAATAGCTTTTGTAATTGATGCACCCGCAGGCCATGGAGGTAAGGAGAGATAAAACGGGCCGGAGTTGTTTTCCGCCGTTGTCCATCAGATAGGCATTGATCCGGGACAGCAAAACGTTATCCGTACGCAGGGTCTCTTCAAAAACCCTGCGGTACGAATCCCAACTGTTACCTAACCATTCTTTGATCTCCTTGATATCCATCAGGAAATATTCTCTACGATGTTAGAACAAATACGCCAGTGAAAGTTCGAATCCTTTGTTTTTGGCATTCGTTCTCTTGATTCCCTGCTCTTTAAAAGTAGCTACATTCCCCAAATCCCAACAATACCGTCCGGATACCTGGAATTTCCATATTTCTATACCGGCTCCCAACCCGATGCCGTAGGCGAATTTATCGAATTCCAGATCGGAATCGGATTTAAGAATCTTGTCGCTGCCATTCGAAAAGGCATAACCGATATACGGAGAAACCTGCAAATAAGGCCGCAGCAATACTAAATCCACACCCCACTGGATATTGACGGGGAGTTGGAAATAATGCATTTTTAAATCCGCATTGCCGATTTCACTGTTTTTGGAGATATACAGAAGTTCCGGCTGAAGAGCGAATTTCAACGGTAACTTCACCTGATAAACCACTCCGGCATGAAATCCCGTCTTGCTTTTCATGGAGGCCTTTATATCATCGACTTTTATATCGGAAAGGGAATTGAAATTCAGACCCGCCTTGATTCCGAATCGGGATTGGGCATTCCCTGCGCCCGCACCTAAAACGATCAGGGCGGCTACAATTAAGAATTTTTTCATAACCAATCAGTTTTCGACGGCTTTAATTATAATAAAGCATTCAGTTTTTCCGCAATGGCCGCTTTGGTAGTAGAGCCCACCAATTTATCTTTCAGTTCACCTCCCTTGAAAAATAAAAGAGTAGGAATATTGCGGATTCCTAATTCGCCGGTAACTTCCGAGGCTTCATCCACATTACATTTGGCAATTACCGCTTTTCCCTCATATTCTCCGGCCAGTTCATCCACAATAGGGGAAATCATTCTGCAAGGGCCGCACCAGGTAGCCCAGAAATCCACCAATACGGGTTTTTCATTATTGATAACTTCTTTGAAATTCGAATCATTTACTGCTAATGCCATAACCTTAAATTTTATTTTAAATATTTATACTAAGTAATAACTGCAACTTTACTTTCCCGACAGAAAAGTTCGCTAATTTAATATCTATTTTCTTATAATCCTCATTTTTTTGACATCAGATAGGCCAACCCTCCCGCCGCCGTCTCTTTATAAAGACTCGGGATATCCCGGCCGGTACGCTTCATGACTTCGATCACATTATCGAAACTTACCCGGTGGGTGCCGTCGGTCATCAACGCATATACATTCGCATCCACCGCCCGGGTAGCCGCAAAAGCATTCCGCTCGATGCAGGGAATCTGCACCAACCCGCATATCGGATCGCAGGTCAGTCCTAAAAAATGCTCCATTCCCATCGCAGCCGCATATTCCACCTGATTGGGAGTTCCTCCGAAAAGCTGCGTCGAAGCGCCTGCGGTCATGCAGCACGCCGAACCGATCTCCCCCTGGCAACCCACTTCGGCTCCCGATATGGAGGCATTCTTTTTAATGATGGTCCCTATCAGGCCGGCCGTCGCCAGTGCCTTGATGATTTTCTTGTCGGGAAACTCATAAAATTTCTGATTCAGATAAAATACGGCAGGCATCACTCCGCACGACCCGCAGGTAGGAGCCGTTACGATAATGCCGCCCGAGGCATTTTCCTCCGCTACGCCCAATGCAAAAGCAAAAGTCATGGCACGCCGCTGCATGGAACCCTGGAAACCTTTCGCCTTCAGGTAAAACGATGCCGCCTTGCGGGCCAGGCACAAGCCTCCCGGCAACACTCCCTCGTTCTCGATTCCGCGCTCCACGGCATTCCGCATGACTTTCCACACTTCGCTCAGATAATCCCATACATCGCTTTCTTCATACATGGACACATATTCCCAGAACGTAGTGCCGTTGTCCCGGCACCAGCTTAGGACCTGCTCCATTTTAGTATGCGGATAAACCGCTTTCTTGCTTGGCCTTTCTCCGGTATCGCTGATATCTCCCCCGCCGATACTGAAGGTAGTCCATGAACCCGTTTTCTGTCCGTTATAATCATAAGCCTCGAACAACATCCCGTTCGGGTGCTGCGGCAGGAACACATCCGGTCTCCAGTTTATCTTACAGGTCTCCTCCCCCAGCACTTCCAATATGGCCCGGTCTGTCATGTGTCCCTTTCCGGTCGCCGCAAGGCTTCCGTACAAAGTTACTCCGAACCGGGCCGCCCCCGCATTCTCCGCCTTGAATTTGAGCGCAGCCATACGCGGGCCCATCGTATGGCTGCTGGAAGGTCCTTTTCCTATTTTAAATATCTCTTTTATACTCTCCATTCATATCTGTCCCGACAATCTGTCGGGATCCATTTCATTAATATATCCGGATATTACAATATATCCCGGATGCAAATATAATCCTAAATAGTTATTTACCTCAAATATTTTCTTTCTATATTTGTAAACAAAAAAACTCGATTTATGTACAAAGATTTTCAACAACATCTGCAAAATGAGCTGCAATCCATACAGGATGCCGGCCTATATAAAAACGAGAGAATCATCGTATCCCCCCAGAAAGCGGCCATACAGGTCAGCACGGGTCAGGAAGTACTGAATTTCTGCGCCAATAACTATCTGGGTCTTTCGGACAGTCCCCAACTTATAAACGCCGCAAAAAAGGCGTTGGACGAAAGAGGCTTCGGGATGTCCAGCGTGCGGTTTATCTGCGGGACCCAGGATCTGCACAAAGAATTGGAGAAAAAAATCGCCGGATTTTTCGGAACCGAGGACACCATTCTCTATGCAGCCTGTTTTGATGCCAACGGAGGAGTATTCGAACCGTTGCTCAACGAACAGGACGCCATCATTTCCGACTCCCTTAACCATGCCTCCATTATAGACGGAGTACGCTTGTGCAAGGCGCAGCGTTACAGATATCCGAATGCGAATATGGAAGAGCTGGAAAACTGCCTGAAATTAGCTCAGGCACAGCGTTTCAGACTGATCGTTACCGACGGGGTATTCTCCATGGACGGCAATGTGGCGCCGTTGGATAAAATCTACGAGCTGGCGCAAAAATACAATGCCATGATAATGGTGGACGAATCCCATTCGGCGGGAGTGGTAGGAAAGACCGGAAGGGGCACTACCGAACAATTTGATCTGAGGGGCAAAATAGAGATTCTCACCGGAACTCTGGGCAAGGCATTCGGAGGGGCTATCGGCGGATTTACTACCGGGAAAAAGGAAATTATCGATCTGCTGCGCCAGCGTTCCCGTCCTTACCTGTTCTCCAATTCCATTCCTCCGATGGTTGCAGCCGCCGGTATCGCCATGTTCGACATGATGGCCCGCACCAACGAATTGCAGGATAAACTGCACGCGAATACGGAATATTTCGTATCCAAAATGAAAGCGGCCGGTTTCGATATCAAACCTACCCAGTCAGCTATCTGCGCCGTCATGCTGTATGATGCCAAACTATCGCAGCAAATGGCGGACCGCCTATTGGATGAAGGCATTTACGTAGTGGGATTCTATTATCCCGTAGTTCCGAAAGACCTGGCCCGCATCCGCGTCCAGATCTCCGCCGGACATGAAAAAGAACACTTGGACAAGGCTGTAGCCGCCTTTACCAAAATCGGAAAGGAATTAGGTGTAATACAATAATACGCAAATATTAAAAAATAATATCCAAAAGTTGTTATTATAACAATTTTTATATTATGTTTGCAGTAGGATTTTTTCTTAATACTGGTTAATTATTCCACATTGCCCTATTCCGGTTCTAAAAGTGAGAAGCTTTTTCTGGAATAGGGTAAGACGGGGGAAGGGGTAACCCAAAAGCCATTCGATATGGACTGAAGGGTTGCCCTTTTTTCATTTTTAATCAATTCATTGCAAAGATTTTATCCTACTAAATGTCCAACCTGCCGATATATGCAAAAGAGGACGACTCCTGCTTCCGTACTTTCAGGTCATCCTCTTTTCCGTGATTTCTCCCCTTCCTGTCCCCACCTAACTATAACTATTTAAAAACATCCGATACGAATTTTCACCAGAAGATACCACCCCAACGGACAGTCCTGTTCAAATAATGAGACTCGCCGAAAGTATGGGTAATCGGATCCGTAACTATCACCACCGTATTGTCAGGGACAAACAATTGGAGCGATGTCTTTTCGCCATCGAATTTGTTTTGCCGGTCATAGACAGTCGGAGAAATGGTAACAAGGGAATCCCTTACGGATACGGTTTTCTCCAGAATAGCCCGCTTTTTGGATTCTCCCCACCGCCTTATCGGCAAAGAAGAAGAAGTCCACATCCGGCACTCCACATAAGAAACGGAAGTATCGTTCAGCGGGAATACTTCCAGCTTAGGATAAACAGTGAATTTCAGTCCGCGGTTCTCTTCCGGCTTATCGACAAAAGCCAGCTTAAAATAGCTGTATCCCGCCTCTACATCCATCTGTGCGTCTTCGTTTCCGGGGAGTTCGGCATATTTTATATACAGGGTATCGCAAACGTTTACCGGCGCTTTTGCCACGGCCTCCTCATATTTGTCGTAATACGGCCGGAAAGCGCGTGCGGCAAATATGCTCATACAGATAAGGGATATTATCCAGGTGATGAAAATAATAAGCCCCGGCCGGAATTTAGGGCTTTTGAACCGGAACAGGAGTTGTATTCCCGCATATAACATCCCGATAAAGGGAAGAAAATAAGTCGCCAGACCGAAAATCTTAATCCAGACCGGAGAAACATCCATCCGTATATAATCGACTATCGCCAGCACCGGGAATCCGTTGAATACTTCTAACCCCATGAATAACAGGCAGCCGATAATAAGACCTCCGACCCCGGCCAATGTCAACAGGCCTCCCGTAATTTTTACGAGAATCGTCCCGACAATTTTCAGGAATCCGCAACCCGCTTTCCGGACAGTTCCCATCCCCTCCTTCATCTCTTTCCGGAAATTTTTCTGAATATCTCCTATCCCCGGAGTCTCGCCCCGCATGGCGCACCGCTGGGTTACTGTTTTTGCCTCGGGAACCACCGCCCACATTACTATATATACGATCATGGCCAACGAGAACCATCCTACCCTTCCTCCCCAGACGAAACTTGCAAATCCTATCCATGCGGACAATCCGAAAAATACCAGAATAAAAAGAATGCGCACTAACAAAATATCCGTATTCAGATAAGCCGCCAGACCGCTGCAAACCCCGCCCAGGATTCTATGTTCCGGATCCCTGTACAGTTTCCTGCGAGGCGTTCCGCTCTGGCCGGCCCCGCTTCCAGATTTTTCATCTCCGTCTATATCGTCGGGATATCCCACAATACGAATGATTTCCTCCACATTCTCCACGGAGACCACCTGATCCCTGATTCCCTTTTCGATAATCAGCTCGGCGATCCGTTCCTCGATATCCTCTATGATTTCGTCGCAGCCGAACATGCGATTGTAATGAGACTTCAATTCTTTCAAGTATGCATCCAGCACACGGCACGCGTCTTGTTCCAATGTGAAAGAACAACCGGCAATACTGACTTTTACAATTTGTTTCATCATCCTATCTCCGTTATTTGTTTTTAATATATTCGACAGAATCCACCACTTCCTGCCAGGCGGCATCCATGTCTTCCAGTGCCTCTTTCCCCTTTTGGGTAAGAGTATAATATTTACGCGGGGGTCCCTGCGGGCTTTCTTCCCAACGGTACGCAAGCAGCCCCTGGTTTTTCTGGCGGGTAAGCAAAGGGTATAAAGTGCCTTCCACCACTATCATTTTAGCTTCTTTCAATTCCGCTATAAGCGAAGAAGCATACGCATCGTTCTTTCTCAATATACTGAGAATACAGTATTCGAGAACGCCTTTTCGCATCTGTGCTTTTACATTATCTACATTCGAATCCATCATGACAACCTGTTTTATTTACTCGTTGAAAACCTGCTTAAATTCTCCGCCGTTACCGGCAGGCCGTACATTTCGCATTTTTGCACGGGAGTAACTGCCAAAGGGGCTATAATCCATAAAATAATATAGATCCAGAAACCGGCCGACCCTAAGAAAAAGGCCACGATAAAAATCACCCGGATCAAGACCGCATCCACATTCAGATAACCGGACAGACCGCTGCAGACCCCGCCCAAAACTTTATTGTCGGGATTCCGGAAAAATTTCTTAACCGGCCGGACCGGTTCTCCGTAACAAAATTCGGCTCCGCCGCATTCGCTTTCCGTAAAAGGCTGTCCGTCCGGCATGCCCAATTGGGAAATCACCCTGTTTACCGTCTCTATATCTACCACATCCCGGAAAGAATTCAACCGTTCTCCGAACAGTTCCGCAATCCGGGATTCCAGATCATCCATTACCTCCCGGGTCTGGATACCCATGCCCGCCTTGGCCCTGAATTTTTCGAGATAGCTATTCAACCGGTTGTACGCATCTTCATCCATTGTGAAGCCTCTGCCCCCGATACCGACATTTACTACTTTTTTCATATCATTTCAGATTTAAAGATTATTTTAACTCTATTTTAACTTCGTTACAAACACGCGGCGCCTCGGCATAATCCAAATTTCATTTGCCTTCTGCGCTCGGCTTGCAGTTTATTTTAATTTCATTACAAGTACTATTTATAGCAAGGTTTATTGCAATGCAAATATATAAAATATTTTTAGTACTATGCAATACAAAGTACTAAAAATATTAAAAATAGAAAAAGGGGGACAACTTTCATTCGAGTCATCCCCCTTTTCTATCTCTTTAAACTCTTTAAAGTTCGCGCTTTAGCCCTGATTGTTGTCCGGAGTAGTCTCCTGGGCCGGTTCCTGATTGGTCTGCATAGGCTCTACCGGGAATTGCGGCTGCGCCGGAACGGTGCCGGTATTCTCGATTTTTTCCCTCAGGTTCGTACGGGTTTCCGTTACCCGGGTGGAAACGAATGCAGTGGCCAGAATACATAAAACGATAATTATGATAGCAAGCGTCCAGGTGGCTTTTTCCAGAAAATCAGCGGTCTGTCTTACTCCGAATGTCTGATTGCCGGAAGCGAAATTAGCGGCAAGTCCGCCTCCTTTCGAATTTTGAACCAGCACGACAATCGTCAAGAAAATACTTGCAATAACAATAAGAATAGCAATGGCAGTATACATAGTTTATTAATTTTTTGACTTTATCTCATTTACAAGGAGTGCAAAGTAAGTACTTTTTTCCGGATATAACAAAATAAGTTTTGCATATACATTTATAGCTTCCTCATAATAACCTTGTTCCGTGTAAATACGCGCCAGCGTTTCGGTATAGAATTCCGGCGCTTCGAAATCTTCCGGAGTCATGGCGGGAATGCCCGAGGGATAGACGGGTTCCGATCCGACCGTTCCGGAATCCTCCGCAGGCTCCTCTTGCCCGGACAAACCGGTCCACACACCAGACAGATCCCGCTCCGCTTTTTCGAGTCCGGCAAAATCTTCCGGAGTAAAATAATCGCCTCCCACCATCATCACCCGAGGTTTTCCGTCCTCTGTCGGGATTTCGAGCGGTTCCTCCCGGCTGTCGGGATACAAATCTGTATCCAAATCGAAATGTTCCGCCTCCTGCTTGATTTCATCAAAATCGATCTCCTCCGTGAACATCTCTAAATCTAACGGGACATCGGCTTCCAATATTTCCTTAGTGCGGTAATATATTTTTTTTCTGGACGACAAATACACTGCGCAATCCTTCAATTTCTGCTCCAGATATTCCGGACCCATTTCCGCCAGCTTGACCAACAACGCATTCCGGGCCATGGCAAACCAGGGGAACTTCTTGATAAGCTGTTCCAGTTCCCTGACTTCCAACATTTCCAGATTGGAATATCTGTCTGCTGATCCTGTATTGTCCATTCTTAAATTTTCCGTACGTTTAATTGCCCGGATCCGCATGCGGCGGAGCGTCCTTACCAGTCGGCTACCGTAGCATTGAATATATCTTCCACCAATACTTCTATAATTTCATCGCACAACTGGGATTCTACCTGATCCAACGTCAGTTCGGAGTTGTAATCCTGAAAAGCCGCAAACGAGCGGGGCGAAGTGAAACTGTCTTCCGGATATTTATTGTTTATAAAGGTAATCTGCACGGTAATGGTAAGGCGGTTCTGGGCCGCCACTTCCTCGGAAGTGACAGCAGTGGGAGTTACTTCATAGCTGGTAATCACCCCGCTCACCTCTAAATCGCCCCCCTCCGACAGCATTTCCAGTTTAGTCAGCTTCCTGTATTTGTCCTGCAATGCCTCGGTAAGAGAGTTGCTCAGGGACGGATTCACTTTCATGGCCTTGTTCTCGATGGTATTGACCGTTATGGTCTGGATATCGGGCTGTATGGAAGTTCCGTTAAAGGAATAGATCCCGCACCCGGCCGGAATGACGAAAGCAAGCAGAACAACCAGCCAGCCCGGCTGCCGGAGTTGCCGGAATTGCCGGAGCTGCCGGAGGGAAATCCGTTTCGATCTCCCCGAACTCTTTTCCGATATAGGCTTTTTCATCATGTATCTAATCAAATGTCCAAATGCAGTTCCTTAATTTTTCTGTAAAGGGTCCTTTCCGAGATTCCCAGTTCCTTGGCGGCCGCCTTCCGCTTCCCGTTATGTTTGAGCAGGCATTTCCGGATCAGGTCGGCATTCACGCCCGGAATGGACAACGGCACGTCCTGAGACTCTTCCGCCTCCTTTTCCACCGGACTGTAATCCGCATCCTCCGCAGAAATTTTGCCGGGAACAATGGACTCGGCGGCATATATGGGAGGTGGGGAAGCGAGACCGTTCTCCCGGTCCCGATGGAAAATCCCCTGAGTATGAACCGGATTCCCTTCCAGACGCTGCACCTGCTCCCTCAGCTGCTCCACTTCCTGACGGAGCTGCAACAGTATCTTATAAAAAATATCCCGGTCGGAAATAAAATCTCCCTGTCCGCTCCCGACAGTATTCAGCACCGGCAAACGCTCCGGGCCTTCTACCGGCAGATATTTTTCCAGCACGGGACGGTCTATCAGCCGCTCTCTTTCCAATACCGACATCTGTTCGGCCACATTCTTAAGCTGCCGGATATTCCCCGGCCAGCGGTACTGTTCCAGCAACTCCCTCGCCTGGGGGGAAAGCCTGATGGCGGGCATTTTGTACTTGTCGGCAAAATCCAACGCGAACTTGCGGAACAACAAATAGATGTCGCCTTTACGCTCCCTCAGGGCCGGCAACATGATAGGGACCGTATTCAACCGATAGTACAGATCTTCCCTGAATTTGCCGGTGCCTATCGCATGCCTCAGATTCACATTCGTGGCGGCTACCACGCGCACATCGGTTTTCTGCACTTTGGACGACCCCACTTTATAAAATTCTCCCGACTGAAGCACCCTCAGCAGACGCACCTGGGTGGATAGAGGCAGTTCCGCCACTTCGTCCAAAAAGATGGTGCCCCCGTCGGCTACTTCAAAATATCCGCGCCGGGTTTCATTGGCGCCTGTAAAAGATCCTTTTTCATGACCGAAAAGCTCCGAATCGATCGTACCCTCTGGAATAGCCCCGCAGTTGACCGCAATATACACTCCATGCTTACGCGGACTGTTCTGATGGATGATCTGGGGAATCGCTTCCTTTCCCACGCCGCTTTCTCCGGTCACTATAACGGACAAATCCGTTCCGGCCACCTGTACCGCGATATCCAATGCCCGGTTCAGCGCCGGGTCATCCCCGATAATATCGAACCGTTGTTTTATGCCTTGTAGCTCCATAGTCTGCAAAGTTAAAAATTTTCTATACCATAAATCATTTTTAATTATTTTTGTTCACCATAATCTTTCATGATCATGAACATACTCGCCATTATTCCGGCACGTTACGCTTCCACGCGTTTCCCGGGCAAACCGCTGGCTCTCATTCAGGGAAAGCCTATGATTCTAAGAGTATATGAACAAACCGCCAAAGCTTTTCAAAACGTATGCGTCGCCACGGACGACATCCGGATATTAGAGACCGTGGAAAAAGCGGGAGGGAGGGCCGTTATGACTTCTTCGCTCCACAATAGCGGGACGGATCGCTGTCATGAAGCCTGGGAGCTGTATTCCCGACAGAGCGGAAAAGTTTTCGATATCGTCATTAACGTACAGGGAGACGAACCTTTTATTCATCCGGAGCAATTGCGGGAGGTGGAAGGCTGTTTCGACGATCCCTCCGTAGAGCTGGCTACGTTGGTCAAACGAATCGGGACGAAGGAAGAGCTGCTTAATCCCAACAGTCCCAAAGTAATCGTGGATCAGAACTGGAATGCCCTTTATTTCAGCCGGGCGCCTATCCCCTACCTGAGGGAAGGAGATCTGACGGATACTATAATAAAAGAGATGAAATACTACCGTCATATCGGACTGTACGGGTATAAAACCGGCACATTGAAAAAAATATGCGGCATGCCGCAAAGCTTTTTAGAAAAGACAGAAAAACTGGAGCAATTGCGATGGTTGGAGAACGGCTTGAAAATCAGAGTTGCAGAGACGGAATTCGAAACTATTGCAGTAGATACCCCCCAGGATATGGAACGGTTGAATTCAAAAACTTTTTCCATATAAAATTTTCTCGTAGGATTAATTTAATATTTTGTCTATATTTGCACGTTACCGGATATGTCAATTATCCGGATAGATAACATGTTTAACGTATTACTTTATTTAATAAATTAAACCATAACAAAATGAAAAAGGATTCATTAAAACTATTGAGCCTTGCCTTTTTAGGCTTGATAATCGCATCTTGCAGCAATCCGGCCAAAATGGCGAAATACGCAAGTCAGGTCTCTACCGAGTGTAATCCTCAGGTACTCGAAGCAGTTGCCGGGAAAATCAAGGCGACTTACACTTTAAAATTTCCGGAACAGTACTTCATTAAGAAAGCGATTCTGGAAGTGACTCCGGTATTGGTATATCAAGGTGGAGAGGCTGCCGGTCCCATATGGACTCTTCAAGGCGAGAAAGTATTGGAAAACAACACCGTAGTTCCTTTCGAAGCTGGCAGTACAGTCAACAAGGAAGTGGTATTCGATTATGTTCCGGGCATGGAAAAAGCCTCTTTGGAACTTCGTGCTACCGTATATAACAGATCCAGAACAAAAAAAATAGTTTATCCGGCTCCGTTCAAGATTGCAGACGGTACCAACACTACTTACATGCTCGTGGATTTGCAGGGAACTCCTTCTTTCGAATCAGACAACTATCAGAAAGTCATTCCTGAAACAAAAGAAGCCCAGATTCTGTACACTATCAACCGCGCCGAAGTAAGAAACAGCGAGTTGAAATCCGAAGAAATCAAACAATTCGAACAGTTCCTCAAAGACGTTGAGAACGATCAGCGCAGGACTCTTAAATCCAACGACATCATTGCATACGCTTCTCCGGATGGTCCTATGGATCTCAATACCAAGCTGTCCGACAATCGTGCCAACACGGCTACCAATGCTTTCAAAAAGACTATTACCAAGAAAGTAGATGTAAGCGATGCCGAGTTGAAGGTTTCTCAGATAGCAGAAGACTGGGAAGGTTTCCAGGAATTGGTTTCCCAATCCAATATTCCTGACAAAGAGTTGATTCTCCGCGTTCTTTCCATGTATTCCGATCCTGCCGTACGGGAAAGGGAAATCAAGAACATGTCCAGCGTTTACAAGACTCTGACCGACAAGATACTTCCGGAACTGCGCCGGGCAAGATTCATCGCCAACGTGGATTACCAGAACTGGACTGATGAAGAGCTGCTTCAAATGATCAACAGCAATCTGGAAGAATTGGATGAAGAAGCGTTGTTATATACCGCTACTTTGGTTAAATCCGACAGCCAGAAAGAAATGCTGTATAAGAAAGCTGCCGATAAATATAATAGCAACCGTGCTTACAATAACTTGGCGGCTCTGTATCTGCAACAGGGCAAAACCGCAGATGCCAAATCCGCTCTGAACAAGATGAGCGACAAAGACGCAAGCTACTATAACAATATGGGCATAGTGAAAATGCAGGAAAAGAATTACAGCGCAGCCGCTCAGGATTTCGCAAAATCCAACCTGCCTCAAGCCAAACAGAACTTAGGCGCTTTGGCTATCCTCAACGGCGACTACCAGCAGGCTGTAAAGGATCTGTCAGGTACCAACTCATTCAACGAAGCTCTCGCTTATGTATTGACCAATAACCTGAGCAACGCATCCGCTGCACTGAAATGCCGGTGCCCGCGTGCTTCTTACTTACGTGCAGTGATCGCAGCCCGTCAAGGCAATGCGGCAGAAGCCAACAAACAATTGGATCTCGCCAAGAAAGATGCAGCTTTAGCTTCACGCGCTGCCATGGATATCGAATTTGCCAAAATCAACTAAACGGACTTTCCGTCAGTAGGAAAATATGCAAGGAGGCCGACCCAAAAGAGATTTTGAAGTCGGCCTCTTTTTTTTCATACCGCTTTTTACTCATTCATTCTTCAACGTTTCCGCAGGATTCATTCTGGCGGTCTTGCAGTAGTGATACAGCACCACCGCAGCGGATGGCCGCCCGCATCACTCGTTCCGGATTGAATCGACGGGATTCGCGCGCGCGACACTCCAGCTACGGAGTGTCACCACCAGCACCGTCAAGGCCAGCACGGCCGCTAAGGAACCGACAAAGACCCAGCCGCTGACAGGAATCCGATAGGCAAAATTCTCCAAATAGCGTTGCACGACAAACAGGCTCACCGGCGCCGCAATGACGAAGCACACTAACACGATGCGGACAAAACGCATATTGAACAGGACCAGAATGCCGGACATGCTCGCCCCGTTCACCCGGCGGATGCCTATCTCCTTGCGCCGGTACTCCGTTTCGAGCAGCACCAGCCCGAAGACCCCCATCAGTGCGATGAAGATCGTCAGCAAAGAAGCCAGCGAAAGGAGACGCGACAGGTGGCTTTCCTTACTGTAACATGCCTGCAAGGCATCGTCAAACAAGCGAACGTCCAGGTCCTCCGCAGTCACCCCCGGCGCCAGTTCGTGTACCACGGAGCGGATGTGTTCAAAAACGCCGCCAATGTCCGCCCCGGCCGCGGTCCGCACGAACAAGGTGTTGTTATACTGCCAGGGGTGCTTCCCATAGACACAAAAACACAACGGCTCGACCTGCGCGGACAGGGGCTGGAAATTGAAATCCCGGCAGAATCCGACGGTTTTTCCCCGGATGGAGCTTTTTTCCAGCGTCAGGCCGAAACGCTGCCGGGCGGTTTCGTTGAACACGAAAACCATCTCTTCGCTCTGCCGGTCCGATTCCATGAAATCCCGACCCTCGGTGATTTCGATGCCCATGAATCGCAGGAAGTTCCAGGAAACGGGATAGACGCTGTAACCAATCCGCTCGCCGTCATCCCAATTTTCGGTCCACGCCATACGAGAATCGGCAACGAGATCATCGACCGCCCAGCTGACACCCACGATGCCGGGGTTCGTCCGGAGCCGGTCGGCCACCACGTCCTCATAGTCCGGGACCACCGGGAACTCATTCAGAATAACCAGATTTTCCCGGTCAAAGCCCATGTCATGATTCATCATGTAATTGCGCTGCATGCGGATGAACGTCGAGCAGATCACCATCCCCAGGCTGATCACGAACTGCAGACCGATCAGGGCATAGCGCAATCTGCGCCCCTGCGAAGAGGCGCTGAACCCGCTCCGCACGGCAAACGCCGGAGCGAAAGAGGTCGCATACAACGCCGGATACACGCTCACCGCCGCCGTCAGGAGTAGCAGACCGACTAAGGTCAGCACGGCAAGGCCCGCATGGTCTTGGAACGCCACGCCATACGAGAGCAGATTGTCCAGGTTAGACCGGCCGAACAAGCGCACCAGCACTGCGGCCAGCAGGGCCGCTGCCAACGCCTCCAGTACGGCCGTTTCCACGAAGGAGAAGACTAACGAGCCGCGTGAGGCTCCGAAAATCCGGCGCGTGTTCAGGTAGCGCATCCGGACAGGCACGAGCGAAAAAAAGAAATTGACGGAATTGATGAAACAGGTCAGAAGCACGAGCAGTGCCACGGCAATGAATGTCAACGTCGTTGCCCGGTTGCCGCGCCTGGCGCCCAAGGTAATGGAAGCATCGTAATATGTGTCCGGCAGCGCCGTCAGCGATAAAGCGCGAGAGGTACCCCTCGTCTCCTCCAGCAGCGTTTCGGCCATTTGCAGGATTTCCGCGGGATCGGTATCCGGATACAGTTTGAAGTGGTAGGTATAATTCCAGTTATCCCACCGGTCCTCGTTCTCGCTCCCGATGTCGGAAAGGAGGTCGAGCGAGGAAAAATCTCCGTTGCCCCGCGGATCGGTAAAGATTGCAGCCACGCGGTATCTCCGCCGATGACTATCATAGAGGACTTCGAACTCATCCCCGGATTCCACCCCAAGGCGACGGGACGCCGATTCGGACAGGGCGACCGCTTCCGGCCCGCCTTTCAGTTCGGCCCAATTCCCGGTGAGCAGCCTAATGCCGAGAGTGTTCAGGATACCTTCCGAGGCAACGTAACAATGCAGCACACCGGCGCGAAAATCAAACGGCCCTTCGTCTGCCCCTTCCCGGCGGACAAAACCGGGCACTGCACCGTTGTAGAACAGCAGACCGCCGGATTCGATGCCCGGGGCCTCCTGAATCAGCCGATCGCCCAGCGGACGGCAAATGTCCGAATAGTAAGTTCCCGAGAATTCGGCGGAGGCCCGATACACACGCTCCGCATCGGGAATGCCGCGGTTGTAGGACAGGTCGCCGTGTACCTGGACCAAAAGGATGTACAAGGCGGCGAACGCTACCGCCATGCCTACGATGTTGAGAAGGGAAGAGACGGCATCCCCTTTCCCCCAATGAAAGAATCTTGACATAACAATGATTTGATTTTTATTGTTTTTATCTTCTAATTTCTATTCATGTTTCAGCGTCCGGACAGGATTCATTCTGGCGGTCTTGCAGTAGTGATACAGCACCACCGAGGCGCACAGCAACCCCACGATACCCAGCGTCAGCAGGAACACCGACGGATAGAAACCCACCCGATGCGCGAACTGTTGCAGGTAGAAACGGACTCCTAACCATCCAACCGGCGCGGCAATGAGGTAGCAGACCGCCACCGGATACCGCCGGATCAGACTCTTTAAGTTTCGTAGAATCATATTTTTTCATTTTTACTCGTTTTTCAAGGATTCCACCGGATTGGCCCGGGCAATCTTCAGACAGTTCACGACCACCACAACTAATACGATTGCCAATACCAGCAGCGCACCGCCGATGAAATAGAG
>CANRID010000042.1 GCA_947630665.1 uncultured Bacteroidales bacterium | reverse complement strand
GTACTGCCATACCAAGTGGGAGAGTAGGTAACCGCCTGACCTTAATGAGAGGACATTCGGATTGACGGGTGTCCTCTCTTTTTATGTGGAGGGGAGAAAAAACTTTTAGGGAGAGTGAAACTTTTTTCTTTGCGGATTGTTTTCTATACGAAATAGTTTTTTAAGTTTAGGTTATGTTGTAATCGGTGTGTCCTTTGTGCAGTTGGGGCGCACCGATTCGTTTTATAATTAAATTTTAGTTATTTTTAAAGCGGATTTAATGATTTAAAAATACGAAAAATGGAAATCAGGGAAGCGACTTTGAACGATTTAGAGACGATTGTGGATTTTCAATTGAAAATGGCACTCGAAACGGAGTATCTGCAACTGGATGAAGCCGTATTGAGAAAAGGGGTGGCTGCGGCCATAACGGATTCCGGTAAAGGCCGGATATTTGTGACACAGGACGGGGAGAGAATAATCGGCAGTCTGATGATTACTCTGGAATGGAGCGATTGGAGAAACGGATGGGTCTGGTGGATAATGTCTTTGTATGTGGTGCCGGAATATCGTAGGCAAGGGGTGTTTAAAAGGATGTATTCATATATCAAATCATTGGTAGAAAAGGATGAGGATGTCAAAGGACTCAGATTATATGTGGATAAAAGAAATTTGAGGGCGCAGAAAGTATATGATGCCATGGGAATGTGCGGGGAACATTATGCTACTTACGAATGGCTGAAATGATAAATAGTTGATAAACAGCGTCCCGACAGCAGAATACAGGCACAAACCTGTATACTACAAGGCCAAGCGTGGGTTGTACGGATAAGGAAGATTATAGAAAAGCCGTCCTGTAATGATTGCAAGACGGCTCTTTCTAAGTATCGGTTATGCCGACAGAAGCTATTTTTCTAATTTGTGGATGGTGATGCCGCTGCGCAGCTTCGGTTCGAACCAGGTGGTTTTCGGCGGCATGATATTGCCCGTGTCCGCGATATTGATCAATTGTTTCATGGAAACAGGATACAATGCGAAAGCCGCTGCCATTTCTCCGGAATCGACTCTTTTTTTGAGTTCGCCCAATCCTCGGATGCCTCCTACGAAATCGATTCTTTTCGAAGTCCGGAGATCTTTAATATCCAATAATTTATCGAATACGAGGTTTGACAGGACGGTTACATCGAGTACTCCGATAGGATCGTTGTCGTTATAGGTCCCTTTCTTGGCTTGCAATGAATACCATTCTCCGTTCAGATACATGGAGAAATTGTGAAGTCCGGAAGGAGCGTACATCTCTTTGCCTTTGTTCTCCACTTCGAAACTCGTTTTTAACTTCCCGATAAATTCTTCCGGAGTCATGCCGTTCAGATCCTTTACCACACGGTTATAGTCTATGATTTTCAGATGGCTTTCCGGAAATACCACGGCCATGAAGTAGTTGTATTCTTCTTCCCCGGTATGGTTCGGGTTGTTTCTCTTTTTTTCCTCTCCTACTAAAGCGGCGGCGGCGGTCCGATGATGGCCGTCGGCAACATAAAAGGCCGGAATCGTGGCGAAAAGGTCGGTGATTTTCTTAACGGTGGCGCGGTCATCGATTACCCAGAAATGATGTCCGAACCCGTCTTCCGCAACGAAATCGTATTCCGCCGGTTTATTTTTTACTACGTTCTCGACGATGGCGTTGATTTCTGCATTGTCGGGATAAGCGAAGAAAACCGGTTCCAGGTTGGCATTCTGCCTCCTTACATGAATCATCCTGTCTTCCTCCTTGTCTTTGCGGGTCAACTCGTGCTTTTTGATTTTCCCCGTCATGTAATCTTCTACATTGGCGCAAACGACCAGCCCGTATTGAGTCCTGCCGTCCATGGTCTGGGCATAGACATAATAGTTTTCCTGCGGATCCTGTACGAGCCATTTGTTATCCTGCCATTTTTTGAAATTTTCCACCGCTTTCTGATAAGCCGCTTCGGAGTGTTCGTCTATGATAGGATGGAAATCGATTTCCGGTTTAATGATATGCAGCAGGGATTTTTCACCGGCCTCTGCCTGGGCTTCCTCCGAATTCAGAACGTCATAAGGACGGGATGCCACCTCTTTTACGATTTCTTTCGGAGGACGGATGGCGGCAAACGGTTTTACTTTTACCATAATAGTTATAGTTTGTTTCGGTTGTTATTTTTAATTAAAGTACCCCGATAGTACTATTTCTAGCGGCTGTCGAGGTACTCGGTTATAAGCGTATTCGGTTATTATTTGTTAACCTGGAATTTTTTATTTCCGGTTTTAAAGAAATCCACGATCTGGTTGGCTGCGGCAAGGCCTGCGTTGATATTGGCCTCGGCGGTTTCGGCACCCATTTTTTTAGGAGTGGCGAATACCCGTTTCCCGAATTTTTCATTCAGTTCCGCCTGATTTCCGGCAGCGATATCGGTAATGTATTTGAGATCTTCCCTTTCGGTAAGAACTTTCACCAACTCCGGCTCGTTGATCACTTCTTTGCGGGCGGTATTTACCAGACAACCGCCTTTCGGCATTTTGGAAAGGAGGTTATATCCTATGGAACCTTTGGTCTGCTCGGTAGCCGGGATATGCAGTGAAACGAAGTTGGACTTCGAATACAGTTCCTCAAGATCTTTGGCAACCTTTACTCCGTCTTTTTCAATGACTTCCGATGGAACGAACGGGTCGAAAGCCATAATATTCATTCCGAATCCTTTCGCCAGTCCGGCTACCAACCTCCCTACGTTTCCGTAAGCCTGGATACCTAAGGTCTTGCCTTTCAGCTCGGACCCGGTACCGGCGGTAAGCTGGTTCCTGGACATATAGACCATAAAGCACAAGGCCAGTTCGGCTACGGCATTGGAGTTCTGTCCCGGAGTGTTCATGGCAACGATACCGCGCCCGGTGCAGGCTGCCAGATCCAGATTATCATATCCGGCTCCGGCGCGTACGACGATTTTTAAGTTTTTTGCGGCATCGATTACCTCTTTGGTAACCTTATCCGAACGTACGATCAGTGCATCCGCATCGCCGACCGCAGCTTTCAGTTCCTCGGGCGAAGTGTATTTTTCGAGAGCGGCGAACTGATAGCCGGCATCTTCCACTATTTTTTTTATTCCGTCAACGGCTACTTTCGAAAAAGGTTTTTCCGTTGCAATTAATACTTTCATTGTAATTTCGATTTAGGTTATTTGCTGTGTTTCTTTTCGAATTCCTGCATGCAGTCGATCAAAGCCTGAACGCTTTCCACCGGACACGCATTATAAAGGGAGGCTCTGAAACCGCCTACGGACCGGTGGCCTTTTATACCTACCATGCCTTTTCCTTTTGCGAAATCCATAAATTCATCCTGAAGATTCTCATACCCCGGAGCCATTACGAAGCAGACGTTCATCAGCGAGCGGTCTTCTTTGGCTGCGGTCCCTACAAATAACGGGTTGCGGTCGATTTCATTATACAGCATTGCCGCCTTTTCCTGGTTGCGCTTGTACATTTTCTCTACGCCGCCGAATTCCTTCAGCCATTTCAGGGTTTGGGTCATTACATAGATGGAGAATACCGGAGGAGTGTTGAACATGCTTCCGCCTTCGATGTGAGTCCTGTAATCCAACATGGTAGGGATATATCTGGAAACTTTGCCCAAAATATCTTCCTTGACGATCACGAAAACCACCCCGGCAGGTCCCACGTTTTTCTGGGCGCCGCCGTAAATCAAACCGTATTTTGTAATATCTACCGGACGGCTCATGATATCGGAAGACATGTCCGCAACCAGCGTTACCGGAGAATCCATATCTTCATGGATTTCGGTCCCGTAAATGGTGTTGTTGGTAGTGATGTGGAAATAATCCAGATCGGTAGGGATGGTATAGCCCTTCGGAATGTAGCTGTACGTCTTGTCTGCGGAAGAGGCTATGGCAACTGCATTGCCCAGACCTTTGGCTTCTTTCAGAGCTTTTTTCGCCCACACGCCCGTTTCCAGGTAACCCGCTTTGTTTTCCAACAGGTTCATGGCCACATACAGAAACTGGAGGCTTGCTCCGCCGCCCAGGAACAATACATGATAATTGTCGGGAATGTGCAGCAATTCTTTCCATAACGCGCGGCATTCGTCCATAACGGCTCCCCATTCTTTGGAACGGTGGGATACCTCGATAACGGACATACCGGTGCCATTGAAATCCTTTAATGCCTCGATAGCATTATTGATTGCTTCCTTGGGCAACACGCAAGGCCCTGCATTGAAATTATGCGCTATTTTCATAGTTAGTATATTTTTAATTTTAAAATTTATAAATAAAGGTTCAATATTTTTCAAAGGTAAAAAATATTTTCTTGTTGGCAACCAAATAAACCGGGATGATTGATTTATTTATTTATAACATGTTATGTATGATGAAGTCTAATTCTTGCTGAGAATCGTCAGATTGTCCGAGTCCGTTGTTTTTTCGCAAAAATGGCAATCCAGTTTGAGATGGCCATGTTCATACCGGGTAGTGAAACGGGTTTGTACGGGCTGGTGGTTGGTAATACATTTGGGGTTTACGCATTTGACGATTCCCACGATCTGTTCCGGAATGGAAATCACCTTTTTTTCCACTACTTCAAAATCCCGTATGATATTGATTTTCGCCTGCGGGGCCACCAATGCGATGCGGTTGATTTCATCGTCCTCAAAATAGCGGTCCGCGATTTTAATGATTGCCTTTTTCCCCAGCAGCTTGCTGTCCAGATTCGTTCCGAAAGTGATTTGATGGGGGCAATTATCTAAGTTGAGGATATTGATAACCTTGAACAATTGGTTCGCCGGAATGTGATCTAATACCGTTCCGTTTTTTATAGCGCTGACTTTTAATTCTTTTCCTATTTTTTCCATGGCTTTTGTTCTATGTTTTCCGGGAAATTATTTATATCCGAGCAGGTAGGCGATAATGGCCATCCTTACATATACTCCGTTTTCGGCCTGTTTGAAATAGTAGGCGTAAGGAGTATCGTCCACATCCTGACTGATCTCGTTGATACGGGGAAGGGGATGCAGGATTTTCATCGTAGGTTTGGCGTTTTTGAGCATGGAGGCCGTCAGACTGTAAACGTTCTTGACCTTTTCATACTCCATAGGATCCGTGAAGCGTTCCTGCTGCACGCGGGTCATATACAGAATATCGTTTCCGGAGATGTTCCCTTCCAGTTCGGAAGTCTCGGTAAAAGGAATCTGCTTGCGGCTGAGAAAATCTTTATATTCCTGCGGCATTTTCAATTCATCGGGCGCCGTAAAGGTAAAGGTGGGGGAGAAATGGGAAAGAGCCTGTAAAAGGGAGTGGACGGTACGTCCGTATTTGAGGTCTCCTACCATATTGATATTGATGTTCTCCAACCGTCCCTGGGTCTGCCGGATGGTATAAAGGTCCAAAAGGGTTTGGGACGGATGCTGGTTGGCTCCGTCTCCGGCATTGATAACGGGAACGGATGCTACTTCCGATGCGTACCGTGCGCTTCCTTCCAGCGGATGCCTCATTACAATCAAATCTACGTAATTGGAAACCATTTTAATAGTATCTTTTAACGTTTCCCCTTTGCTGATGCTGGTGTTTCCGGCATCCGAAAATCCGATAACCCTTGCTCCGAGACGGTTGGAGGCGGTCTCAAAACTCAGGCGGGTACGGGTGGAAGGCTCGAAAAAGATACAGGCGATTACTTTGTCGCGGAGCAGGGTCTGGGATTTGTTCTTTTCGAACTCCCGGGCGATATCCAGTACATGCAGGATTTCTTCCTTTGTGAAATCATGAATTGAAATCAGACATTTAGGCATATTTTTCTTTGTTTAAGGCGTTTTGCGTATATTTTTTCTTTCCGGGCCGTTTGGGCCGTTTGAGATTCAACATCTTTCGACAACTACCGGGGGACCCTCCGTTTTTTGCAGAGCCTCCGTAAATTCAGGGGCGCGGCTCAAAGGGATATCGGCTTTGAGGAAGCATTTCAGATCGAACCGCTGTTCATAAGGAGTTACGGAAAAATCTTTCAGCGTTTTCATCACCGGGTTCATTTGCAAATAGTCGAAAGCCACGGAGATGGTCTGTACGGCGGTTTTTTCTATGACAACTGCATGGTCCAGCGCATCGGCTGCAGCCGTTTTATAGGCGCGGATCAAACCGGGTACCCCTAACTTGATACCTCCGAAATAACGGACTACCACTACGAGGGTATCGCTCAGCTCCCGGGAAAGGATCTGGCCCAAAATGGGACGTCCGGCAGAAGAGGAAGGTTCTCCGTCATCTGCGGCCCGCCATATCTGGCCCGTATGCCCCAACCGGTAAGCGTAACAATGATGAGTGGCGTCGAAATATTCTTTTTTTATTTTCCGCAGAATATCCCTTATCTCCTCTTCTGAAGATACGGGATGCGCAAATGATAAAAATTTGCTCCCGTTCTCTTTGTAAATGCCGGCAGAAAGCTCCGAAATGCTTTTATAGCAGTCTGAAACAAGTGTTTCGCGTATCTCCATATCAAATTGTAAATGTACCCCTTTTTTTATAATTTTGCAACATGTTTTATGATCAGTTTCTCCGTGATTTCGCGGCGTTGGGCCGGTATCTTTTACAATGGTTAGAGGGAGAGATCTCCGATCATTCTTTACATAATGCGATAGAGGCCGCGGCAAGGGCCAATCCTTTTTTTACTCCTTATATGCAACGGTACGCCATAGGTTCCCAGGTGCGTTCGTTTTTGGATGAAAACGAATTGTCCCGATGGCTTCGGTCGTATTTTCCGGCCGATTCCCGGGAACTTGGAAATCCGGTTTCCGCCCCGGCCGCCCCGGCCATGGAGAAGACTGTCGGGATAATCATGGCGGGAAATATTCCTTTGGTGGGTTTCCACGATCTGCTTTGTGTATTGGCCTGCGGAAGGAAGGCCTTAGTAAAAATGTCATCTAAAGACAGTTGTCTCCTTCCCGCCGTGCTGGATGTTTTATTCCGGATCGATCCTTACTGGAAAGAGCGGGTGCATTTTACGGAAAAGATGCCGTATGAAGTGGACGCACTTATCGCTACGGGTTCCTCAGAAACGGCTGCAAAAGTGCAAAAGGAGTATGCGGGCCTGCCGATGCTGGTAAGGGGACGGCGTTTCAGCTATGCCGTTTTGGAGGGAAGGGAAAATGCGGCGCAACTCGGGGCGCTCGGAGAGGATATATTCATGTATTTCGGGTTGGGATGCAGGAGCGTAAGCTATTTGCTGTTGCCGGAAGGCTATGATATAGGAATTTTGACGGAAAGCCTTCGTCCTTTACGAACTCTTGTGGCGGAGAAATGTTATATGAACGTTTATAAAAGAAACAAATCCATCCTGACAATGGAAGGGGAAGATTATACGGACGGCGGTTTTTATATCATCCGGCAGACGGATGAGGTCTTTTTGCCGCCGGGATTCTTAGGATACCGGACATACCGTACGTCCGGGGATATTCTGGAGTTCGAACAGAAAAATTCTGGCCGGATTCAGAAAAAATATCGTACCTTTGGACAGGCCCAGGCCCCTGCGATTGATGATTATGCGGACAGAATTGATACCATGAAGTTTATACTTAAACATTGATAAGAGATGATTTATAAATATAAAGCCACTATTCCCGCAAGTAAGGTTTTCTTGAGGGAGTATGAAATAAAAGGAGAAACTTCATTGTACGCGCTCCATGATTTTTTATTGAATGATCTCTGCTTTGCGCCCGACCAGATGGTAATGTTCCGCGGATTGGACGAGAAGGAAAATGTAAAAAGCGAATACGGTCTGTTCGATATGGGAGACGGCCCCATGGATTCGGTCTCTTTGGAAAAGACCCTTGCCAGAGGAGAAGAGATTCTGTTATATGTGTACGATATTCATAAAGACAAGTATATCAAGCTGACATTCATGGGCGAATGCGACCCTGTCTTCCGGGCGTCCTATCCGCGCCTGACGGCTGAAAAAGGAAGGAATCCGGATCAATTTTCCAATACGTACGATGATTTCGACCAGTTCATCGACCCTATGGACACCGGGAGCGACGATAGCGGATATATGGAAGACGAATTGCCTGAAGGAGAAGAATAAATAATCCCGTCGACTGATTTTTAATGGGCAAACCGGAATTGACCATCGTGCTGGGCCCTACCGGAGTGGGGAAAACCGACTACTCGATTCAATTGGCAAAAGAGTACGGCAGTCCGGTTATATCATGCGATTCCCGACAGATTTTCAAGGAAATGAAGATCGGCACCGCGCCACCCTCCCCGGCGCAGCTGAAAGAGGTGAAACATTATTTCATTTTCTCCCATTCCGTAACGGAACATTATACGGCCGGCAAATACGAGATAGAGGCTTTAGCGTTGCTGGAGGAATTGTTCCGGACCCATAAAAGACTGGTCATGACGGGTGGATCCGGTCTTTATATAGATGCCCTTTGCAAAGGGCTGGACGATTTCCCGGAAGCGGACCAGGCTCTGAGGAAACAACTTACCGACAGGGTGCGTACAGATGGACTGGAAAGCCTGCGCCGGGAGCTGGAACGTATAGATCCGGAATCCTATCGGGCCATCGACACCTCCAATCCCCAACGGGTGATCCGGGCGGTAGAAGTTACTCTCCAGACCGGACGGAAATTTTCGGACTGGAAAAAAAACAGGATAAAATCCCGTCCTTTTGCCATAAGGAAAATAGGATTGATGCGCCGTCGGGATATACTTTATGATCGGATTAATCGCCGCACCGACTTGATGATGGATGCCGGATTGCTTGCCGAAGTCAGGTCGTTGGCCCCCTACCGCAATATGCCGGCGCTGCAGACGGTTGGCTATAAGGAGCTTTTCGATTATTTAGACGGGAAAACCGGTTTGGAAGAGGCGGTGGAACTCATCAAACGCAACAGCCGCCGGTATGCGAAAAGACAGCTGACCTATTGGGGGCGGGACCCTGAAATAGAGTGGCTGGACCTTTAATTCCCCAACTCCGATAAGAATTTGATCCTGATCAGCCGTACTTCCTCTTCTGTATAGTCCGGCCCCAAGGCTTTCATGGCGTCCGTTATGGAATCCGTAGCGGCTTCTTCCTTAAAATAGTCGTAAATGTCGTTTACTTTATCTTCATCGATAATCTGGCGGATATAGTAGTCTATATTGATCCGCGTTCCGGAATTTACAATGGCTTCCAGCTCATCGTACACTTCCTCCAGCTCCATATTCTTGGCATCCGCAATTTCGTCGAGCGGCAATTGCCGATCGATGCTTTGGATGATATATACCTTATTGAGAGATTTGTTCACCACGGATTTGACTACGAAATCCGTAGGTCTCATGATTTCGTTTTCTTCCACATATTTGGAAATCAATTGGATGAATTCCTTCCCGAACTTTTTCGCCTTGCCTTCTCCTACTCCCTGACAATTTTTAAGCTCCTCTAAAGTAATGGGATACATGATGGACATGTCCTCGAGCGAAGGATCGGAAAAGATTACGAACGGAGGCAGATGCAGCCGTTTGGATAGCGAATGGCGTACCTCTTTGAGCATGGCCAACAGCGTTTCGTCTCCGCCTCCGCCATGATGTTTGGCCGATCCGGAGGAGACTGTCTCGTCATCGTCTTCCGTATCCACGAATTCCCGGTCCTCGGTCAGCAAGACGGAATAAGGGTTCTTATAGAAGTCCAGCCCTTTTTGGGTGACGGTCACTAATCCGTATTTTTCCACGTCCTTGTGCAACAGCTGCAATACGATCGCCTGGCGGATAATGGCCAGCCAGAATCGCGAATTCTTGTTGGGATTGACCCCGAACAAATCGAGATGATGATGATTATATGATTTTATAATGGAATTCGCTTCTCCTCCCAGAATATTGGCTAAATGATCCGCTTTGAAATTTTCTTTCATGGAGGTAATGAGCTCGATTACCGTTGCGATGAATTCTTTTCCCTCGAATTGTTTCTTCGGATAGAGGCAATTGTCGCAATTTCCGCAGTTTTCCTGCTGATAGACCTCTCCGAAATAGTTCAGTAACGTTTTACGGCGGCACAGATTGGATTCGGCATACGCTACCGTATCGTTCAACAGCTGCTTTCCGATTTCCTGTTCTGCCAGCGGTTTGTTTTGCATGAATTTTTCCAGTTTCTGGATATCCTTGTAACTGTAAAAGGCGATACATTGCCCTTCGCCGCCGTCCCTGCCGGCTCTTCCCGTCTCCTGATAATATCCCTCCAGACTTTTGGGAATATTGTAATGGATGACAAACCTTACGTCCGGCTTGTCGATACCCATTCCGAATGCGATGGTCGCCACGATCACATCCACTTCCTCCATTAGAAACTTGTCCTGGTTGGAGGCCCGGGTGGCGGCATCGAGCCCGGCATGGTAGGGAAGCGCCTTGATGCCGTTCACGTTGAGCAATTCCGCAAGCTCTTCCACTTTCTTGCGGCTCAGGCAATAGATAATTCCCGATTTGCCGCTGTTGTTTTTAATGAATTTTATGATCTCCCTCTCCGTATTGATTTTCGGCCGGACCTCATAATAAAGATTTTCCCGGTTAAAAGAGGACTTGAATACTCGGGCGTCGGTCATACCCAGATTCTTCTGGATATCCGACTGCACTTTTGGGGTGGCCGTGGCCGTAAGGGCTATAATCGGGGCGGCCCCTATTTCATTTACGATCGGATGGATCTTCCGGTATTCGGGCCGGAAATCGTGTCCCCACTCGGAAATGCAATGCGCCTCGTCTACGGCGTAAAAGGATATGGTTATCTGCTTGAGCAACTGGATGTTTTCTTCTTTGGTCAGGGATTCGGGCGCGACATATAGCAATTTGGTGGTTCCCGACAGCAGATCCTCCTTTACCTCCTGAATCTGCGCCTTGTTCAGGGAAGAATTCAGGAAATGGGCAATTCCGTCCTTATTCGCCACGAAGCCCCGGATGGCGTCCACCTGGTTTTTCATAAGCGCGATCAGAGGGGAAATCACTATCGCCGTTCCCGGCATTACTAACGCCGGCAATTGATAACAAAGGGATTTCCCGCCCCCTGTGGGCATAAGAACGAAAGTATTGTTGCCTTGGATTAAATGCTGTATGATTTCTTCTTGCGGACCTTTAAAAGAATCGAATCCGAAAAATTCTTTCAGCTTCCCATGCAAGAGTTCTGAGGTTACCTGCATAATGTAATTAGTAATAAATGAAGTAAAGTAAACAAAATTCTTTACCTTTGCGACTCTAAGGTACCTAATAGTTTATTTTTTACAAAATTTTTTTATGGAAATTTCGAAAAATGAGCTCAAAGAGCTGGCTTTAAGCGTTATAGATAAGGAAGCCAGGGCGGTAGACAATTTAAAATCCTATATAGATGATCAGTTTACGGCTATTTTGGACCTGATATATAACTCGCGCGGGCGATTGATTATCACTGGAATAGGTAAAAGCGCCATTATCGGAAAAAAGATTGTGGCCACTATGAATTCTACCGGTACTCCTGCCGTTTTCATGCATGCCGCCGATGCCATACACGGCGATCTGGGGATTGTCCAGCGGGAGGATGTGGTATTATGTATCTCCAAAAGCGGAGACACCCCGGAAATAAAAGCCCTCGTGCCTTTGATCAAGAGGATGGGTAATAGGATTATCGCGATGGTATCCAATGCGGAATCCTATCTGGCTACTCATTCCGATTATGTAATCCGGGCGACCGTGGAGGCGGAGGCCTGTCCCAATAACCTCGCTCCTACCTCCAGCACCACCACCCAATTGGTAATGGGAGATGCCGTTGCCGTATGTCTGTTGAAGATGAGAGGGTTTTCGCGGGAAGATTTTGCCCGTTACCATCCCGGAGGTTCTCTCGGAAAAAGATTGTATCTGAGGGTAAGCGACGTGTTCGATAAAAGCCTTCGTCCCTGCGTGGGAGAAAACGAAAGCATCCAGAATACGATTATCAATATTTCGCAGAACAGATTGGGGGCTACGGTTGTCTTGGATAAAAACGGGAACTTGTTGGGCATTATCACCGACGGGGATGTAAGGAGGATGGTGGAGAAAGGAAAACCCATCGACTCCCTCAGGGCGGGCGAAATCATGTCGCGCAAGCCTAAATGTATAGATATAAATGAATTGGCGGTAGATGCCTTCCGGATTATGGAAAAGCATAAAATAACTTCCGTAATAGTCTTGGAGAATAATAAATATGCCGGTCTTATCCATATTCATGATATCTTGAGGGAAGGCATAGTGTAAGCCGTTTTGAAGGCGATGTGGAAAGTCATGGTCAAAAGGAAAAAGAACGAAAGATGAGCGATTTCGATCCGAACGGAATAGGGGTGCCTAACGGCAATTATTACGGATTGCCTTACAAAGTGGAAGAAAGCGACATAGTATTGCTGTCCGTTCCTTGGGACGTAACCGTTTCCTATGGGGCGGGGACGGCCGCCGGGCCGCAGGCTATCATAGATGCTTCCGTTCAGGTGGATTTGTTCGATGAGGGGGTCCCGCAGGCCTGGACCGTAAAGATCGGGACGGTACCTGTAGAGGAAACGATTCATAAATTGAATAAAAAGACCCGCAAACTGGCCGAAAACGTAATGGATGAACTGGCTGCGGGCGCCGATCCCTTGACGGTAGAGCCTTTGGTCTGCAAAGTGAACGATGCTTCTTCCGCCGTTAACGAATATGTATATACCTTGTCGGGAGAATATCTGAATAAAAATAAGTTGGTGGGGCTTGTGGGGGGCGAACACAGCGTTCCGCTGGGACTTGTGAAGGCATTGGGGGAGAAATACGAAAGCTTCGGGATTCTCCACGTCGATGCCCATGCCGATCTGCGGCGGAAGTATGAAGGGTTCACGTATTCCCATGCCTCTATCATGTACAACGTCTTGCAGGAGGTGCCCCGGGTTACGCGGATCTGCCAGGTAGGAGTCCGGGACTTTTGCAGCGACGAATATCATCTGATGACAACCGAAAGCCGCATCAGGACATTTACCGACCGGGAGCTTCATGCCCGCAAATTCGGAGGGGATTCCTGGAAAAATATCTGCGAAGATATCATCGCCTCCCTTCCCGACAATGTCTATATCAGTTTCGATATCGACGGTCTTTCTCCGGACCTTTGCCCTTCTACCGGGACGCCGGTTCCGGGAGGACTCACATTCCGGGAGGCCGATTATTTGTTGGAAACACTGGCGCGGTCCGGAAAACGGATCATAGGTTTCGACCTGTGCGAAGTCGCGCCCGGGCAGACGGATGAATGGGACGCAAACGTCGGAGCAAGATTATTGTTTAAACTTTGTCTGTACGCTAATGAAAGTGGCAAGAAATAATTATATTTGCGGGGAAAATTGCTGAAAATGGGGAAAAATTTTTCAAAACACAGGCTGAGCCGGAATATAGAAGTGAGAAATTTCTTTAATACTTTTTTTCATAAATCTTCTATCGGCGGCGTGTTCCTTTTAATTTGCTCCATTATTTCCTTGATCTTTGCCAATATTCCTTCCTTGGGAGGCTTCCATGCCTTCTGGCAGCATAATGCCGGAATCTCTATAGGAAATTTTTCTTTGGAAATGACCCTCTCGCAATGGATCAACGACGGCCTGATGGCTATCTTTTTCTTTGTAGTGGGTCTGGAAATCAAAAGGGAGATGCTGGTGGGGGAACTTTCAACTTTCCTCCATGCCTCTCTTCCCGTTTTTGCCGCCATAGGAGGTATGCTGGTACCGGCCTGTATCTATTTTTATTTTAATTATGGAACGGAGGCGGTGAATGGCTGGGGCATTCCCATGGCTACCGATATCGCCTTTGCGTTAGGGATCGTATCCTTGTTGGGGAAGAAGGTGCCCGTGAGCCTCAAGGTTTTTCTTACCGCGCTGGCTATCGTGGACGATCTGGGAGCGATTATCGTACTGGCGGTTTTCTATCCCGCCCATGCGCTGCATCCGGAGATGCTGCTTTATGCGGCATTGGTAGTGTTGTTCCTGTTGGTCCTGAACCGGAATAAAGTGCGCCGTCCGATGTTTTATATAGTGCCGGGCGTGGTTTTGTGGTGGCTCGTATTGCAGTCCGGCATCCATGCCACGATTGCGGGCGTGATTCTCGCCATGACCATCCCCTCCAAAACATCCATCAACGAAGTCAGTTTTTATGTACGTCTGAAATACCTGTTGGAGAAATTCAAATCGGCCAGTAACGGTGAACTGGAAGTGCTCGCCAATCCCGAACAACAGCATATCATCCATCAGATGAATGAGCGGGTGAGGAAAATAGACCCGCTGATGCATCGTTTCGAGGCGGGGCTGCATCCGTGGGTAACCTTTTTTATCATGCCGGTTTTCGCTTTGGTGAATGCGGGGGTACCCTTTACCAGGGAGCTTTTTGCTCTGCCTCTCCCGACGGTAGCCTCCGGCATCTTTTTCGGCTTGTTGGTGGGAAAACCGCTGGGCATTCTGCTGTTCAGCTGGCTGTCGGTGAAATTGAATGTAGCGCAGTTGCCTCAAGGCACCCGGTGGAGGCAGATCTTTGCCTTGGGCATTATTGCGGGCATCGGATTTACTATGTCCATCTTTATAGACGGACTTGCATTCGAAGATGAATCCTATACGAATATAGGCAAGGCCGCCATCCTTTGCACTTCGTTTGTGGCGGCGGTCGCAGGATTAGTTGCGCTGATTGTCACCTGCCGGCCGAGGAAACGGAAAATGGACAAGAATGGAAATGATTTTAATCAGATAATATTACGAACAAAATGAAAACACTAAGAACATTAGCAATTTGTGCGGTAGGAGGCATCCTGCTCGCATCGTGCGGCGGAAAATCCGATAACGCAAAATTACCGGGGCTTTCCCAGTCTCAGATCGACTCTGCCAGTTACGCTTTCGGGGTTTCGATAGGCGCCTCGCTTAAACAGGTAGGAGTGGAAGGGCTCAATTACAATCAACTGATGAAAGGCCTCGAAGACATGGCCGAGGGCAAACAGCTTAAAATCGGCGAAGAAATGATCGGCACTATTCTCCAGACTTTTCAAGTAAAGATGATGGAAGGGAGAGCCCAGCAGAAACGGCAGGAGGAAGCCGAATTTCTTGCCAAGAATAAATTGAACGAAGGGATCGTAGAGACCGAGAGCGGACTCCAATACAAGATCATCGAACCGGGCAACGAAGTGAAACCGACCGCTGTGGATACTGTGGAAGTGATTTACAAAGGTACTACCAAAGACGGCAAGGTTTTCGATGAATCGAGCCGGCACGGAGGTACGGCCAAATTCCCTCTGAACGGAGTGATAAAGGGCTGGACCGAAGGTCTCCAATATTTGGGAGAAGGAGGTAAAATGACTTTGTACATCCCGTTCGATTTGGGGTATGGCCCTCAGGCGATCGGACCGGATGCTCCGGGTTATTCTACCCTTGTCTTTGATGTGGAGTTGGTTAAGGTATACAAAGCGCAGGAAAAAGAGGATAATACCAAAAAGTAGGGGCGCGGGGAAACGTCTGAACCCTGAAAGATGAGATTTTAAATAGGAGCTGTTTTTGGGCGGCTCTTATTTTTTTTATATCTTTATAATGCAATTTGAGATGCTTTATTGGGGATATTATTATGATACTATGAGAACTTAAAAGGATTCAATCATGTTAAAAACCGGAATTATGCTTATCAGAATATTGTTCCATCATTCAGACTATCGGTATCTTAAGCATTTTTTGCCTATTCTCATTCTGACGATTTGTTTGATTTCTTGCAATGGTCACTCTAAACATTGGGAAACACTTTCTCAAATAGAGTCATATATTGAAGAAAAACCGGATAGCGCATTGGTTACACTGGAGCAAATAGATCTTTTAGAGTTATCTAACAAAGAGGAGAAGGCTAAATACGCCTTGCTTTACTCTATGGCGTTAGATAAGAACTTCGTTGATAAGACCGACTTTGAGATTCTGCAACCTGCCATAGATTATTATGAGGATAACGGCTCTGCAACAGATAAACTTCGCACATACTATTATCAAGGAAGAATCTATCAGAATCAGGGGAATGATGCTATGGCTATGGAGTGTTTCGTAAAAGCAATTGCAGCAAGTAATAAATCAGATGATATATTAACAATCGCAAGAACTCATTTTGCTCAAAGCAAAATATATTATTTGTTATTTGATTGGGATAATTTTATTGAATGCAATAAGAATGCTGCTCATTATTTCAAAGAAGCCGGCGTTCTCAATAGCTATGCTAATTGCTTAATTAGAATAATAAATGGCTATACATTAAAAGAAGATTCAGAGAATGCCTTACACTATATTGAAAAATGTAAACGCTTGCTTGGCTCCATCAGCCAGAACCGATTGGTCGATTTCTATTCTTCATATCTCACATATCTGATAAACTATGGCAGTGACCAAGAAATAATCAACGGCATTGCGGAATATACGGAAGCCGTTCCTGAGCCGAAGGTTGACTGGCTCACAATCTCAAACGCATACTTGAAAGTAAAAAAATTTGATGAAGCATTATCCATACTGTCCCGATACGATAGTGGAGCGGATGTAGACAAGGAACGAAAGTACTATGCGATAGTCTCTGAAGCATATAAACACAAAGGAGAGTTCGAAAAGGCCCTTGAGGCTTTTGAAAAATATGAAGTATTGGCTGACAGCATTGACTATGCAGTATATACGCAAGATGCCAAATTCGTTAAGGAAAGACATAATCTGGAGCTGGAAACCATAAAAGAACGGGAGTCAAAAAACAGAGTGCTTTTTTGGGCTGCAATATTCATCATATCATTGCTTGCGGTCATCCTATGGGTTCGTGCCAAATTGAAAGTCAATCAGATGGAAAAAGCTTTCGCTGAACAGGAGGCGGAAAGGTACAGATTGCTGTACAGGCAAATGGAAGAGGAACGGGATAATTTAACAAATCTGCTGGCGCATAACGATGAGCTGGATCCTGATGCCAAGGCCGCCGTAGGAAAGCGATTGGAGTTATTGAATAAATTCTTCATCGCGTATATAACACACAACAGCGATATTGACCGAAAAGCAAACAAGGAAATGGAAGAACTGTTGGCCGATAAAGATGCGTTTATGTTATCTACGAGGCTTGCTTTTGCCGGCAGCCATCCTAAGTTCATCAAATATCTCAAAGAAAGAGGCTTGACCGAATGGGAAATCAATTATTGCTGTCTATACGCATTGGGTCTAAAAGGTAAAGAAGTAGGAACATATATCAGGATGCGTTCCCATTATAATAACAGCAGTGAGGTTCGTGAAAAGTTAGGAATTAATGAACACGAAACCAATCTGGGAATATACATCAGAAAACTATTAAAGAGTTTCGAGTAGGTTTATATACAATATCTTTTTTTGTCTATAATCATCGCAACAAGGTTTTACAAGAATAACAAAGACAGATTAGATGAATCAAGTGCCTTATTTTAACGCCAAAATCATATTACCTTAAATTTCCCGACAAGCATGTCCGAAAAATTTTACAACCCTCCATTGAAAATCAATGAGTTGCAATATAAAATCTGAAACTGTAAATTATCGGATGAAACTATTACGCCATACCTTTACAGCAGTAAAACCAATAAAATTGATTAGATTTATACTTTTCGCGCTCTCCTGTATTTGTCCTTTTGTATATTCGAACGCCCAAAGCATTCGGGGAAGAGTTATTGACAATGAAAACAATCCCATTGTCGGAGTTAATTGTATTCTTATGGAGCAATCAGACTCTACTTATATAGTAGGGACAATAACAAATTTGGAGGGATGTTTTGACCTTAAAGTGAATGAAGATAGAGAATATCTGCTTCAATTGTCTTTGATTGGGTTTGAAAAGATTTCCAGAGTATGCCGACCTGGTAATCTTGGGAACTTTATTCTCAATGTAAATGCTGAATTATTAGAAGAAATAGTTGTCAAAGGAGATCTCCAAAATAAGGATGCGATAACGGAAACATTCTTTCTTACCGATTCATTGAG
>CANRID010000041.1 GCA_947630665.1 uncultured Bacteroidales bacterium | reverse complement strand
TATACTCAAAGATTTGATAGGACAAAAAAAGTACTTGTTATCTAAAATGTTCATATAAACATCTGTGATAGTAAAAATCCTTTTGACGAAAATAACAAAGATGCAATACGTTTCTCATTACAAAGTTTATGTTCTATTGCATTCATCATGGCAATTATCTTCTTTTTTCGCTGCTTTTCTATAATTGGGACTGCAATTTTTTTTACTGAGCTTGCCGTTATAAGTGGCTGGGTTGTTCCAGATGTTATATGACTGAAATTATAATCATTTAGATAATAATATATAAATCTATTATTTTCGCCAGCATCAATAATCAGTGTGTTATCGCTTATACCGCAAGGTATAGTTACATATTGTACATAGCCTATTGAACCTACACGCGCAATAAGAACAACTGTTTTAGTATAACTTGGTTTTGATACTGAACCAATAATGCCAGTTGAACCATAAAGAGGATAATTACCTCCGCTGTCCTTGTCTTTTCCTGAAGTTATTATAGGTGCATAATGCTGTAAAGGTGCATACCGTGTAGATACGAATGTTTTCTCCACAATTCCACTCATTAAGGATTGCAGTCTCTCAATGATTTTGTTTTGGGTGGCAATGCGTTTGTCAAGCAAATCTAATAATCGAGATATTTTGAGTTGCTCTTTTTTGTCTGGCGTATAATAAAAACGAATTGTTGCTAAGTCCTCACTATTAATAGCAGGGTAACTTGAGCCTGTGCAACGAACCATTACTTTTCTATTGAATCCGTCTGTATTCAATAGATGATAAATATAGTTTGGCAATTCTGTTGTTCTAATTTGAGCATATCCAGTAGAAGCAACCCATTGTTGATTACTCGTATTTAGAATCCTATGAATATAGTTGTTTTTCTGATAGGGGCGCACACATTGAAACAGAATATCATTGTTATCTATAACACGTTGTGCTCTACTTGGTGCTTCTTCTCGCATTATTTCTTGTATTTTTCTTAACTCACCTTTTTCAACGGCTTCCAGGTCTATATAAATAAAAGTATTCTGAAGCGGGCCTGATTTTGGATTTATAGTGGCTATATCTTGAAGTGATACCATTTTCCATTCCCCCTTAAACTCCGGAAATCTCAAAGGGGGAACATTAAGGTTTTTTGGACCTTTTATCTTCTCATGCTCGGCAGGATTTAGACAAGCGTAATTCTACTCTTCCAATCGAAGATTGCCTATTATATTTCTCTAATTATTAGAACCAATTAATTTAATTAAGACTATGATTCAGAAGACAATTAGAGAAATTTCGGAAGCATGGCGGGAATACAAGCGGCCGTATGTGAAACGATCGACATTAGCGGCCTATATCTTGATTCTCGAAAATCACATTTTACCTGATTTTGGTGAGAGTAACGAACTTCATGAAAATGATGTGCAGGCTTTTGTGCTTGAAAAATTGGATAGAGGATTGGGTGTAAAATCGGTTAAGGACATTCTTATTGTTCTGAAGATGATTATGAAATTCGGAGTGAAGAACGAATGGATGAATCATTACGAATGGGATATCAAGTACCCCGCAGATATTACAAGTAAAAAGATAGAGGTTTTGTCGGTGGCCAATCACAAAAAAATTCTGAATTATATTCAGAGTCATTTTTCTTTTCCGGGACTTGGTATCTATATAAGTCTGAGTACCGGCCTGCGTATCGGTGAAATTTGCGCTTTGAAATGGAGCGATATAAATGTTACAGATGGTGTTATAACCGTCAATCGGACGATTGAACGTATCTATATCATAGAAGGGAAGAAAAAATATACGGAGTTGGTGATCAATACCCCCAAGACTAAAAATTCCTGTCGGGAAATCCCGATGGGCAAAGAACTGCTTGGAATGTTGAAGCCTTTGAAAAAAATAGTTAACGAGGATTATTATATACTTACCAATGACGAGCGTCCGACAGAACCACGTACATATCGTAACTGTTATAAAAGGCTTATGGAGAAACTGGATATTCCAAAACTGAAATACCACGGACTCCGCCATAGTTTTGCGACTCGTTGTATAGAAGCAGGTTGTGACTATAAAACTGTTAGCGTATTATTGGGACATTCCAACATTTCAACCACGCTGGATTTATATGTACATCCCAATATGGAACAGAAAAAACGTTGCATTGCCAAAGTATTTAAGGCACTGGGTAAATAAAAAGTCATGTTCTCAGACGGCCGGGTCTCGATATTTTTTGTGTGCCGTTCGACAGTTGTGGATTAAATATTTTATTTTTCCGTTAAACCTTGGCGGTAAATTTTCGTCTAATCTTAAATTTTTTAATCTAATCGTAAAAATAACGGAAGAACTATGGAGAACAGAACCACCAAAGGGGGGAAAAGGGCGGCCCGGGGAATATTGATGCTGGCCGTCATCGGACTTTTCGGTTACGGGATTTATCATTTTTCTTTTCGGAACGGCAGCAGTCGGGATGAAACGGTTGCGGCGGCTCCCGTGCGAAAACAAAGTGATGCGGGGAGAAAAGCGTTGAATGTAAATGCCCTGGTGATTCGTTTCCAGCCCATGACGGACGAGATTTATACCAATGACAATCTGCTTCCCGACGAGGAAGTGGATTTATCTTTCGAAACGTCCGGCAAAATCACCGAGATCAATTTTACGGAAGGGGCGCAGGTGAAAAAAGGTCAATTGCTGGCTAAGGTAAACGATAAACCGTTGCAGGCTCAGCTAAAAAAGCTGGAGGCGCAACTGAAGCTGGCACAGGACCGGGTTTTCCGCCAGAATGCGCTGCTGGTGAAAGATGCGGTCAGCAAGGAAGCCTATGAACAGGTCAAGACGGATCTGGCGGCGTTGAATGCGGATATAGAATTAGTAAAGGCGAATATTGCGCAAACAGAACTGCGGGCGCCTTTCGATGGAGTAATCGGCCTGAGGTTGGTAAGCGAGGGCGCTTATGCATCGCCTAATACGGTCGTGGCAAAATTGACGAAAATATCTCCGATCAAAATCGATTTTTCCGTTCCCGAACGGTATGCCCGTCAGATCGTCAAAGGGACACCCCTTACCTTTACGGTAGAGGGAAAACTACAGGAATTCCATGCAACGGTTTATGCGACCGAATCTAAAGTGGATCCCGTTACCCGTACTTTGCCCATCCGTGCACGGTACGAAAACAGCAACGGAGCTCTTTTGCCGGGACGATATGCGAATGTCCGGATCCGAATGAATGAAATTCCCCGGGCCATCGCCGTTCCCAGCGAAGCGATCGTGCCTGAAATGGGTATAGACAAAGTGTTTTTGTACAAATCCGGAAAGGTGCAGCCGGTAGAGGTGAAAAAAGGATTGAGGACGGATGCGCTGGTGCAGATCGTAAGCGGGCTGCAGCCGGGCGATACTCTGATAACCTCTGGAACGCTCCAGCTGCGCACCGGATTAGATGTAGTATTGGATGAAATCGAATAACGGGGGGCCGCTTTATGAATATCTCGGAACTTAGCATACGGCGCCCGGTATTGAGTACGGTATTGACCGTAATTATTTTGCTTTTCGGGTTTATCGGTTACCGCTATTTGGGGGTGCGCGAATATCCTTCCGTGGATAATCCCATTATTTCTGTTTCCTGTTCTTATCCGGGTGCGAATGCAGATGTGATAGAAAATCAGATTACCGAACCTTTGGAACAAAACATCAACGGAATTCCGGGGATCCGCTCCCTGTCCAGCGTAAGCCAGCAGGGGCAGAGCCAGATTACAGTGGAATTCGAGCTGTCTGTCGATCTGGAAACGGCGGCCAATGATGTGCGGGACAAGGTGTCGCGTGCGCAGCGGTTTCTGCCGCGGGACTGCGATCCGCCGATCGTCTCCAAGGCGGATGCGGATGCGATGCCCATATTGATGGTGGCCTTACAAAGCGATAAGCGTTCTTTGTTGGAACTAAGTGAGATAGCGGATCTGACCGTAAAGGAACAGCTCCAGACGATTTCGGATGTGAGCGGGGTTTCCATCTGGGGTGAGAAAAGATATTCTATGCGGCTGTGGCTGGATCCGATCAAGATGTCGGGATACGGGATTACTCCGGTGGATGTGAAAAACGCCGTAGACCGGGAAAATGTGGAGTTGCCGTCGGGAAGCATAGAAGGGAATACTACGGAACTGACCATCCGGACTTTGGGTCTGATGCATACGGCTGACGAATTCAACAATTTGATTATCAAGGAAGAAAATGACCGTATTGTGCGTCTGAGCGATATCGGCCGGGCGGAACTGGGACCGCAGGATATGCGCAGCTATATGAAAATGAACGGGGTCCCGATGGTAGGGGTGGTGGTTGTACCGCAGCCTGGGGCGAATCATATAGATATTGCCGATGCCGTTTACAACCGGATGGAGATGATGAAAAAGGACCTGCCGGAAGATGTGAAATACAGTTACGGGTTCGATAATACCAAATTTATACGGGCTTCTATCGCGGAAGTGGAGGAAACGGTATATGTGGCGTTTATTCTGGTGATTATTATCATTTTCCTGTTTCTGAGAGACTGGAGGGTTACTTTAGTGCCGTGTATGGTAATACCGGTATCGTTGATAGGATCGTTCTTTATCATGTATCTGGCCGGATTCTCCATTAATGTCCTTTCGATGCTGGCCGTGGTGCTGGCTGTGGGGCTGGTGGTAGACGATGCCATAGTGATGACGGAGAATATTTATATCCGCATCGAGCGGGGAATGAAGCCCAAGGAGGCGGGAATCGAAGGGGCGAAAGAGATATTTTTCGCGGTTATTTCCACTACCATTACTTTGGTAGCCGTTTTTTTCCCTATCGTATTTATGGAAGGAATGACCGGAAGATTGTTCCGGGAATTCAGTATCGTAATTTCGGGGGCCGTTATCATTTCTTCCTTCGCCGCTCTGACATTTACCCCTATGTTGGCTACCAAACTGTTGGTACGCAAAAAGAAACAAAATTGGTTCTATAGGAAGACGGAGCCTTTTTTCGAAGGGATGAACAGTCTGTACCAAAAAGGACTGACGGCTTTTCTGAAAAAAAGGGTATGGGCCATTCCGATTGTCTTGCTGACCATAGTCGTGATCGTTTTGCTGTGGAACGCCATGCCTTCGGAGATGGCTCCTTTGGAAGACCGTTCCCAGATCACCATCAATACCCGGGGCGCCGAGGGAGTGACTTATGAGTATATCCGCGATTATACGGAAGATATCAACCGGCTGGTGGATTCGCTGGTGCCTTATGCCGAGTCGGTAACGGCGCGTGTGTCGAGCGGAAGCGGAAACATACGCATCACGTTGAAAGATATCGGGGAACGGGACTATTCCCAGATGGAGGTGGCGGAAATATTGTCCGAAGCGGTGCGGACGAAGACGAAAGCCCGGTCTTTCGTACAGCAGCAGACGACTTTCGGCGGACGGCGGGGTTCCATGCCCGTACAGTATGTCATCCAGGCGACCAATCTGGAAAAATTGCAACAGGTGCTGCCTGCTTTTATGGCCAAGGTATATGAAAATCCCGTTTTCCAGATGGCCGATGTGGATCTGAAATTCAGCAAGCCGGAAGCCCGTATTTCCATTAACCGGGAAAAGGCCGGCATCATGGGCGTGAGTACCCGCAATATTGCCCAGACGCTCCAATACGGTTTGAGCGGCCAGCGGATGGGATATTTCTATATGAACGGAAAACAATACGAGATCCTGGGGGAAATTAACAGACAGCAGCGTAACAAACCGGTAGATCTGACTTCCATATATATCCGGAGCGACAAGGGGGAGATGATCCAGTTGGATAATCTGGTAAGTCTGGAAGAAGATATCGCTCCTCCGCGCCTGTACCGGTATAATCGTTTCGTGTCTGCTACCGTTTCGGCGGGGCTTGCCAAAGGCAAGACCATCGGGCAGGGGCTGGATGAAATGGACAGGATCGCCAAAGAAACGCTGGACGATACTTTCCGAACGGCGCTGGCCGGTGATTCCAAAGAATTCCGGGAGAGTTCTTCCAGCCTGATGTTCGCCTTCGTATTGGCCATTGTATTGATTTATCTGGTTCTGGCGGCTCAATTCGAAAGCTTTAAGGATCCGCTGATAATAATGCTGACAGTTCCGCTGGCTGTGGCCGGCGCCCTCGTATTCATGTATTTCAGCGGACAGACCATGAATATTTTCAGTCAGATAGGCATTATCATGCTGATCGGGCTGGTAGCAAAGAACGGAATCTTGATAGTGGAGTTCGCCAACCAGAAACAAGATGCCGGAATGGAAAAGGCGAATGCGATCCGGGAGGCCGCTCTCCAGCGTCTTCGTCCCATTCTGATGACGAGTACTTCCACCATTCTGGGATTGCTTCCGCTGGCCTTCGCTTCCGGCGAGGGGTGCAACGGGCGTATCGCCATGGGGGTGGCCGTGGTGGGAGGAATGCTGGTATCCACGTTCCTGACCATGTTTATCGTACCGGCCATGTACAGTTATATTTCGACCAACCGAATAAATAAGAGAAAAAATGAAGAAGCGATATCTTAGGCTATTCTTGATCCGTATGATTTTCCCGACGGTCTGTTCCGTTTTTCTTTCCGGACTTTCCGGAACGGGGAACATGCTTTCGGCATGTCCGGTTCCGTTGCAGGAAGAGAAGGACGGTGCGGTTGCCTTGGAGCAAAAACGGGATTCCTCCGGATCTTATACACTGAAATATTGCCTGGAAACAGGGCTGGAGAACAACTATGCCGTGCGGATTTCCCGGAATCAGGAACAGGTTAGCCGGAATAATTCTACTGTTGCCAATGCGGGATATTTGCCCGTAGTGGATTTGTCAGCCGGATATAGCGGTACGTTGGACAATACGTCCTCCAAGTTGCGTTCCACGGAAGAAATCGTAAAAGACCGGGGCGTATTCGGCCAAAGTCTCAATGCGGGCGTCTCCCTGAACTGGACCCTTTTCGATGGATTCAGTATCTCTACAAATTATCAACGGTTGCAGGAATTGGAGAAAATGGGAGAGACGAATACCCGGATTGCCATAGAGGATTTCGTAGCCGAATTTACGGCGGAATATTATAATTATATTCAGCAAAAGATACGATTGAAGAATTTCCTGTATGCGGTTTCGTTGTCCAAAGAAAGGTTGCGGATAGTGGAGGAGCGGTACAATATCGGGAATTTCTCGCGTCTGGACCTCCAGCAGGCCCGGGTGGATTTCAATGCGGACAGCACCAGGTATATGAAGCAGCAGGAATTGCTGCATACTTCCTGCATCCGGCTCAACAAACTGATGGCGGAACCCGATGTAAACCGGCAGCTCGATATTCCCGACAGCGTTATAAACGTAAATGAATTGCTGGTATTCGACCAGCTGTGGGAGGGAACGCTCCGGGTCAATGCCTCCCTTTTGAATGCGGAACGGAATCAGACATTGGCTTCTCTGGATTTGAAATCCGTATTGTCCCGCAATTATCCGTATGTCCGGTTCAATGCCGGGTACGGTTATACATATAATCGCTACGGGTCGGGAACCAATCTCCGCCGGGGAAATCTGGGCCTGAATTTCGGACTTTCGGTAGGCTTCAATATCTTTGACGGGAACCGCAGCCGGGAGCGGAGCAATGCCCGCCTTGCGGTGGAAAATGCCTCTCTCAGCCGGCAGGAATTAGAATTGTCATTACGGGCGGATATGGAGAATCTGTGGCAGGCCTACCAGAATAATATCCAGATCCTGAGATTAGAACGGGAGAACCTCGTGGCAGCCAAGGAGAATTACGAGATAGCCATGGAGCGGTATATGCTGGGGAATTTGTCGGGAATCGAAATGCGGGAGGCCCAGAAAAGCCTGCTGGATGCGGAAGAACGGATTCTCACGGCCGAATACGATGCCAAACTTTGCGAGATTTCCCTGCTTCAGATAGGCGGAAAGATATTGCAATATATGTTCTGATCTTTTCAGACAGGTGATGAATCTAAAAAAGACCGCTTGCAGGCGGCCTTGTATTTTGGAAACCAGCCTTGCCGGCGGTTATAATTCTTCGAAGTTTACGTCGGAGAAACTGTTGGCTTTGTCTTCTGCATCTTCGGAATAGGTCTTTTCATCGACCGGGCATTTTTCCTTTATGAATTTGATTACCTCTTCCAGCCCTTCCGAGAATTTCTCAAAGTCCTCTTTGTATAGGAAAATTTTATGTTTGTCGTAAACAAAGCGGCCGTCTTTGTCTATCCTTCTCTTACTCTCCGTAATGGTAAGATAATAATCGTTGCTTTTGGTGGCTTTCACATCAAAAAAATATGTCCTTTTACCTGCTTTCACCGGTTTGGAGAAAATATCGTCACCGCTACGTTCTTGTGCTCCCGCATTATCAAAATCTTCGAAATACATAATTTTTTAATTATTTTTAAAAATTCTTTTACAAAGATAAAATATTTTTTGTGGGTAAAAATTTATATTTGCAAAATATTTTAAATTTAATTGTTTATGCTGAGCAGAAGATTAATCAGGATAAAGGTTTTCAAGGTACTGTTCGGCAGGATCGCATCGGGGTCCGATTCGCTTGTTGCTGCTGAGAAAGAGTTGCTTACATCGTGCGAGAAGACCAGAGACCTTTACCTTTTCATGCTGAATCTGGCGATTGCTTTGAAAAAGACGGCTCTGGCGAAGATCGAAGGGGGACTTAGGAAATTCCATCCCACCGAGGAGGAATCCAATCCGAACCGGAAATTCGTAGAAAATAAATTTACGGAATTACTCGAAAACGATGCCGCCTTTATAAAATCATGCGAATCGAAAGGTCTGTCGTGGGGCGAATACGGCAGTTTCGTAAAAAAATTGTACGCGGCCATAGCTTCCAGGGAATATTTCAAGGAATATATGTCCGGAGAGGGCAGAAGCGTCAAAGAAGACTGGGCGTTATTCAGAAAGATTTATGAAGAAGAATTGGAGGATAATGAGGAACTGGCGGAAATATTGGAAGATATCAGCCTGTATTGGATGGACGACCTGTCGTATGTGCTTAATGTTATTTTAAAAAATATGGGATCTTTCCATAAAAAGGGAAAGGTGGTTATTCCTTCCGTATTCCAGAAAGAGGACGATGAGACGTATGCCAAGAAACTTTTGACCCGGTCGTTGGTTAATTATGATGAATATACCGAAATCATTACCGGATACATTCCCAACTGGGATCTGGAACGGCTGGTCGTTACCGATCTGACTTTGATCGTCATGGGAATAGCGGAGGCGGTTGCATTCGAGACCATTCCTCTGAAAGTGACTATCAACGAATTTGTGGATATTTCCAAATTTTACAGTACGCCAAACAGTAGTACGTTCGTTAATGGTTTGTTGGACAGGATATTGCAGAATATGTACAAAAGCGGGAAAATAATAAAGACCGGAAGAGGTTTGGTAGGCTCGACGGAATAGTTAAATTTGCGTAGATAAAATATGATTCGATAAAATTCAAACAAAAAAACAAGCGATATGAAATTTTTGGTAATACTTCAGCAACAAAATGCTGCCGGCGGCGGAAATTGGAGTTTTCTTTTAATGATGCTTCTGATCTTTGTAGTAATGTATTTTTTTATGATCCGGCCTCAGCAGAAAAAGCAGAAGGAATTGGTACAATTCCGGAATTCCCTCAAAAAAGGCGATAAGGTCGTTACCGTCGGGGGAATCTACGGAGTGGTGACCGAAATAAAGGACAAATACGTGTTAATGGAGGTAGATAATAATGTAAAACTCAGAGTGGATAAATCCTCTATTGTAAAAGATATTACGGACGTGCCTGCAAAATAATGCCGTTCAATAGATTAGATAATTTATTGTCAAAAGGAAGGGGAGATTGGATCATTCTGGTCTTTTCCCTTTTTTTGGCTTTTTTCCTGTGGAGTATTCTTAAATTGTCGGGAGAATATTCTTCCTATTTTGATTATAAACTGGCCGTAAAGACCAATCTGCCGGGACGGACGGAGCAGGCGGTTTCACTCGATGCCGTGATTGTCAGGGGTAAATCTACCGGCTTTTATATATTGCAGCAAAGATATTCCGCCAATGCGGAAATCATTCCTCTGACGCTGGATCCCCGGTTGCTGAGCAGCGTACCGCACAATCCCGATCTGTTCTATACGGTCTCCGGAAATATCCGCCATCTGGTGCAGGAGGCGTTGGGAAATGATTTCCAGCTCGAAAGTATTACGACCGACACGATATATTTTACTTTTCCGCGGGAATCCTATAAAAAAGTTCCGGTAGCGGCCCGGTCCAATATTTCTTATAAGGAGCAGTATATGCCATTCGGCCGGATTACGGTGAAACCCGATTCGGTGATCATATACGGACAGACAGACCTGCTCGAGACGGTGGATTCGGTTTATACGGAGATGATCCGCCACAGTAAGGCGGATGCGTCGTTACAGGGGGTCGTTTCATTGGTACCGTTGGAAGGAATCCGTTTTTCGGACAAGGAGGTCTTTTATTTCCAGGAAGCGGGCCGTTATTTCGAGACCTCTTTGACGGTGCCTTTGACTGCGGTAAATGTACCGGAAGGAATGCCGGTCATTTTACTTCCGTCCGAGGTGACTCTTACTTATCGGCAACATTTCGTGGATAAACGGGAACTTACGCCTGCCGATTTCCAGGCGGTCATCAATTATCCCGATATAGGAGAAAGCACCGATATGGTTCGTGTCGGCATCCGCAAGGCTCCGGAAGGGATTTTTTCTTTGCGTATGGAACCTGTATTTATCAAATGTTTTGTTAACTGAACCGGATTTATTGTTTGTTTAGGAAAATGAAAGTATTGGGATTTACCGGCGGAATAGGAAGCGGAAAGACGTATGTGATCGATATTTTCCGGCATCTGGGCATTCCGGCATATTGCTCGGATAAAAGGGCCCGGGAGCTTTATATGGAAGATGTCCATTTGCTGGCGCAGATGAAAAACCTGTTGGGAGAGGGAATCGTCCGGGACGGAGTCTTGCAGACGGATATGATTGCAAGGCGGATATTCGGAGACAGGAATTTGCTCGAGGGGGTGGAACGGCTGGTACATCCGGCGGTATTGAAAGATTTCGGCAAATGGAAAGAGCAGCAGGAATGCCGGGCGTGGCAGAAAGGGGAAAAGATTCCTTTTGTAATTTTCGAATCGGCGATCTTGCTGGAAAAGCCGCTTGTAAAGGAAATTGCCGACAAGGTGGTTACCGTTTCTGCCCCTCTCGAATTGAGAGTGGAAAGGGTGATGCGGCGCGACGGGACGGATCGCGATAGCGTTATGAAAAGAATCTCTTCCCAATGGAATGACGGGCAGAGAGAGGCTCTTTCGGATTTTATTATCTTTGCAGATGGAAGAGAAGCGCTGTTGCCGCAGGTTTTGCATATAATGGAAGCAATGAGCAAAAAAGATTGAATTTATGGGATTGGGAAAATGGATTACAGGAGCCTTAGGTTGGGCATTGGGAGGTCCTATCGGGGCTATATTGGGCTTTTCGCTGGGCGCGATGATGGAAGGGGAAGGCCGGGAGGGCGGCATGTCCGGTTTGTTCGGACGGAATTCCGCCAACGAGCAGCGGAATAGTTTTTTAGTTTCATTGCTGGTGCTTTCTTCGGCCGTGATGAAAGCCGACGGAAAAGTCATGCGTTCGGAACTGGCTTATGTAAAACGGTTTATCGAACAGAATTTCGGACCGCAGGCTACGGGAGAAGCGCTGGGAATTCTGAAAGATTTATTGCAGAAAGATATCGACCTTCCTCAGGTGGGAGCGCAAATAAAAATGTATATGGCCGCTCCCCAGCGGTTGCAATTGCTTCATTATCTGGTGGGAATAGCTCAGGCGGACGGTCATGTCAGCAGTCCGGAGTTAGAGGTTTTGCGGAAAATAGCTTTGTATCTCGGTATATCCCAGGCGGATAGCGAATCGATTCTTGCCATGTTCGACAACCGGATCGATGCGGCTTACCGGATATTGGGCGTTACCCCCGATGCTTCGGAAGAGGAAGTGAAAAAGGCTTATAAAAAATTGGCTCTCAAGCATCATCCCGACAAAGTAGAGGCCTTGGGCGCGGATGTGAGGAAAGCGGCGGAGGAAAAGTTCAAGGCTGTGGCGGGCGCATACGAAACCATAAAAAAAGAGCGGGGGTGGAAATAGAGGAAAGGTAAATAAAGAAAAAGTATTTTAATTAAAATATTTGTAATCTTACAATTAAAGAACAGTGGAAATGAAAACAGATTTGAAGAAAGTTTTATCTGTGAGCGGGCAGCCGGGGCTTTTCAATTATTTGTCCCAGGCGAATGCCGGTGCGATCGTGGAATCCATGCTGACAAAAAAGAGAACATGTTTCGGCCTGAATGCAAGGATGACGTCTTTAGCCGATATTTCTATATTTACGGATGAAGGGGAAGTGAAATTACAGGAGGTTTTCGAGAAGATGAAAGCCGATCTGGGAGAGGCGGAAGCCCCGTCGGGAAAGGCCGATCCCAAAGTGCTGGCTGCATTTTTCGCCCGGGTATTGCCGGAGTATGACCGCAACCGGTTTTATGTTTCCCACATGAAAAAAGTAGCGGATTGGTATAATTTTTTGAAAAAATATGCTACTTTAGATTTTGCAGATGAAGATAACAGCACTGATCCGGCCCAGGAAAATCCAGCTCATTAGTTTAGGATGTTCCAAGAACAGAGTCGATTCCGAGCATTTGTTAAAGCAGATCGAAGCCCAGGGAGGGGAAATCGTTCCGGAAGAGGCGGATCTGTCGCATGCGGGTGCGGATGCCGTGATAATCAATACTTGCGGATTTATCCAGGATGCTAAGGAAGAATCCATCAATGCTGTTTTGACGGCCGTAGATGCAAAGAATAAAGGGTATATAAAGTATATTTTCGTTTTCGGCTGTCTTTCGCAGCGGTATCGGGAAGAGCTGGAGAAGGAAATTCCGGAAGTGGACGGTTTTTTCGGCGCTTCCGATACTCGCCCGCTTTTAGAAGCTATCGGGATGCTTCATAATAAAAAATGGGAGCTGAAACGGCATCTGACCACTCCGAAGCATTACGCGTATCTGAAAATTTCGGAAGGTTGCGACCGCACCTGTTCCTATTGCGCCATCCCGATGATCCGCGGAAAGCATGTTTCCGTTCCTATGGAGGATTTAGTGCGGGAAGCGGAGAATCTGGCCGCGAAAGGAGTCAGGGAGTTGATCGTCGTGGCTCAGGATACCACCTATTACGGACTGGATCTGTACGGAAAACGTTCTTTGAGTGAATTGCTCCGCAAGTTGTGCGGGGTAAAGGGAATCGAATGGATACGGGTGCATTATTCTTATCCGGCCCAGTTCCCGGAGGATGTGTTGGAGACGATGGCGACGGAATCCAAGATATGCAAATATCTGGATATTCCTTTGCAGCATTGCGATTCGCGGGTGCTGGAAATGATGCGCCGGGGGATCGACGGGTACGGTACCCAGGCGATTATCGATTCTATCCGGAAGAAGGTGCCGGGCGTGGTTTTGCGCACGACTCTGATCGTGGGACATCCGGGCGAGGATAGCCGGGCTTTTGAGGCTCTTTTGAAATTCGTGGAAAAGAACCGTTTCGAGCGGTTGGGCGCTTTTACTTATTCGGAGGAAGAGGGGACGTACGGCGCAAAGAATTTCAAGGATTCCGTCCGTCCGGGAACCAAACAAAGGCGGTATGAGCGCTTGATGGAATTGCAGGCGGGCATTTCACTGGCGTATAATGAATCGCGTATCGGTACGGTGGAAGAGGTTATCGTGGATTCCGTTTCCGACGGCGTGATTACGGCCCGAAGCCGGATGGAGAGTCCGGAGGTAGATGGCGAGATTTTAATAGGCGTGGAGACGCTTCCCGAAAAAACAGATCCGCAGACGTTGATCGGGAATTTTATGAAGGTGAAAATCACCGGTGCCAACGAATATGATTTGCTGGCGGAACCGGTATAATGCCGGAAGATTAAGAATTATAATACTAATTAAAAACTAAAGTGATGAAACTATTAGAGAACAAGGTAGCCCTGATTACGGGGGCGGCGAGAGGTATCGGAAAGGCGATAGCTCTGAAATTTGCGCAGGAAGGAGCGAATATAGCATTTACCGATCTGGTAATCGATGAGAACGGAGAGAATACCAAAAAGGAAATAGAAGCCGCAGGTGTAAAAGTGCTGGCCATTGCGTCCAATGCGGCATCTTTTGAAGAGGCGCATAAGGCGGTAGAGCAGGTAGTAGCGGAGTTCGGCAGGGTGGATATTCTGGTGAACAATGCCGGTATAACCAAGGACGGATTGATGATGCGCATGTCCGAGGCACAATGGGATGCCGTTTTGAATGTGAATCTTAAGTCGGCCTTTAATTTTATCCATGCCGTTACGCCGGTGATGATGCGTCAGCGTTCAGGTTCCATTATCAATATGAGTTCCGTAGTGGGAGTTTCAGGCAATGCCGGGCAATGCAATTATTCCGCTTCCAAGGCCGGTATGATCGGGCTTGCGAAATCGATTGCCCAGGAACTCGGCTCGCGCGGCATACGCGCCAACGCGGTGGCTCCGGGTTTCATCATTACCGAAATGACTAACAAGCTGCCGGATGAGGTGAAACAGGAATGGTCCCGGAAAATTCCGCTGCGCCGCGGTGGTACTCCGGAAGATATCGCGAATGTATGTACATTCCTCGCCTCCGATATGTCTTCGTATGTAACGGGGCAGGTTATATCCGTTTGCGGTGGAATGAAAATGTAAAGACAACTCTGTACATGTCCGGCACTTCTGAATTTACAGGTATAAAAATGCGGCTTTGAGTGAAATTATGGATAAATTGCTTTTGCAGTACATCCTTTTGGAAAGTTTTTTGTTATGTGTACAGGTAAATTAAAGTTGGATTTATGAATAGAGCTATCAATTATCTGGCGGTGGCCGTAACCGGTGCTTTTATGTGGAGCTGCGCTCCGCAGGCCCGGTTTTTCAACGTAGATGTAAAACATAATGCCGAAAAGGAAATAGGATTAGAGGATAGCAAGGCGGCTGTCTTTCCCGTCTTTCCTTCCGGGATGCCGGACAGTCTCCTGATTTGTAATGCGGGAATAGGACTGGCGGAAAAACTGGAAAAGGACCGCGGTCTGCTTTCGGGCGAAATCCCCGTTTATTGCGTGCCTCAGGCCGAATTCAAAGGGTTCGGAGACGATCATTTCACCTCGGATCCCGACAGGGAATATATGCACGGTATCTTAGATCAGACCGGTGCCGATATACTGATATTCGTAGATAATCTGTCTTTTGAGAATTTCGTGAACCGTTCTTACGGATTGGCAGGGGAGGATTATGCGATAGGATATGCTCTATTGCCTTTTACGATAGACATGCATATATACGATACCGGGACCGACAGGCTGCTGTACAGCAAGTTTGAAACCGATACCGTTTATCTGCAGATGCCGGAATCATCCGGACAGGATTTGAGCTATTATAAAGGAATGACCGTGAAATATTTGCCAGAAGTGTCGAAGAAAATCGGAGAAAAACTGGCGTCCTATCTTACCCCGCAATGGGAAACACAGGAACGGATGTTGATTACTTATGAGGGGGAAAAGAATTGGGATGAACCGTATGATCTGGCGCAGGATTTCAAATGGAAAGAGGCGATAGATTCGTGGATGCCCTTGACCCGCTCCGAAAATCCTAAAAAAGCCGCATTCGCCGCGTACAATATCGCCGTCGGATGTGAAATGCTGGAACAATTCGACTTAGCGGAAAAATGGATACAGTTTTCGTTGAAAAAATTCAGGTTCCGGGAAGCCTATGAACTGAAAAATCATCTGGACCAGCTCGGAAAAACGGGCAGGCCGTGATATTTTTATCCTTACGGATATCATCTGTTCTGTCATTTTTGCCAAGATAAGCGCGGGGAAAATATAAGCCCGGCAGGAGGATCGGAAGAACGATTTTCTGCCGGGCGTTTTCTGTACGGGCGTATAATCCACGTATTTAATATATATATCTTGTATATTTATTATGGAAATTTAGTATCTTTGTACCTGATCGTGAGATCAAATATATATTGATAGACTTCAGTTTGTTTATCTTGACCTCGAAAACTGCAAACTTGATACGTGGGATAAACAAGTTGGAGTCCGTGTGGTTTGCACGGGCTTTACTTGTTTCACGGATGGCATTGCAGTTGCCGGAGGTCCGAATGAGTTAAAGCCCGTTTTTTATATCGGCCTTTATCTCCCGAAAATTGATTGTTATGTGCGATAGGCAAGCCTGTTTGTATAAAATAAGGCGATCCGCGCGTCTGATGAAAGGTGGATTGCAGAGGATAATGGAGTTTAAGTATTGCTGATTAGGTTATTATAGTATATTTAAAGACTGCTCTTTTATCTTTTCCAGTTCATCTTTCATTTTTACCACCCATTGCTGCATGTCGGCCTGATTTGCCTTGGACCCTAACGTATTGATTTCACGGCCCATTTCCTGCGCGATGAATCCGAGTTTTTTGCCCGGATACGGATCTTTCTCCATCGTTTCCGCAAAATAACGGCAATGTTGTCTTAAACGTACTTTTTCTTCCGTAATATCTAATTTTTCCAAGTAGTATATGATTTCCTGTTCCAGACGGTTTTCGTCGGGAGCCATACCCAGTTCTTCTATTTTGGATCTGAGTCTCTCCTTGATGGAGAGGGTGCGCTGGGATTCATATTTTTCCACTTCGGTTACATACGCTTCTATCAAGGCGATCCTTTGTTTGAGATCGGCGCAAAGGATTTTGCCCTCTTTGCTGCGGAATTCGTTCAGGGCCTCTGCCGCCTGCGCGACAGCCTCGCGGAACCGTTCCCATTCCTCGGGGGAAAACTCCTGTTTCTGGCTGCTGTCCAATACTTCCGGCATTTTGAGAAGGGTAGATAGAAGTCCGGGATCCTGCTCGGTGATACTCATTTCCTCTTGCAGTTGCCGGACCTGACGGTAATATGCGGTGAAAATTTCTTTATTTATCGTTTTTGCTCCCTGTACGGAATTGGGTTCCCAGGCTGCGAAAAGGTCGATATTTCCCCGTTGCAGCTCCTGGGCTAAGAACTGGCGGATTTCCATCTCCTTCTCTCGCGGAATCAGGACGGATTTAATGCCTATATCGGCATTTTTTCCATTTAAAGATCTGATTTCCACTATAATCTTCCCTTCTTCTACAGCGCATTCCGCTTTACCGTAGCCGGTCATCGATTTGATCATATCCCTTATAAGTTTATTTTCCGGCCCCGAAGTTACGAAAAAAAAGTATATTTGCATGTTAATATTACTTATATGGAAGAGGCTAAGAACCCAGGAGCGCCACAGGAGCGCCAATTGAATTTTATTGAGGAGATTATCGAAAACGACCTTGCAGCCGGCAAATATGAATCCATATTGACCCGGTTCCCTCCGGAGCCGAATGGGTATCTGCATATCGGGCATGCCAAAAGTATTTGCCTGAATTTCGGTCTGGCTCAAAAATACGGCGGAAAAACCAATTTGAGATTCGATGATACCAATCCTTCCAAAGAGGATGTCGAATATGTGGATTCCATCAAGGAAGATATCCGGTGGCTCGGTTTTCAGTGGGCGAATGAATTTTATGCTTCCGATTATTTTGAACAGCTTTATATTTGGGCGGAAGAACTTATAAAAAAGGGATTGGCATACGTAGATGACCAGACCCAGGAGGAAATCCGCCGGGGCCGCGGTACCGTAGGACAGCCCGGAACGGAAAGTCCGTACCGTAACCGGAGCGTGGAGGAAAATCTGACATTGTTCCGCATGATGCGCGAAGGCAAATTCCGGGAGGGGGAAAAAGTATTGCGGGCGAAAATAGATATGGCGCATCCCAATATGTTGTTCAGAGACCCTTTGATGTACCGGATCATTTATGCGCATCATCATCGCACGGGGGATAAATGGTGTATTTACCCGATGTACGATTATGCGCACGGACAGAGCGATTCTTTAGAAGGGATCACGCATTCCATCTGTACGCTCGAATTCGATGTACACCGTCCGTTGTACGACTGGTTTATAGAAAAATTGGGAATATTCCCTTCTCATCAATATGAATTCGCCCGTCTGAACCTTACCTATACGGTGATGAGCAAACGGAAATTGCTGGAATTGGTAAAGAATAATTATGTATCCGGCTGGGATGACCCCCGTATGCCTACCATTTGCGGATTGCGCCGCCGGGGATATACACCGGAGAGTATCCGTCTGTTCGCGGAGAAGGTAGGAGTCGCCAAACGGGATAATACGATCGATCTTTCCCTGCTGGAATGGTGCGTGCGCGAGGATCTGAATAAACGCTCCAACCGGTATATGGCAGTACTCGATCCGGTGAAACTGGTAATTACCAATTGGGAAGAGGGGAAGATGGAAATTTTCAACGCCCCCCTGAATCCCGCCGATCCGGATGGCGCCAGACGTGCCGTGCCTTTTACCGAGGAATTGTATATAGAAAGGGACGATTTTATGGAAGACCCTCCTAAGAAATATTTCCGCCTCAGGCCGGGCGGAGAGGTGCGTCTGAAATACTCCTATATCGTAAAATGCGAGGAAGTGATTAAGGATCCGGAAGGAAATATTACGGAAATCAGATGTACTTATGATCCGGACAGCAAACCGGGAGCCGGTCCGTGGAGATCCGTAAAGGGAACTATCCACTGGGTGTCCAAAGATCATGCGAAACCCGTCGAGGCGCGTCTTTTCGACCGTTTGTTTACCGAGGCCTATATGGATTCGATTCCCGAAGGGAGCGATTATAAGGACTTTCTGAATCCCGATTCTCTCAAGGTTACGGAGGCTTTGGCCGAGCCGGCCTTGCTGGAGGATACCTCGGGTATTGCCGTCCAGTTCGAAAGATTGGGATATTTTGTGAAAGATCCCGACAGCGTTCCGGACAAGCCCGTATTCAATAAAACGGTCGGGTTGAAAGATCCTTTTAAAAAGTAGATTAGAGCATAGCTGCTTATAAACTCCGCAGCCATTCTATCTCCTGGGCCCATAAATCCGGTTCCGGAGTTTCCAGCACCATCGGGATATTGTCGAACCTCTCGTCTTGCATGATCAGGCGGAACGGTTCCGTCCCCATGACGCCTTTTCCTAAGCAGCTGTGTCTGTCTATCCGGCTTCCCGCTCCTTTCATCGCATCGTTCAGATGCATTCCCCGCAAATAACCGAATCCCACGATCTTTTCGAATTCGGTAAAAACGGCCTTGAAGCCCTCTTCATGAGAGATATCGTATCCGGCTGCATACGTGTGGCACGTATCTATACATACGCCGACCCTCGTTTTATCCTCCACCTGGTCTATGATTTCGGCGATTTGCTCGAATGTATGTCCTAAATTGCTGCCCTGTCCCGCCGTATTCTCTATGACCGCCGTCACTCCTTGGGTTTGTTCCAATGCTATATTGATGGACTCCGCGATGGTTTTCAGACATTCGGAAATTCCCGTTTCTCTCAAATGGCTGCCCGGATGAAAGTTCAATCTGTCCAACCCCAGCTGCCGGCATCTTTTCATCTCTTCGATAAACGCGGTCCTGGACTTTTGCAGGCTGTCCGGCCTCGGACTGCCTAAGTTAATCAGATAGCTGTCGTGCGGGAGAATCTGTGCGGCTGTAAACCCGAATTTGTCGCAAGCCTGCTTAAATAATTCTATATCGTTTTCCGTCAAGGGTTTTCCTTCCCATCTTTTCTCGTTTTTCGTAAAAAGCGCGAAGGCCGTAGCGCCTATCTTATGTGCGTTCAAGGGGGCGTTGTGAAGGCCTCCGGCTGTACTGACATGGGCTCCTATGTATTTCATAATCTATATTTTATAAATTGATGAATACAAATATAATAAACATTTGCCATAAAAACAACGGTTATCTTCTTTATCTTCAAGAGGATAACCGTTAATTTATATATCCTGAAGAAGTTTCAGGA
>CANRID010000040.1 GCA_947630665.1 uncultured Bacteroidales bacterium | reverse complement strand
CAGCACTATAAATTTAATACTTTTATCGCTAATCACCAATTTTTCAATCACTTAATTTTCGTCGAACTCACGTTAACTATGGAAACCCCTTTACAACAATACATCGACACAGTAAACCAAATATATTCTACTGGAGAAACTACAGAACATAGTTTCAGGGGAGCCTTTGCATCATTATGTGAGGACATTTTAAACAAATCATCTAATAATGAAGAACATTATACCGTAGTCAATGAACCGTCACGTAAAGAATATGGTGCGCCTGATTATGAAATCGTCAAAGGGGATATTGTTGTTGGTTTTATTGAAGCAAAGAATATTGGAGATACAGATTTAAGAGGTAAACGATCTACTGGCAACAAGAAACAATTTGATAGGTATAAAAATGCTGTTTCTGTGATAGCGTTTACCGATTATCTGAATATAATACTTTACATTAACGGTGAAGAAGTCCTGTCCTCATGTATTGGAATAGTTAATGGCTCGCAAATTGTATATAATAATGATTGCGAACAAATTTCAAATTTTATAAAAATCATATCAAGGCTTGGAAATGCAGAACCCCAACCCATCCGAAGTGCAAAAGTATTAGCTGACAAAATGGCTCAAAAAGCCAAATTAATAGCCAATATACTACATAATGCGATGAGTAGAGACCCGCAAAAGCAATCTGACGATGATAAAGATTTATGGGGGAAGCTTAATACATTCAAGCAATATCTTGTTCATGATATGACAGACAAGCAGTTCGTGGATTTTTATGCTCAGACTGTTTTATACGGACTATTTGTCGCAAGAATATATGACAATACCCCGGAATCGTTCTCATTGCCAGAAGCAGCAGAACAAATCCCAGGTAGTAATCCATTTTTGAGGAGAATATTCCGTGATTTGGCACTTGCACACCCTCATCCGTTTGTAAAAGGGATATTGGAAGACCTTGTAATTCTTTTCAAGGTTACCAATATGAACAAAGTTTTAAGGATATATAGAAAGGATCCTTTAGTTCATTTTTATGAGGATTTTCTTGAAGCATATAATCCGAAAATTCGTGAAGATTACGGAGTATGGTATACCCCGGTCGAAGTCGTCAAGTTTATTGTCGATTCTGTTGATTCAATCTTGAATGATGATTTTAACATCGTAGGTGGTATAGCCAATAATGATAAACTCGAAAATGGCAAACATAAGGTTCAGATTCTTGACCCTGCAACAGGAACAGGCACATTCCTCGCCGCTGCAGCAGAAAAGATATATGAGAATTACCGAGGACAGGAAGGCATTTGGGTCGATGATGTTATCCATAACATCATTCCAAGATTAAACGGATTTGAATATTTGGTTGCGCCATATACTATGGCACATCTGAAACTTGCCACTGCTCTTAAAATTGAGGATATCCCCGACCGATTAAATATCTTCCTGACTAACTCTTTGGAAGAAGACCATCCAGAAACTCAATTCGAATTTGCAAGATACATCACAGATGAATCCAATGCGGCAAGCATAATTAAGCGTGAAACGCCTATTATGGTAATAATGGGGAATCCGCCTTATAATGAAAAATCTGCAAATACTGGCAAGTGGATTATGAATCTTATGGCGGATTATAAACAGGAGCCTGGAATGGCAAGGATTGAGAAACGGACCAAACGTGGGCTTGTCAAGTATAAGAATACTCTTGAAGAAAAGAATGCTAAGGGGATAAACAATGATTACTGCAAATTCATCCGTTTAGGACATAATTTCGTAACACGAAATCAAGAAGGTGTCCTTGCATATATATGTGGCAATACATTTACAAAGACAAATATATTCAGAGGAATGAGATATCAGCTTCTTCAAGACTTTGATGATATCTATATTCTGAATCTTCATGGGTCGTCTAAATTTGATGAGAACAGTAAAGATATTGACGATGAAAACATCTTTAATATAATGGTTGGCGTAAGCATCAATATCTTTGTGAAACGCAAGGACTCACAGCATATTGGCTTAGCGACGGTTCATTATAAAGATATATTCGGAACGCGCAGACAAAAACTTGATTTTCTTTCATCACATCAACTTCAGGACATTGATTTTGAAACAATCAGTCCCGAAGCTCCATTCTATGAATTTGGCCCTAAGATAGAAAATTACGATGAATTGAAAGAACAGTATGAGCAGGGTTTCAAACTGGATTTATTGATGCCTAAAAAGACTCAAGGGTTAAAAACAGGTAATGATAAAACATTGATTTTACAAGATGAAACTTCCCTAAAAATACTAATTGAGGATTTGATTTCTGACAAAACAGACTCCTTCCTTTGTGAAAAATATTATTTTAAGGATGCCGAAAAGATAAGTGATATTCGTCGAGCGTTAAAGAACAATCTAAATCGACAAAAATACATCACGAAGATATGTTACCGTCCCTTCGATGAAAAATGGACATATCTTCATTCCGATTTAGTACAACGTCCTCGACCTCTCATTCAATCGTCTATACTTGGGAAAAAGAATCTGACGCTTTGTATCGGAAAACAGGGTACTGCGATAGGTAATAACGAATGGTCTCTTGTTTGGATTTCATCGTTACCAACTGATATGAATGTCAATCCCCGTGGTGGTGCTTACCTATTCCCTCAATTTGTGTATGAAGAAGGATATGCAAATCCCACTTTCAACTTTGCTTATGATATAATCGAAAAGTTTGAAGAAAAGATTGGGCTTAAATTGCAATCAGAAGATTCAGAAAGCAGAGAAAACGGCGGATTTCTTGGCAGAGATGTAATTGATTATATTTACGCAGTCCTTCATTCTTCTAAATATCGCAGCAAGTATCATCAATTTTTGCAAAATGACTTCCCGGTTATTCCATATCCCAACGATGCAGAATATTTCTTCAAGATATCCGAGTTGGGGGCGCAACTACGTTCACTCCATCTCCTTGAAAATATATCTTTATCTGATTTTATAACGCAATATCCCGTTAGCGAAGGTTCAAATTTGGTAACTACTCGGAGATATGAGGCAATAGATTCAGATAATGGGCGAGTATGGATTAATGACACACGATATTTCGATAATGTACCGTTAACCGCATGGAAACTTTTTGTTTCGGGTTATCAATCATTGGATAAATGGTTGAAAGACCGTATTGGGTTAACCTTATCTGGAGATGACATACGCCATTTCCAAATGATGGTAGTAGCTCTAACCAAGACGGCTGAGATAAAGAGCCAAATTGATGAGTGCATATCCGTGTAATGAATTATCAACGACTTTAACGATTGAATTTATGGCAAGGATAAAGAAAGGGCAGCATTGGGGTGGTGATTGGACAGAAGAAAAGCTTGCCGCTTTTAGCAAGTATGTCAACGCCTATCTTACAATAATGAATAAATATCGTGATAAATACAACTGGCGTTTAATTTATTTCGATGGATTTGCAGGGAGTGGTTCTTCAGAACATGCTCCTGATACCGTATTGGAGGATGACAATATATTATTACACGAATTAGAAAGTGCCAATTTATATAATCCTGCACAAGCGGAATTATATAAAGGTGCTGCCGAGCGTGTATTGGATATTAATCAGCGTGGTTTTGATATTTATTATTTTGTAGATAAAAATCAAGACTCTAAACTTGCATTAGAGCATAGATTAGCACCATATGCCTCGACCCATAACCTTCAATTTAGGTGTAATGATGCCAATAAGATGTTATCTAAAATGGCGGAACACCTTAAAACGCCAAAGGGGACAAAAGATAAATCATTAGTTTTATTAGATCCATTTGGCATGCAAATAAATTGGGATAGCATTGCTAACTTTAAAGATACTAAAGAAGTTGATTTTTGGATTCTTGTTCCGACTGGTGTTATCGTAAATAGATTATTAGATAAGAAGGGTGAATTGCGTCATATTGGTAGATTAAAGGATTTCTTTGGATTGGAAGAAACTGAAATCCGAAACTACTTCTACACTAAAAAGCACGAATGCACCCTATTTGGAGAGGAAGATATTATTGTCAAAGTAAATGAACCGATAGCTAAAATTGCAAGTTTATATTTAGAACGACTAAAGACAATATTTGAATTTGTAATTCCTAAGCCTCTGATTCTATATAACACAATGAATGTTCCTATATATCATTTCGTGTTTGCATCGAATAATTCAACCGCGGTAAAGATTGCAAAAGATATAATTGGCAAATAAAATGAGGAGCACTAAAATAGAATGGACAGATAAAACTTGGAATCCTATCACGGGTTGTTCCAAGAAGTCAACAGGTTGTCTACATTGCTATGCTGAAGTTATGGCTCGTCGCTTAAAAGCGATGGGACAAGAAAAATATGCAAATGGCTTTACTGTTACACTCCATGAACGATGTTTGAATGAACCTTTGACATGGAGAGGAAACCATAATATCTTTGTATGTTCAATGAGTGACATTTTCCACGAGGATGTGCCATTCGACTTTGTGGATAGAATGTTCGACATTATTAGAAGCACACCTCAACATCGCTATCAGATACTTACAAAAAGAGCAGAACGAATGGCGGAATATTTCGAGAAGCGTTCTATTCCAGACAATGTATGGCTCGGGGTGACAGTAGAGGCTAAATCCTCTCGTTTCAGAATTGAGTTGTTACGCAATTTACCTGCATCCGTAAAGTTCCTTTCATGTGAACCTTTGGTAGAAGATCTTGGAAATATTGACCTAACGGGAATAGATTGGGTTATTGTTGGCGGTGAAAGCGGACCGCAGGCCAGACCTATGCAGGAATCTTGGGCGTTAAATATAATGAAGCAAGTTGAAAAACAAGGCGCTCGGTTTTTCTTCAAACAATGGGGAACTTGGGGCGCCGATGGTATCAAGCGCAATAAGCACGCCAATGGGAAACTCCTCAAAGGCGAAATTATTCAAGAGATGCCAGTCTAATATTATATCTCAATGATGAAGACCAATCATAATTTTGCCGATTATACGGTGACATTAGCCGGATTAATGGATAACAGGGTTAAATTTGCTAATAATATTCGCAAAGGGATTGATTTGGCAAAGAATATCTCTTGTTTACTTCAGTTGAAGGATACCCTTCTTTATATTCAAAGGTGTATATTTTGGGAATGTCTGTCGCAAGGATATTGTTCTGAATCTAATCAGAGTACTTTGCAACAGATAAATGAGGAAATAAGTAATTGCAATAGTGAACTTAATAATCAAATTCACAAGGCTGTCACGGATAAAATTATGGAGGAATTCACCGAGTTTGCTAAACGACAATTGGATAATGGATATTTATAGTCTGATAATTCTTTAAAAATAATATTGATTACGTTATGGCAAAGGCAGACAATAAACCGTCATTTGTGAAACGCGATACCATTATTGCTGGCAAGGAGTATGCACAGCTTTTAGTTACGTTGAAAGAGCGTTTTCGTAAATCGCAGATAAAGGCAGCGGTTAAGGTCAACACTTCCATGCTGGAATATTACTGGTCTATGGGTCGGGATATTTCAACGCTTCATGAAGCTGCCAAATGGGGCACCGCGTTCTTTGACTGCCTAAGCCTTGACCTCAAGACGGCGTTTCCCGGTCAGACAGGTTTCTCCGTTACTAATATTAAGTACGCCAAACGCTGGTATGAATTTTATAATCAAGAGGATGTAATTCGTCAACAAGTTGTTGACGAATTTGAGATGCCTACAGATTTTGGCCTGATTCCTTGGGGACATCATATAGACATCTTTACCCGCAGCAAGTCCGTTGAGGAAGCTCTTTTCTATATTGAAGAAACCATACAGAATAGTTGGAGCAGGGCTGAACTTGGGATAGAAATTGATAACAACCTTTATGAGAAACAGGGGCACGCCATTACCAATTTTGATGAGAAGTTGCCCGCTCCATATAGCGGACTCGCAAAGGCGATATTGAAAAGTCCGTATGATTTCAGATTCATAGACAAGAAAATCACGACCGAAAAGCAGTTGGAGGATGAACTTGCAGCCAACATCACCCGATTCCTTCTTGAATTGGGTCAGGGGTTTGCATATGTCGGCCGTCAGATGGAATTGAAGATGCCGGGAGGCCAGACATTCATTCCCGATATGATTTTTTACCATACAAGGCTTAAATCATATATTGTTTGTGAACTTAAGGTCGTGCCGTTTATTCCTGACTTCGCAGGAAAACTGAATTTCTATGTTTCAGCAGTTGATGAACTGATGAAGCAATCTGATGATAACCCGACAATAGGATTGCTTATCTGCAAGTCGAAAGATGATACAGTTGTCGAATGGTCATTCCGAGGCATGAATCAGCCGATTGGAGTTGCCGAATATCAGCTTAAGGAATTCATTTCCGAGAAAGCAGCAAAGTTGCTTCCTTCCGAAGCTGAATTGCAAAATGTCATAGACACATACGAAGATATATCGGATGATTGAGAGTTTCAATAATCAATATTCTGATTATGCAATCATCTGAATAATCAATCATTCAGACACTCAGTCATGTGGAAGGACATCCATCCGCTCATAAGTTCATACAAGCATCTGTATATACGTTCATACGCTCAGATGTTCATACATCAATACGTTAGTACATACATACGTCAATACATACTAATAGCATCTTTGCAATCAAGACTTCAATAAGCAACTATCTGCAACAATGTGCTTTAACCGAATTGCAAACTCGAAAGCATTATATATCGCATATTGATATATCCACTATCTGTCGTCAAATCTTGTTCTTTCTCATTACAAGAAGTTGGATTGTGTCAATATTGATGTTCCAAGCAATTGAAACAGTCTGCTACCCCGATTACAGCCGCCTTTTCTGTATGGAGCCTTTTGCAATTGGGTGCAATCAAGCCTTCTGATTCTATAGGTCGTAACGGAATCCGTCGGGATTCTGCAAGGTATGTTTTCTCATAGGTGAAACGAATACAACTTAATATAACAACTCTTGCTGAATATTAGCGTTTTACGATGGATGGAAATTCTATTGGGTTTCTTTATTTTGTATTGTTTTGCGTATTTAGTACACCATAAGTACACCTTTTGGCGGTTTCGATTGTTAATAGATGTTGAGGGCAGTTTTCGTGTTTCGCAACACGATGCTATCTTTGCTTTACGAACACAAAATTAATCCTTTATGGGCAGACTACCAAATAAACTGAAACAAAATCCGAAGCTCGTCCAAAGAGAGATGTCCGACGGACGTGCGAGCCTCTGGCTGGAGTATTATCTCGGTCGGAGCGAATCCCCCGTATATGACGATGACGGCAATCCTGTCCTCTACGAGTCGGGGGCAATGAAAGGAAAACCCAAATATCGTGTCAAGCACCTTCGGAAGAAGGAGGCGATAAATCTCTATGTGTGGCTGCATCCCCGCACGGCGCAGGAGCGTCAGCAGAACAAGAACACTCTCCGGCTTGCTGAGAAGATACGCTTTGAGAAGGAGCAGGAGATGCTTGAAGACCGCAAGGGCTACCGCATCAAAAGAGAGAAAGAAGGCAACTTCCTCAGATATTTTCGTCAGCACCAGGACAACGAGGCGTTCACGATGCCTGTCCGCAAGTCGTACAAGTATTCGCTCACACGTTTCATGGAGTATCTTGAAATGACTCCCCAATATGCAAAGTACAGGGAGGTTCTCCCGATGGATGCCGTCACTCCCGATATGGTTCTCGGATTCACCAACTATCTTCGCAGGAAATGCACCGGCGAGGGACCGAGAAAGAATTACCATTGGTTCAAGAAGGTACTCGCCGATGCCGTCGAGGAGGAACTGATAAAGAAGAATCCGTGCAAGGGCATACGCATAGTCTATGACACCAATGTAATGCTCAAGGAAATACTCTCGCCGAAGGAGATAAACCATCTTGCGGCATTCCGATATGAGGGTGAACGCCGTGAGGTGCAGCGCGCATTTATCTTTTGCTGCTTCACCGGACTGCGGTATTGCGATGTTTCAGAACTGACGTTCAGCAACGTGGACTATGAAAGCATGGTCATGCGGTTCAACCAGAAGAAAAGTGCCGGGCGCAGCGCACACGCAGCCGTGGTAACACCTCTTAATGATGAGCTGCTGAAACTTATCGGCAATCCAACCGATGATGACAACCCCAAGGAGAAGATTTTCAATCTGCCCCATAAGGGGACTGCAAGGAAACATCTTTCCAGATGGGTGAAGAACGCCGGAATCAAGAAAAGCATCACATGGCACTGCGCCCGGCACAGCTTCGCTGTGAATCTACTCAATGCCGGAACTGACATAAAGACTGTATCATCGCTTCTCGGTCATGCGAGCATCAAGATGACGGAGAAATATCTCCATGTAATCGACCAGCGCAAGCAGAAAGCCATCAACAAACTCGGCAAAGTCGCCTTTGATGTTGATTGAGGCTGATAATCCCCCGTGGCATTTTCGACACTTTGGCACTTTCGCTTGTTATAGAGTTGTAAAGGCGGTCAGAAATGACTACCTTTGCGATAAGATTCAACGTCATAATGTTTTTGTTTCATTTTTGACGTGGATTTAGTGGTTGGACATCGGGAGGGAAACCCGGTGTCCTTTTTCTCGCTGTTGCCCAATCCGATGAAAATGATTATCTTTGCACTGAAAAACAAAACCCGATAGCTTGATATACAGGGGCTACCGGGATTCAACACTGCAAAGGTAGTGCTTTTTATCTTAAAAACAAAACATTACTCCAAAAAGATTAAGATTTTCTGATGAAATACGCAGATTTTGAGAAAATAATGTCCTCCAAAAGGATGGAGCGGTATCTGACAGCCTGCGGTAGCGACACCCGTAAGGCTATGACGCTCTATCGCTACAATCTACAGATTTCACAGGAAATGTTTACCATTGTGAGTTGTTTCGAGGTTGCGCTGCGTAATGCGATTGACCGTAAACTTACTGACAATCTTGGGGAAAATTGGCTCAGGGATTCAATTCTGCCAGACGGAGTATTCACTGAACCGATTTTGAGGAAAACTCGAGATATTATCGCCTTTGCCCATCGCAAACTGACACAATCCCACTCATATAGTCACCCCAAACTATTGGCTGAAATGGAATTTGGCATCTGGAAGTATATGTTCTCGCCGATACAGTATAGAGTGACCGGGCGTAATCTTCTCGCTATATTCCCCAATAAGCCCCGGTCATCAAGGGAGATGCAATATAATCAGACTTACATTTTCAATGAGCTTGATAAGGTCAATTCCTTGCGAAACCGCATTGCCCACCACGAAACTATATGCTTCGCTACAAACACGTCAACAATAGATACATCCTATGTGATAAACATATATTCCAAGATAAAGACATTGTTTTCGTGGATGGATATTGACAGCAATTCGCTCTTATATGGGTTAGATCATATAAACCGCGTCTGTGCTCAAATCAATCAGTTAAAAGCAGGAATTTGACCTGTCAAAATCAGTTCCATAACGCAGATTCGCCCTCGGAGGCTCCAAAAATTTGGATATTTCGTAACTGTTTTGTAACTTAGCCGCCGAAATAAGAATCAAACAGAAATTATGAAAGACACTCATCGGCCAATGTCAGACTAATGTCGGGCATGGCTGAACAATTTCATTTTTTCTTTTGTTAGGAAGTTATCTAAGGTTAGGTGGCAGTAGCCCTAACCCCCTCGCGACATTGCGAAGCACTGACCCTGCGGGGCGGTGACGATTGTCGCACCCCTGCCACACCCCCTTGCGAAAGGGCGACATTGATGGATTAAGACTTATTACGAGACCTCGCCAAAGGCACGTCTGGACAGACGTATCGGCAAGGCCCCGCTTTTTTATTGCCCGTCCGGAAGGGCAGTAATGTAATCAATCCATCTACGTTCACCCTGAAGCATATCGCATGGACGCAAGTCCGATATTATTTTGCAGTGTCTGCCGGCCTTTTAATCCTCCGGGTGTAGTCATCGGGCCGGTGTGACGCAATAACTATGACCTGACGACACCCGCCTACCCGTATGTTGAGCATACAGCATATCACTTATCATCTGAAAACTGATGCGTGAGAGTATTCAAAACAATCCACAACCCACTAATCCACTTTTCCCAAAAATGCAAAACATTTCTGAATTCCTGAATCTTCCTTTCATCGAGGTTCTGAAGCTCCTCATGAAAGGCGCGGTAGAGGATTACCTCACTGAATCGGGAGTGCTGGCAGCTATTGCCGCCATTCCCGCAAAAGCGACGAAAAAAGACAATGAAGGCCTTAACGCCGAAGAAGCCCTTGAGTTTCTCAACGCCAACGGCTATCCCATCAAGAAAGGACAGCTCTATAAGGAGACGAGCGAAAAGACCATCCCACACAAGAAGTTCGGCAACAAACTCCATTTCAAGGCCCACGAACTTCTGGCATGGGCTGAAAGCAGACTTAAGGACAGCAATGCCGTGGGTGTGCTCGTTCTCAATGACAAGCCCAAGAAGAAAGGGGGCAGCCGATGAAAAAGGAAACGACAATCTCAGTAAAGGCTACCTTGTCCAAGCCTAAGGTCAGCGAGAAAAAAGCGAGCGCAAAGAAAGCTGCAAAAGCTGACGATGTGTGCGCAGACACTCCGACAGAAGTGACAAATCAGCAGAATGAGTTGCCGCCTTGTCATGCGGATGACATGGTGACCAATCAGTCAGCAACATCTGACTGCCTGATTGCAACAAAACCGACTGCGCAGATTATCAGCGGTTTCCCCGTTGATGTCCTGCCTGCAAAGTTGCAGGATATTGTCAACGAGGCAAACGCCACTCTCGGTTTCCCGAAAGACTACATCGCAGGTTCGATGCTGACTGCTATGGCCGCTGTAATCGGCAACACCCATTCGGCGGAGGCTATGGCAGGGTGGAAGGAATACGCCATTCTTTTCGTTGCCCTTGTCGGATGCCCCGGTGTCTGCAAGAGCCATCCGCTCAGTTACCTGATGCAGCCTCTCATCGACCACGATGCCGAGAAAGCGGCTCAGTTTGCCGAAGCATTGAAACGCTATAATGCTGCGATGGAGCTGACACCGAAAGAAAGGGTAGCCAACGGTTACGAACTCAACCCTGCCGAGCCACGGCGCGTCAGGTTCATGATGCAGGACGTGACCAACGAGGCGGTACACCGTATTCTCTCGGAGAATCCCCGAGGACTGATACTGATGTACGATGAACTTGCGGGTTGGGTAAAGAATTTCAACCGCTACAACAGCGGTTCGGAATCGGAGTTCTGGATGTCGGTGTTCAACCACAAGGTTGCAATGTCAGATCGCAAGAGCAGTCAGAGCGGTGTGTTCATCCGCAATCCGTTCCTTTGCGTCATCGGCACGATACAGCCGAAGGTGCTTATCGACCTCGCCGCGAACAACCGCAACGCCAACGGTTTTATGGAGCGCATACTCTATGTGTTCCCGGCCGACCAGAGCAAACCGAAATGGGACCGCACCCGCCGACTGCCGTCATTCGACATTGCAGCCGCGTGGCGTGAAATCCTGTCAAGGCTTATCGGGATAGTTCCGAAGGCTGACGGCAACGGTGAGATTATACCCGAGGATGTTCCTTTCTCGCCGGACGCGCTCGACCGCCTCTATCAGTGGCAGAACGAGCAGACCGACCGTTGCAACGCCGACGGGAGCGACACCCTGACCTCCATCGCAAGCAAACTCGAAATCTACGCTATCAGATTTTCTCTTTTGCTCGCTCTCGCCGACTGGGCGTGTGGCGGTGAAAAGAAACTGATTGATGTGGATACGGTGGAGAGGGCGATACGTCTTGCCGAGTATTTCCGCTCGACCGCATCGAAGGTGCAGGGCATCATCAGCGAGGACGCTCTGACCGAGTTGCAGCTCGCCGTTCTCTCGGAGTTGCCCGGCAGTTTCACCACAGCCGAAGGCGTGGCGATAGCCGGAAAATGCGGTATGCCGGAGCGCAGCTTCAAGCGGTTCGTCAAGGACAGAAAAGGCGTTGTATTCGCTCATGACGCCCACGGAAAATACACCAAATTATAAACATTCACCCCTTGGCATTATTGACATTTTGGCATTTCTTACGGAGATGCCGAAGCCCCCCGTTTGTGCCAAAATGCCGAAAATGCCAAGGGTAAATCTCAAAACTGAAATCTCGTGAAACATCTCTTTTTCGTCGCAAAATCCATTGCAGTCATAGCAATGGTTATACCGGTGTGCCACTGCTGTGGCAGTGCAGTACCATCCGTGCAGTGGCGGCACGGAAATTACGCCATCCGGAAATTCCTTAGCTCATTAGGGAATTTTCCGAGCCGCATATCGTTCCGATACGCTGAAAATGTCCCTACTGAGCCAATGGGGTCACCCCCTTTGGAAACCCCGATACGGCTTTACGAGAAGCCGTACACTCCGATTGTTCCACACCACAAATACGCTTGCCTATGAGTTACGCAGTACTCCACATCATGAAGGCAAGCGGTTCATGCACCGCCATCGCCCGACACATCGAGCGAAGCACCCAGCCCGACAACGCCCATGTCGAACTTCGTTATCTCAACCGTGATGATTTCATCAAATATCCCGATGGTGTTGACGGTCTGGGCGAGGCAATCCAGCATCGACTTGACCATGCCGGACTGACACGGAAGATTGGCAAGAACCAGGTGCTTGCCCTCAACGTCCTGCTGTCATCCGACGGCGATGCCCTGCGACGTTTAGCCGATGAAGGTAGGCTCGACGATTGGGCGGAGTCAAGTGTCCGCTGGGCAAAGGAAACATTCGGAGAAGAAAATGTAGTCGGCGCACACCTCCACATGGACGAGCAGACACCGCACCTTCATGTCACGGTCGTGCCGATAGTCACCACCGAGAGAAAGAAAAAGGCGAGCGAGACCAATGCGAAGAAGCGTTACCGCACCAAGCCCAAAGACGGTCCGCGGTTGAGCGCAAACGACATCATGACCCGCGAGAATCTTATCCGGTTTCAAGACACATACGCCGAGGCTATGGAGCGCTTCGGTCTGGAGCGCGGCATCCGTGGCTCCGAAGCCCGTCACGTTGACCAGCACGAATACTATCGCCAATGCCAAATCAAGAAAAAGAATCTGGAGCAGGACGTGGCGACACTTACCACGGAGAAAGAACAGCTCGATACCAAAACCCAATCTTTGGAGAAGCGTAAGACCCAGCTTGAACGTGGCAACCGCTGGATTGAAAAGACAATCGTCGAATCCAAGGCCGCCAATGCTAAAATCGTCAAGGAGAACAGTGACCTTGAAAAGCGCAAGACCGAACTTGAACGCTCAAATTCTTCTCTCACTGCCACCAATACAACCCTATCCAACGAGAAGAAACAGTTGGAGGCTGACAAGAAGAAAGTCGCGGATGAGATTGCCGATATTGAGGCTGACAAGTCAAAGCTCATAGCGGAACGCTCCACTTATGCCGAGGAAGCAAAGGCGGCGAAAAAAGAAAAAGAGACCGCCTTGCGGGAAGCCGCTGAAGCGAAAGCCCAACGAGACGCCAACCGGAAGGATGCCCTCAGCAATCTCGCCAACCGATTTACCGGGAACAAGACCAAGAGGCTTGAGACTGAACTCGCCGAATGTCGGGAGGAAATCAAGACTCTCAAAGACCGAGCCGAGGAAACCGCCAAAACTCACAGCAACCGTATGTGGGATTTGAGACAGCAACTTGAAAGGCAGAAGGAACATGAGGAAAGTATAGTCAGAGGCCATCAGGAGACCAAAGACTTAATCCAACGATTCTTTCCCGGAGTAATCAGTGCCCTGCCAGCCATCAGAGACTGCATAAAGGTGAAGATGCCCGACAATCTTATAACAACGTTGCTTGATGGGAAACCGAGGTCATTCAAGTCCGGTGCAACTCTCTATGACGCCGATGAGGAGAAAGATGTGGATGTAGGAAATGTCGAGGTACAAATCAAGCAAGATCCGACCGATGACAACAACTACCGTCTTCATCTCGGCGGCAAAAGGGTGTTCCAATGGTTCAAAGAGAAATGGCAATCTCTGAAACAGACTGTCAAGAGAGGCTTTGGAATCCAATAGTAAAAACTGTGCCATATCGGTGGCATGTGGCACAATATCAAGTCGAATTTAATCGGAGAATAGTTCAAGAACAGATAGTTGGATTTGGGAAATCACTCAGATTTCATGCTGTCATATATCCAGGCTCCAACAACGCTGCAGAATATACCAATAAGAATGGTCTATAACATAAGCATTATAATTTTTAAGGTTAAAGATATCATCCCACCATGCGATGTTTGTGGATGGTGAATCAACTCTCAAACACTCTAATCCACAAACGCTCCGAACGGATTTTCGTTCGGAGCGTATTTTCTTAATGCTGTCTTTCCAATGTTATGCGTTGAAATAAACAGTAATTTGGCCGAGTCGTGCTTTATGTGACATGCGGGCGGTAAATTGATACCACTCTTGGCTTGAGGTAGAACTGTCGCCACCATTGTTCCTCTGGATTGTGGCATCAACTGAGGTCCAGTTGTAGCCATTATAATAGCCAATTACCTTACCATTCTTAATCTGAATAGTAATCTCACACACTCCGCCTTGACCATAATAGTAGGCCTTGACGTTTTTCCCAGCTTGCTGAGTTTGGTGATATTGAGCAGTTGCCTCAAAAGTGCAGGGGGCTCCGACACCAATTATTAGAGCCAGAATAAGGAGAACTTTTTTCATTGTCCCTCTAAAACTTTTGTATCACTTGTGACTCTCGTCAAGTGATGTTTGGATATAAAAAAGCGTGAGAGCCATACCCGTTGCTCGTCCAGCAATCAGAGGCTCTCGCATTGCCCATCTTCGTCGAACGAGCAAACTTGCAGAAGCCTCACGCAGAATATGTGTAAAAACACCTATGGCTAACGCTATCACGCTGGCTATTGGTGGAATATACATATCCACAAGGCATCTACTGTTTGCTTCATTCTTGACGAAGATTGAAATTTGCGAGATTTCTGACTGCCAAGAAAGAGCGTCAAGTAAACGCTTTTCATTATGTATGCATCCCGCCGCTCGAACCCCGACCGGGCTTCTGCATAGCGGTCTGCGGCTGCAAAGTTAAGCATTTTTTCTCAATGCCCTGCCATTCAGCCCCTCAAATTTTCAGCTAATACTCGAAAAAGAATCGAATTAAATATAACTAACGCCCCTTAAAAATCCCAAAATCAGAACTTCGATTTTCGATTTATCCAACTAATTAGTACACCATCAGTACACCACCAAATTTATATGTGTCTGATATTTCGCATAGTTAGCCTGCGTAACACAAGATAAGGTATGTTTTGAGCTGCATGAAACTGATTTTGCAGCTCAAAACCCTTGCAGAATATTGGTTGGTCTTACTCCAAAGTCGTAAGCCCCGTTGCCGATTTCACACTCTGATTTTACCTTTTTGTTTTCATTATGATTGGCGGCAAAAAGAGAAAAGCCGACAAATCACATTGGACTTATCGGCTTCGGATTTGGTGGCTTTTCCTTTTATATCGGTGCATAGTTGATTTCACCGAGGGAGTTGATTGCATCCTGTTTAAGGCTGTCAACGACGTGGAGGTATCGCTCAGTCATCTTAATGGAGGTATGTCCGAGGAGGCTTGACACCGTTTTTATATTCGCTCCTTTGGTAAGGACGTTCACCGCGAAGCTGTGCCGGGCGCAATGCCATGTGATTTTCTTCTTAATGCCTGCCGCCTTTACCCATTTACGAAGATACAGGTTGCAGATGTTGTAATGCGGAACTTTGAATATCCGGTCATCATAGTTGTCGTTATCCGGCTCACCGATCAGACGGATAAGGGTGTCGTTCAATGGAACGATTACCCAGCTCCGGCTGCTGTGGTCTTTTGTCTTTTGCTGCTGGAAACGCAATGTTTGGGTTGTGTAATCCACATTGCGATAGGTGAGCTGGCTCGTGTCGCACCAACGCACCCCGGTGTAAAGAGCGAAGATGAACGCACGATGAATCTCCGGCTTCTCTCCCTCAAAATGTGTAGCCACAAGCTGCTGTATTTCCTCCGGCAGAAGAATCTCCTTTTGAAGCGTCATGTTGTCGTTCTTCAACACGAATCCCCGACACGGATTTTTCTTGATTGGGTCTTTGTCAACAGCCGCCGTAACCATACGCTTGAACATCCGGAAATAGATTTTGGGGCCGTCGCCTGTTCCGTTCTCTTTCAGATACTCAACATAAGCCGCCACCATGTCAACCGTCAGTTGCGTCATCTTGAGATTGTTTTTATAGAGAGAGTATCTCGGCGTGTCGGCAAGAAAGTTCTTGAACTTTTGCAGTCCGTGCCCGAGCGTTATGCGGGTATATTTGGTGAGGGCCGGAGATTTGATGAACTCGTTGCAGAACTCAAGGAAATCCTCGTCCATGTCCTTGCGGAGTCGGTAGCCCTCCCTGTCCTCAAGGAAAGATTGCTCACGTTCAAAGCGTATCTTCTCCGCAAGGGCGAGAGTGTACTTGTTCTGCATCCGCTCCTGCTGGTTGCGGGGATGAAGCCAGATATACAGATTTAGGTTCTCTTTCTTGCGGGAATGTTTGATTTGATATTTCGGTTTACCCGCCATCGCTCCCTCGGTGTAAAACACCGGATTCCCGTCCTCGTCAAGCACGGGCGATTCACTTCTGCCGAGATAATACTCAAGGTAAAGGCTGGCACGTCCATCGCTTAGTTCCGACTGTCGGAGCTTGGGATTCTGTTTCTTGCGATTTTCTAATTTTGCCATACAATTATAATTTTGCGCAAAGATAATCCGAGGTATAATAATCTGAAAATCGCCGTTTACAGACCTTAACATTTGCCCTCTGACTACAGTCAATAATCGAGGGTACAAAAGGTGTACTTTTTGAGAAAATCGGGTCAAAAGCAGGAAAATCACCGCAACCTTGATAATTGCTATTACACTGATAATAAGTATAATTGACTCATTTGACTTATCTTGACTTTTCTATCAAAGAAATCTGGTAAATGTTATTTTGATATATGATAAAACACTATAAATAAGTGTTTTATATAAGTAACTCTTGAAATAAAGAAACAAAACAGGAACAGAAACATTTTTTTTCGTGATTTCCCGTTTTTTTGGTTGCATTACTTTTCATTCTTTTCACTTGTTCGCACTCGACACCGTTTTTGATGTGTTCTCGCACAATCTTCGTCCTCTTACAATAATCGAAAACTCCAAAGTGTAGGTTTTAGCTTTCTCCCAAAGAAAATCACTTGCACAAAGATACGCTTTTTTATAAAGACATAAATATACAGACAGGCAAATATGCCTGCCTATATTTAGTTTTATTTGGTTTAGCATATATATGACTAATGACCTAAACTAAACTGTTTTTTCGGTTCTTTCAGTGCCGAATATCTTGTATGCAGCCAAAAGAGAGATAATTCCCCATTGATATTTTCTCTTTTCGCTGCAATCCCCTTTTATTCCATAGTCCCATTTGCAGATTACCCATTGCGGGTGTACTCCCACATCCTTGCATATCGACTTTCAGGCTGCCTGATGAGAATTGTATCGCAAAGGTACTTGTCATGTCTTTCTTGTATTCAAGGTCACAGCCTGACGGTTCCCGACAAAATCTCCACGCTCTGCTTGGCAGAGGTCGTATTTGGCCGTGAAACCCTGCATAAAGAGCCATGACACCTTTTGAGGCGACATAATTTTCAATCAAGCCCGAAAGTAGCTGAAATGCTACAAGAGGGAAAATAAAAACTTAAAACTTAGGATTATGGCAAACTATGCAACAAACATTTTTCACGCAAGAACAGAGAACCAAACAGACCTCGATAAGATAGAGGCTTTCTTGGACGATAAATTCAACGGCTTTGTCAATCGACAGGGCAATAGTGTGGATGCGGAATTTTCTTCACGCTGGGTTTACCCGGAAGAAGAAATCAATAAATTAGTAGAATCGTTGGATGCCAAAGACGGAGCCTATATCAAGATTCTGACCTATGAATTGGATGATGAATATGTGAGCTTCCGAATTTTCTCACAGGGGAAATGGAATATCAAGCTGTAACCATAAAATGACATGACTATGTACGAATACGAAGAAGATAGCGAAATTATCGGTGCGCACTGCACCCTGCTCACGCCCTATAAAGGCTACACTGAGGGAACGGTTGTCGGCGATTTCGGCAATAAAATAGTAGTGCGTCTTAGTAGCGGAAAAGAAGTGGTCGAGTACCGTGACGAAGTGATTATTTACGATTAGGCTCAGAATTGAATATACAGTAGAAATGTATTAAAACCAACGGAACATGAAAGTAACGATTGAACATAGCTTTTGCCCTTATTGCGATGAAGTGACAGAACTCTACTTCCGCATCATCAACACGATTCTTTTCTCAACAGACGAGACGGAACTGCGTACCGGCATGGAACACCTACAAGCAAAAACACACCTTGACGATTATTTTGTCTTTGGCTATGGCAAGCATCATTTATGGGTCTGCCAAAGACGCCCCAGCGATAAGGGAAAAATTTTCGAGCATCGCGTCATCATGGCTGAATTTTGATGACGAGCTGAACAGTCTGGGATGGGATAACCACCCAACCCAGACACCCCCATTTCCTTTTTAACAGTTCCATCTCTCTTTTTTGGCTGCGCCATATCCTTTTATATAAACCGGGTACTTGTGAAAAGCGGACGGCCACTTTTCCGACAAGCCGGGTTCTTTCCTTTTCCCCTTCTTTTCCCTCTTCTTTCTGCCGAACGGGAACATGACAGCACCCCGATACCCTGTTTCTGCTCTTTGTCGCCACTTCGTTGCCATTCCCCTCCACGTTACAGCACCCTGTCAGTCCTGCGTCCTGTTTGTTGCCGCCTCAATCCAGTACGAACGGCATCACACGGTAATCCCTGCCGATTCTTGCGAACTTGCTGCCGAAACGCACACTATTTTGCGTCGGTGGACGGACAGCCCTTTCACTTCCCCGGTAACTACGGTTTTCCGCCCTTTTTCGGAATAGTTTTTCTAACGAAGTCATCATCATTTTCCGATGCAAAGATAGTATGCAGACGGGAACGACTTTGGAAGTCTTGACCAATGGCGCAGCCGTACAATCTTCCTTTATCGAGCCTTTCGGTTTTGCCTGCGGACAAAAATAAAGAGTATTGATACGTCCGGCCTTGGTGCATCCCTTTCACTGCATCTACTTTTTGAGGCAGCGTAAAATTGATTTAATAACTTCTAAAAACAATTCGCAATGAAAAAGATTGAAAACAATTTCGTAGTAACCGGTTTCGTAGGGAAAGATGCAGAAATCCGTCAGTTCACCAACGCCAGTGTCGCACGTTTTCCTTTGGCGGTAAGCCGACTGGAGAATAATGGTCAGGAATCCAAACGTGTTTCCGCCTTTATGAATTTTGAGGCGTGGCGCAAAAACGAGAACACCGGGTCATTCGACCAGTTGACCAAGGGTACGATGCTTACCATCGAGGGGTATTTCAAACCCGAAGAATGGTGCGACAAGAGCGGTGTAAAACACAACCGTATCGTGATGGTTGCCGTCAAGTTCTATCCGCCCGTCGAAAAGGAAGAAACTCCTGAGTAACCGGAAAACAATGAAAAAGGCAAGAAACAATCCTTGCCTTGTCACGACAAAAGCGACCCGAAGGTCGCTTTTGTTTTACTCGTTACGGTATCATTGCACCATCCGTACTTTTATAAATGAGTGCAACCTACTTGTTCTCTTTTACCGCATTCATAAATGCTTTAGCCGGTTTGAATGCAGGGATGTTGTGTGCAGGGATTTTAATGGTCGTGTTCTTCGATATGTTCCGGGCTGTCTTTTCAGCTCTCCGCTTTATTACAAAGCTGCCGAACCCACGCAGGAACACCTCGTTTCCTGCAACCATCGAATCCTTCACGTTTTCCATGAACGACTCTACCACTGTCATCACAACAGCTTTTTCTATTCCGCTTTGCCGCGATATTTGGGCGACAATTTCCGCTTTTGTCATATTGTTCTTGATTTTTATGAATACGGTGCAAAATTAACAAATATCTGCCAGTTACAACAATCCGGGGTTATTTGTCATCCCGAAAACTGCTTTTGCTGAATCCCCCGAACACACCCTTCAAGAGCTTGCCGAAAACCCAAAACACCAGTAATACAATTATAATATCTCCCATAGGACTTGTTTTTATATAGTTATATCCAACATAAAGATACGAAAAATCGGCAAATTACACAAATAACCTACTGATTTTCAGTATCTATTTTTGATTTACACAGGTTCTATTTCCGTCTGCCCGGCACACGTCCCGGTGTCCGGTTAAGCCGCACCTTGTATTTGTTGAGTATGCTGTACACCGTACTCTTGCTCTTGACGCCGCTCTCTTTCCAAATGTCCGGGATTGAATAGCCATTGTTATACATATCCACGATTTTTTTATCCCGTTCCGTTTTGCTCAAGCACTTGGAGTTAACCGGTGCGCTGATGCTCTGCTGTAGGCGTATTATCTTATCCGACGACTTCCGCAAAACGGCCACTTCCTCCGGCAGTGCCCCGAACATGGTCAGCACCTCCGCCGGTGTCGTGTCCGGGAACAATTTGTTGCCGGTGTCAATCTTATCGTGGATGGATATGATGCGCACGACCTTGATACGGCATAGCTCGATCAATGCCGACAGCTCCCGTAAACCACGCACGGCATTGCTGAATTTCGACACCACCAATTCGTCGCCTCTTTCAAGATTCGACATCAGTTGCTTCCATCTCGGTCGGAGCGTCTCGTGCCCGACCGATTCTTCAATCACCTGTACACATCCGTACTGGCGCATCCATTCCTTATCCGCATCAAACGCTTCATAGGAATTGGCCTTGAATATATAACCGACTTTTGCCATATCAATATACAATATCCATGATAACAAGTGCAAATATACGAGTTTTATTCGAGTATCGGAATCATACTATATTAAAAAACGAAAATCGTACATTTTTTACGGTTTTATCTTCACTTGTTTACATTGGTTATCATACCATTAAGTACGATATTAAAAAATGCACAAAATACGGTTTTCAAGATACGGAGTATCGAAAATTATATATAGTTTTGCGTCAAATAGTACGAAATAATATAGTATGAAAACATTAAAATCGAACTTAAAACTACCGGTAGTCTCTGCCAAAATAATTGCCGTGTCGATTGCCATATCCCTATGCGCGTCGTGTGATAACGGAAATGGCAGACGACTGGCGAATGTCAAGAATGACCCTGCCGGAACATACAGGGAATACTTGTCCGATATACGCAAACAGGACAAGCTCTCTGTCAAAGAACTGGCCGGACACCTCAGACAATGGCAGACCATGAGGGATTCCGTCTTCCGATACCTCGAACGCGACACGCTTGTCCGGCTTCATTCCACCGTCAGCGAGGTATGCGGACTGATCCATGATTCCATCCGCATGGAATTTTCCCGACTGGTTCTGTCTCAAACACGCACTTACAAGGATATACTGTGGTTGAAAGAACAGGCCTCGCCGCATCAGGAGGACAAGGAACTGCATCATGCGGCCGAGGCAATCCGCCCGTTCTTTGCCTCCTTGGATAGCCAGCCCGTCTGCCGGGGAAACGTACAACCGTCCGCGATAGCGTATTGACAAATACAGGGATCCTGAAGTAATTTTGTGGCCAAAAAGCTATATG
>CANRID010000039.1 GCA_947630665.1 uncultured Bacteroidales bacterium | reverse complement strand
AAGTCGGGATTCGTGTCAGCATAGATGGCAAGGGAGATATTCACGATCGGATCAGAGGCGTGAGCAACAATTATGATCGTGCCATGCATACATTGGAGACTTTGTGGAAAATAGGTCATAAAGACATCGGATTCAGCACGACGGTGCAGGATACCAATGCCTCGGAATTGTTACAACTATATAAGCTTGCGACATCAATGGGCATGGAGTTCGCCACGATGGCACTTCACAACTCATTCTATTACGGCAAAACGGACAATGTTAACAGCACCGAGGTGGCTACTCATGTCGAAGAGCTGATTAACGAATTGTTGAAGTCCGGTTCGCCTAAGAAATGGTTTCGGGCCTACTACAATCATGGGTTGATCTATTATCTGCTATGCGGTCGGAGACTTCCGTTACCATGTGACGCCGGGAATGAAATTTTTATTATGGAACCGAACGGCAATATCCTGCCATGTATCGGCAGCAGGGAGAAATGGGTGATGGGAAATCTCAACCGGCAGACATGGGACGAACTATGGCATTCTCCCGAGGCGGAATGGGTGAGGGGAAAAGTACACAGCTGCGATCATCCCTGCTGGATGGGTTGTAGCGTGAATACCCCGATAAGAAGACATCCCGCAAAACCGGCATGGTGGGTTCTGAAATACAAATTGAGACGATTCCTCGGTATGAAATACTCGGCGCACGAACTCTTATTGCACCGTACTGAATAGAAGTATGGCATTCTGCACACCCTTTTTCCTATCAAAATCTCACATCACCAACCGATCTCGCGCCTATCTCCGGATATTTCTTGAAATTGACTTGAATTGCAAAGAAATCGTACAAGTTAATATTATTGCAGGGTGGAAACCGGTGCTGATTTTGTCGAGTTTTATGAAAACGATTGCCCGGTGACCGAAAAATTTCTTACTTTGCATTGTTATGATGCATAGGGACATTATTATTATCGGAGGCGGTGCGGCGGGGTTGTTCGCCGCGGCGCGGGCTGTCGGGAAAGGAAAAACGGTAACGGTTTTAGAGAGGATGGAAAGATGCGGGAGGAAGATAGGGATTACCGCAAAAGGGCGTTGCAATCTGACCAATACCAGACCGTGGGAAGAGTTTTCCCGGCATGTCCATCCGCAGAATACATTTTTTAAAAATGCATTTTTCTGTTGGGACAACATAAAGACGATGGATTTTTTCGAGAGCATCGGTCTGGCGCTGACGGTGGAAAGGGGGGCGCGGGTATTTCCCCGCAGCATGAATGCCCGGGATGTGACGGATTCGCTCGTATCTTATATTTTGGGGAAGGGGGGAGAAATTCTTACCGGTTGCCGGGTGGAAAGCGTCTTGAAAAAAGAAACGGGAGATTTCGAGATTTTAGCGGAAGGACGGCCTCACCCTTTTGCCTCTGCCGACATCGTTTTATTGGCTACGGGCGGCTTGTCCTATCCTGCGACAGGATCTACGGGAGACGGCTACAGGATCGCCCGGGAACTGGGACACGATGTAACCCGATGCTTTCCTTCCCTGACGGCACTCCGGCCGGCGGTGTACGGGAAAGAGTATGAGGGAATTTCCCTTAAAAACGTGGAAGTGGAGCTGTATGTCGGCGGCCGTTCTGTGGCAACGGAGTTCGGAGATCTGGATTTCACCTCGGGAGGAATCGAAGGCCCTATCGGCTTGAGGGTGAGCCGGAAGGCCGTGGAAGCTCTTATAAACGGCGAAAAAACGGAGTTGGTATTGGATCTGAAACCGGCATTGAGCCTTGAAAAATTAAAGGAGCGTATCCGTCGGGAATTGGCGGCGGAAGCGTCTTCCGGCGAAAAAGGCCCGCGCCTGAAATATCTGCTTTCTCTTTTGATGCCCCGTGCGCTGATTCTTCCTTTTATGCGCACGCATCCCGATCTGACTGCGGATGATTTGCCTGCCGCATTAAAACAGTGGAGATTCCCGATAGAATCGTATGTAGGGTATGAAAGGGCGGTAGTGACCGCCGGCGGTATCTCCCTGAAGGATGTCTCCCGGAAGAGCATGGAATCCAAGTTGGTAAAAGGCCTCTATTTTGCCGGGGAAATATTGGATCTGGACGGAGACACGGGAGGCTATAATTTGCAGATCGCTTTTTCCACCGCTTCCTTGGCGGTAGAACATGCGCTGACCTTATAACGGTTTCTGCCTACCAGATAATCTGGAACGCGATTCCTGCTGTTTCTATCCGGGATTTGCCGGAAACGGCGGCCCGTTTTTCGTAGATCGTTTCCCTGTCGGTCATTTCCATACATACGAGATCACCCGTGCGCAGGGATGAGAATTTCGTAATTTCTTCTATCTTCCGGTTGAACAATCCTGTCATCTCTGTCGGACACCCGGAACATTCGAATCGCTCCAAAGGGACGGCGGGGGTGATATATAGAGTGTTATCCAAGGAACGCGCCGTATTCCAGGAAGCGGGTTCTTCCGGAGTTTCCAGCCCTTTTGCATTTAAGATCAAGCCGTATCCGGCATTTTTGTAGTAACGGGAAGCGAATTTGGCGGAAACGGCCTTTGCGGCCCTTTCCATTTTGATATAAATAAACGGTATAGCAGCAAGTTCATTTATTCCTTCCGGACAGAAATAGTCGTTACAATCCCTGTTCAGAGATATATCCGGTCGGAAATAATAGAACTTGCTGTTATTGTTAAAAAGTACGATATTCAACGCATTTCAATTAAAATTGTTTATCGCTTCCGGCAGATTTTTTATTTCATTTTCAGCTTGATCTCGGTGAGTATTTTTTTTGTGTCGAGCGTAAAATCCCCGTTCATCATCCAGGAATAATAACTGGGTTCGCTTTTAAGGACTTCCTCCACCGGTTTCCCCTTGTGTTTGCCGAAATTGAAGACGGGCCTGTCTTTGTCATCCAATATGATCCGTCCGGCATAGTCCACGGATCTGGAGCGGGTGGAAAACTCGGCCAGCATGGAGATATCGTTTTTCAGCGTGTCGGGATACCGGTCTAACTGGGCTTTCAGAATCTCGTAGGTGGCGATGGTATCGGCTTCCGCCGAATGAGCGTTTTCGAGATCTTTCATGCAATAGAACTTATAGGCGGCCGCCAGTGTGCGTTGTTCCATTTTATGAAAAATGTTTTGTACATCCACTAAATATCTTTTCCTGAAATCGAACTCCACGCCGGCCCTTAAAAACTCTTCCGCCAATAGCGGAATATCGAATTTTATAGAATTATATCCCGCTATATCGCAGCCCGTCATCCATTTGGCCAAGCTTTTGGCTATTTCCTTAAACGTAGGGCAGTCTTTTACGTCCTCATTGGAAATGCCGTGTATGCGCTGGGCTTCGGGCGAAATGGGAATCGTGGGATTGAGCCTGCGGGTCTTTACCTCCTGGTCTCCGTTAGGCATTACTTTTACCGCACAGATTTCCACGATCCGGTCCGTCGCTACATTTAATCCCGTACTTTCGATATCGAAGAAAAGTATCGGATTTTTAAGATTCAATTGCATGGTAATGTTAATTCACTCTTTTCCCTTGGCGGGCAGCATTTGAAAATTCCATATTTGCGTTTCAGGCATTGATACGCATAGGCATCAGCAGGGCGCAGATTTCTTCGTCCGGCTCGGTCTGGACCGAAGGCTGGATGAGGGCGGCCCTGTTAGGATCCGCCAATTTGATACATATCTGATCGTAAGGCAGATTACTTAGAATTTCGATCAAGAAAGTGGATTTGAATCCTATTTCCATAGGCACCCCTTCATATTCGCAAGGAACCGTTTCATGGGCGGATGTGGAGAAATCCAGATCCTGGGCGGAAATTTCCAGCTTGTTCTGGGCGAGTTTGAATACCAATTGGCTGGTTGCCTGATTGGAGCATACTGCCACCCGTTTGCTTGCATTGAGCAGGTCCGTCCGGGCGATTGTCAGGAAATTGGTATTGTTTTTAGGGATTACGGTCCTGTAAGCCGGATAGGTACCGTCTACCAACCGGCATGCCACCAAAGAGGAATCGAATTTAAAGAAAGCGTTTTTTTTGTCGAAAGTTATATCCACGATCTCCTCCGGATACTTGGCTAAATTGGTTTTCAGAATATTGGCCGGTTTCTTCGGCAAGATGAACGAAGCGGCGGAATCTCCTCTTACATCGGTGCGCGTATAGCATACGAGCTTGTGGGCGTTGGAAGCCACGAGCGTGGCGGCCTCCGGAGCGATGTCGAAGAAAATACCGTTCATTACCGGGCGAAGTTCTTCTTCTGCAGTGGCATAGAGCGTGCTGTTAATGCCGTCCGCCAGAACGGACGCTTTTATGGAGAGGGAAACCGGATCGGCGAGAGCCGGCAGTTCCGGATAGTCTTCCGTCGGATAATACGGAATCTGCGCACTTCCGCTGCTCCAGATGATATTCACTATATTCCGGTCTTCCGCCGTCGAAAATTCGATCGGCTGCGCCGGCAGTTCCTTAAGGGAGTCGGTAAGCAGTTTAGCAGGTACAGCTATTTCCCCACCGGCCGTCACTTCATCGATGTTGATGTCTGTCTTAAGGGTTGTCTCCGAATCCGAGGCGGTTACCGTTAAGGTGTTCCCTTCCAGCACGAACAGAAAATTATCCAGAATAGGTAGAGAGTTCTTGGAGGCAATAGCCCTGGAAACCGATAATAATCCTTGTAAAAGGTCTGTACTTGAAATGATAAACTTCATAACCTGATAAATTAAATGAGTACAAATATACAAATAATTTGGCATATATTTTGAGTTTCAAAGACAGATTTTATTGAAATATCGGGTAAAAATGAAAAATGGTATAAATATGAAAAAGAATCTCTTTTTTTTGGCTTTATCTGTTTTATTAAGTACCATTTGCGCGGTGTTGATCATAAAGCCGCACATGACAAAAAGTCCGTATGTATATGCTTCCGGCGAACCTGTCTATCAGCGGGTGGAGCTAAGCGGGGAACAATTTCCGGATTTTACTTTTGCGGCTGAAAATTCGGTAAATGCAGTGGTACATGTAAAAGTGCTGAAAAAAGAAAAGAGCAGGGAGCCCAATATCCTGGATTATTTTTTCGGCTACGGTGCGCCGTATGCGGAACCCCGGGAAAGTGTGAATGCGGGGTCGGGTGTGATTATCTCTCCGGGAGGCTATATCGTCACCAATAATCACGTAGTGGATGGCGGGGTGGAATTCCTTGTCACGATGAATAACAACAAAAGTTTCGATGCGGAGCTTATCGGGACCGATCCCGTAACGGATATCGCATTGTTGAAAGTGGAGGCGGACCAGCTTCCGACTCTCCGGTTCGGAAATTCCGATTCCTTGCGGTTGGGAGAGTGGGTCCTGGCTATCGGGAGTCCCTATAATTTAAGGAGTACCATTACGGCGGGGATCGTCAGCGCAAAAGGGCGTTCGCTTCCCGACACCTCCGGAGAGTTCAAAATAGAGTCTTTTATCCAGACGGATGCAGCCGTGAATCCAGGTAACAGCGGCGGAGCATTGGTCAATACACGGGGTGAATTGGTAGGCATCAATACGGCGATCGCTACCAATACGGGTTCGTTTACGGGGTATTCTTTTGCCGTGCCCAGCACGATCGTACAAAAGGTAGTGGCGGATATAATGACCTACGGTACGGTCCAGCGGGGAAGATTGGGTATTTCCATGCAGGAGTTGACGGACAAACTGGCCGAACAAGCCGGAATGAAAGACAATTTCAATGGCGTGTACGTTCCGTTGGTGGAAAGGAGCGGGGCGGCCTATAAGGCTGGCATCCGTGACGGAGATGTCATTGTGGCATTGAACCGCGTTCCCGTAAAAAGTCCGTCGGATGTGCAGGAGAAAATAAATGCGTATAAACCGGAAGACAATATCGTAATAACGGTGGTCCGGAACGGGAAAACCATGGATTTTAACGTCGTGCTTCAGGGTACGGACGAACAGATGGAAGGCGGGTCCCGACAGGGAGAGGCTTTAGACGTTTTAGGAGGCCGGATAGAGAAGGCTCCCGACAGGACCGTGCGAAGACTCGGTCTGAAGGGCGGAGTAGAGGTTACGGCCGTCGGTAAAGGCAAAATGCGGGATGCCGGCATCCGGGAAGGATTTATAATTACCTATATAAATCAAACTCCGGTGAAAGAACCGGAAGATATCGTACGCGCGATAAAGGAGGCCCAAAGGTCCGTTTTGATCGAAGGTGTCTATCCCGACGGTTCCGTTTATTATTATGGAATAGGAATTAAATAAAAAAATTGTATTTTTGCGCTACAATATAGCCACATGAGACAATTAAAAATAACCAAATCTATTACCAATAGAGAGAGCGCTTCTTTGGATAAATATTTGCAGGAGATTGGTCGTGAGGAACTTATAACTGTCGAGGATGAGGTGGAACTCGCCCAGCGTATAAGGAAAGGAGACCAGAAGGCGCTCGAAAAGCTGACCCGTGCGAATCTGAGATTTGTAGTGTCGGTCGCAAAACAATACCAGAATCAGGGGCTGAGTCTTCCGGATTTGATAAATGAAGGGAACCTGGGCCTGATTAAAGCTGCTGAGAAATTCGATGAGACGAGAGGGTTCAAATTCATTTCCTATGCGGTCTGGTGGATACGTCAGTCCATATTGCAGGCGCTGGCGGAACAGTCCAGAATCGTAAGGCTTCCTTTGAACCAGGTGGGGTCGCTGAATAAAATAAACAAGGCGTTGTCCAAATTCGAACAGGAGAACGAAAGAATGCCTTCACCGGAGGAACTGGCCGATATTCTGGATATTCCGCGGGATAAAATAGCGGATACCCTGCGGGTTTCGGGCCGCCATGTGTCTGTAGACGCCCCGTTTGTAGACGGAGAAGACAACAGCCTGCTGGACGTGCTGGTGAATTCCGATTCCCCCAATGCCGATAAGGGATTGGTAAACGAATCTCTGAATAAGGAAATAGAAAGGGCGTTATCCACTCTTACCGAAAGGGAACGCGACATCGTGAAATATTTTTTCGGGATAGGGGCGCAGGAAATGACTCTGGAAGAAATAGGAGAGTATTTCGGGCTGACGCGGGAGAGGGTCCGGCAAATTAAGGAGAAAGCGATCCGGCGGCTCCGGCATAGCGCCAGAAGCAAATTGCTAAAGAGCTATCTGGGATAGCATACTAATTAATAAAACTGATTTGCTATGAAAAAATATTTGTTATCTCTACTTTCTGCGGGAGTAGTGGCAGCGTCATGCTCACAGGTGGAGGAAAAGAATCCTCTGCTCGAAGAATGGAATACGCCGTTCGGCATACCGCCGTTCGAACAGGTAAAATCCGAACATTATCTTCCTGCCTTCAAGGAGGCGATGGCGCAGGAAAGCGCCGAAATAGAGGCGATCGTAAACAATCCTCAGGAGCCTACGTTTGAAAATACCATTCTTGCTTATAATAATACGGGAGAATTGCTCTCGCGTGTTTCTGCCGTGTTCGGAAGCGTCAGCGGAGTGCGTTCAAATGATACCATACGCGCAATCGCCAAAGAGCTTTCTCCGCTGCGGAGCGCCCATAGTAATGAAATCCGTCTGAACGATAAGCTTTTCCAGCGGATCAAAGCTGTTTATGACAAAAGAGACGAGTTGAATCTGACCCAGTCGCAGATGCGGCTTCTTGTGGAAATGTATAAAGATTTCGAAAGGGGGGGAGCCAATCTTCCTGCGGACAAGAAGGAAGAGCTGAAAAAATTGAATACGGAACTATCCGCTCTTCAGCTGGAATTCGGACAGAATCTGCTGACAGAAACGGCGGCCTATACGCTGACCATAGAAAATGAAGAGGATTTGAAAGGCCTTACGGAGGGACAGATCGCAGAGGCGGCTGCCCGGGCGGAAAAAGCCGGCAAGCCTGGCAAATGGATTTTCGGGTTGGACAATCCGAGTATCATGCCTTTCTTGGAGAATGCTGAAAACCGGGAACTTCGTCGTCAGATATTAGATGCCTATCTGAACAGGGGCAATAACAATAATGAGGCGGATAATAAGGAAGTGATCCGGAAGTTAGTGGATTTGAGAATGAAGCGGGCCCAGTTGCTGGGATATGAAAGTTGCGCGGCCTATATTCTGGATGACCGGATGGCCAAAACGCCTGAAGCCGTATATGAACTGTTGGATCAGGTATGGGCGCCTGCATTGAAAGCCGCCAAAAACGAAGCGAAGGATATGCGGGACATTATTGCCAAAAACGGGGACAATATCAATCTGGAAGCCTGTGACTGGCGTTTTTATTTCCGGAAAGCGATGGACAGCAAGTTCGGTCTGAGTGAGGCCCAGCTGGCACCTTATTTTAAAATGGAAAATGTAAGGGAGGGTATTTTCTATGTAGCCAACAGACTGTACGGAGTTACCTTCAAACAGCTCGAGAATGTTCCGCTGCCTCATCCGGAAGCTGCGGCATTCGAGTGTCTGGATACGAATGGCACGCACTTGGGAGTCGTATTTTTCGATATGTTCGCGCGCCCGGGCGAGAAAAGGGGTGGCGCATGGTGCGGAGGATTCAGGTCGGCTTATTATAAAGACGGCCAGCGGGTAGCCCCGCTTGTTACCATTGTAGGTAATTTTACCCGTCCGGTCGGCGATATGCCGGCGCTGCTGACTACGGATGAAGTGGAAACTTATTTTCATGAATTCGGCCACGGTCTGGCCAGCCTGTTCAAACAAAGTCAGTTCCGCAAAGGCCCCGGATATCCTACCGATTTTGTGGAATTGCCTTCTCAGATTATGGAACATTGGGCTTTCCATCCGGAGGTGCTGAAAGTATATGCGAAACATTACCAAACAGGAGAAGCGATTCCTCAGGAATTGATCGATAAATTGGAAAAGGCGGGGAAATACGGACAGGGATTCGCAACGACCGAATATCTGGCGGCCTCTTATTTGGATATGGATTATCATGTACTGACTTCTGTCCCTGAAGATTTGAACATCGAGGAATTTGAAGCCAAAGTGTTGGGCGACCGCGGTCTGATTCCGCAGATTCCGCCGCGTTACCGCAGCACCTATTTCAACCATACTTTCGGCGGCGGTTATACGGCCGGCTATTATAGTTACATCTGGGCGGAAGTACTCGATTCGGATGCATTTGAAGCATTCGTTGAAACGGGTGATATTTTCGATCCGGCTACGGCGGCCCGATTCCGCAATGAAGTGCTTGCCAAAGCGGGCGAAGACGAAGCCATGAATCTGTATCTGAATTTCAGGGGTAAAAAACCGAATGTCGATCCGTTGCTTAGAAACAGAGGATTGAAATAACAGGCGTTTTATAAAATGGAGACTGTCGGGAACCTTATTACTGCGATCAGCGATGCCGTTTGCGGCTATCCCCTCTTTTTCCTGCTCATAGGCGGAGGACTTTTTTTCCTGGTTTATTCCGGATTCGTTCCCTTCCGGTATTATGGGAGGGCCATCGGATCCCTTAAACAAAAAGACGATGCGGAACCGGGACAGATCAGTTCTTTCGAAGCTCTTACCAGTGCGATAGCCGCTACGGTGGGAATGGGAAATATCGCCGGCGTAGCCATCGCTCTGACGATGGGAGGACCGGGGGCTATTTTCTGGATGTGGGTGAGCGCTACGGTGGGAATGGCGACCAAATTTTTCGAAGGGTCTTTGGCGATTATGTACAAAGGAAAAGATTCCGCCGGAGAAGTACAGGGCGGACCCATGTATATTATTACGCAGGGTCTCGGACCGAAATGGAAGCCTATGGCCGTATTCTTTTCCGTCTCCGGATTGATCGGCACCTTGTGTATTATGCAGGCCAATCAGTTGACGGAAGCCGTAACGACCGTCTTTACCACGCCGGCGGGAATCGAAAACACGCTTGCCTTGCGGTTTATTATAGGCGTGGTGATTTGCGCGATCGTTGCCGTAGTAGTATTGGGGGGAATCCGGCGTATTGCAAAAATCTCATCCAGAATCGTACCCTTGATGGTAGGGATGTATTTTTTGCTGGTTTTCTATATTATATGTACTAATCTCAGCGTAGTTCCCGATGTGTTCAGATCCATTTTCGAAGGGGCTTTCTCGTTGAAAGCCGGTATCGGAGGCCTGATAGGAGTCGCCATTATCGGGGCCCGCAGGGCGGCATTGGTAAATGAAGCGGGAGTGGGAACGGCGGCCATGATGCACGGCGCTTCCAAAAACAAGGAACCTATTCGGGAAGGATTGGTTTCCATGATCGGTCCTTCTATCGATTCGGGCCTGGTATGCACCCTTACGGCTCTGGCGATTCTGATAAAGGGAGATTACAATGTGGAGGGCATAAAAGGGCTGGAAATTGCCATTAAGGCTTTCGAAGCGTCCATCCCCGGTTACGGAGGATATCTGCTGATGCTGATGGTGCTGATTTTCGCATTCTCCACCATGTTCTCCTATTCGTACTACGGAGTGAAATGCACCGGTTTCCTTTTCGGAGCGCATCGGGCCAAGTATTATAACTATTTCTTCTTGATAATGCTGATCGTGGCGGCCATGATCCCTCTTAAATCGGCGGTGGCCCTGATCGATCTGGCCTATGCGCTAATGGCTTTCCCTGTGATGATCACCTTATTCATTCTGGCTCCTAAGGTAAAGGCAGCCATGAAGGAATATTTTAAAAAGATAAAGAAAGGTAATTGAAAACAAAAATATTTTAGGAACGAAAGGATATGAATCCCGAAAATTTTATGCTGGAAAAAGCCGCGGAGGCGGTCGGGGCGTTGTACGGTCAGCAGCCGGAAGAGAAAATGATTCAGACGCAGGCTACGCGCAAGGAGTTCGAAGGCGATATTACGTTGGTGGCGTTTCCATTGTCAAGGATCAGCAAAAAAGCGCCCGATGTTACGGCAAAGGAGATAGGTGAATATATAAAAGAACACACTCCGGAGATAGAATCGTTCAATGTGGTGAAAGGATTTCTGAATCTGAAATTTTCCGGGGCATTCTGGCAGCGTATTTTCGATGAAATTTTCCGGACTCCGGATTTCGGACAGCAGCCTGTTACGGGAAAGACCATTATGGTGGAATATTCCTCGCCCAATACCAATAAACCGTTGCATCTGGGCCATATCCGGAATAACCTGTTGGGATGGTCCGTTGCCAAACTGTTGGAGGCTAATGGCCACAAGGTGTTGAAAGTTAATTTGGTAAATGATCGCGGCATTCACATTTGCAAATCCATGCTGGCGTGGCTCAAGATGGGGAACGGAGAAACTCCGCAAAGTTCCGGAATGAAGGGAGACCATTTGGTGGGGAAATATTATGTAGCGTTCAGCAACCAGTTGAAAAAAGAGGTCGAAAAGCTGAAAGAAGACGGCATGCCTCAGCAGGAAGCTGAAAGAGAAGCACCTATATTGAAGGAAGCCCAGGCTATGCTGGTGCGGTGGGAACAAGGCGATCCGGAGGTCGTGGAATTGTGGAAGAAAATGAACGGATGGGTATATGAAGGCTTTGAGCAGACATATAACCGGTTGGGAATCTCTTTCGACAGGACTTATTATGAATCCCAGACTTACCTGCTCGGCAAATCCTTGGTACAGGAGGGGCTGGCAAAAGGTATTTTTGAGACTCATCCCGACGGTTCTGTCTGGTGCGATCTGACGGGAGACGGATTGGATAAAAAATTGCTTTTGCGGGGCGACGGCACCTCCGTATATATGACCCAGGATCTGGGAACGGCCCGGCAGCGGTTTTCCGAATATGAACTGGACGAGCATATATATGTCGTAGGAAATGAACAGAATTATCATTTCCAGGTGTTGAAGCTGATTTTAAAGAAATTAGGCTTCGAATGGTCCGATAACATCTATCATCTGTCTTACGGGATGGTGGAATTGCCGGAAGGGAAAATGAAATCCCGCGAAGGCACCGTCGTGGATGCGGACGATTTGCTGGAGGGGATGTACCGTACCGCCCGGGAGACCTCCCTCGCCTTGGGCAAATTGGAGGATATGGATGAACAGGAGCAGGAACGTCTTTTTGAAATGATCGGCTTGGGCGCCCTGAAATATTTTATAATCAAAGTGGATCCGCGTAAAACGATGCTGTTCGATCCGAAGGAATCCATAGATTTTAACGGGAATACCGGTCCGTTCATACAATATACGCACGCCCGTATCAAATCCATTTTGAGAAAAGCGGCCGCGTTGGGCTATCGGGAAGAGAGCGGAAAAGGAAAACTCCTCCCGAAGGAAATAGAAATCATCAAGTTGCTGAATTCGTTCCCTGTAAAGATCAGGGAGGCCGGGGCGGACCGTTCCCCTGCGGTCATCGCGAATTACGCGTATGATCTTGCAAAGGAATTCAATCAGTATTATCACGATACATCCATATTGAAAGAAGAAGACGCCCAGGCGAGAGGACAACGGCTTGCATTGATCGGCGTAATTGCGAAAGTCCTTACCAAAGCCATGGATATTCTGGGAATCCGGCTGCCGGAAAGAATGTAAGGAGCCGGCGGCGCCATTGGATAATACTATGGAAATAAAAACAGATGAAAACGGTTTCCTTCCGACTTCGAGAAAAGAGATGGACGCTCTCGGTTGGGAGAATGCCGATATCATTCTCTTTACCGGCGATGCCTATATCGATCATCCCGCATTCGGAACCGCGGTTATCGCACGTGTCCTTCAAAGAGAGGGGTATCGCGTGGCGGTAGTACCTCAGCCCAACTGGAGGGACGATTGGAGGGATTTCAGAAAGTTGGGGAGACCGCGTCTGTTTTTCGGGGTGAACTCCGGAGCGATGGATTCTATGGTCAATCATTATACGGCGGCCCGGCGTCTGAGAAGCAACGATGCCTATACGCCGGGAGGAGCGGCCTCGTTCCGTCCGGATTATGCCGTAAAGGTCTATACGAATATATTGAAGGATCTTTACCCGGATGTGCCGGTAGTGATCGGAGGAATCGAGGCTTCCCTGAGACGGTTGACCCATTATGATTATTGGCAGGACAGGCTGTTGCCCTCCATTCTGATAGACAGCAAAGCCGATTTCCTGATTTACGGCATGGGAGAAAAGGCTTCGGTGCAATTGGCGCATTTTATAGAAAACGGCTCTTGGAGAGACAGGCAGACGGAGTATGGGACATTAAGGCAGGTGGCCTGGGCCGGTCCGGAAAAACCCGCTCCCGCTCCGGAACGGATCATCCTTCATTCCTATGAAAAATGTTTGAATGATAAAAAAGCCTTTGCTGAGAATTTCAATCTGATAGAGGCGGAGGCCAACCGGTGGGAAGCGCGGCAGATTGTCGAACCCTGCGGAGACGGATATGTTTATGTGAATCCTCCCTTCCCGGCTTGTTCCGCTTCCGAGCTGGATTCCTATTACGATTTGCCTTATACTAAACTGCCCCATCCGCGTTATAAAGGAAAACATATCCCGGCCTATGAAATGATAAAATTTTCCATCACCACGCATCGGGGATGTTTCGGCGGATGCAGTTTCTGTACGATCGCGGCGCATCAGGGCAAGCGGATTCAAAGCAGAAGCGAAGAGTCCGTGCTGGGCGAGATAAAAAAGCTCGTGCGGATGCCCGGTTTTTCCGGAAATCTGTCGGATGTGGGAGCCCCTACGGCCAATATGTACGGAATGGGGGGAAAGGACCCGGATCTGTGCCGCAAATGTTGCCGCAAGTCCTGTCTTTATCCGGCTTTATGCCCGAATCTCGACCATTCCCACAAACGGTTGTTAAAATTGTATGAACGGATAGGGAAAATAGAGGGAATAAAACACGTATATGTGGGGAGCGGAATCCGGTATGACTTGTTTTTGGATGAAAACGGATTCTTAGATGATTCGTCGCGGGAATATCTGACGGAATTGATAACGCACCACACCAGCGGAAGATTGAAAGTGGCTCCCGAACATACGCAGGACAGGGTATTGCGGCAAATGAACAAGCCCGGATTCAAATTATTCGAAAGGCTCCGGATAGAATTCGATAAAATCGTAAAGGCTCATGGACTGAGATATCAGCTGGTCCCTTATTTCATCTCTTCCCATCCCGGTTGTACAGTAAAGGATATGGAGATGCTTTCGCGGCACCCGTCGCTCAAAGGAATCTTTATGGAGCAGGTACAGGATTTTACTCCCACTCCAATGACCAAGTCATCGGTATCCTATTACACCGGTTTGGATTTGAAAACCTTTCTCCCGATACCTGTAGAGAAGAATCCCGACAGAAAAAAGAAACAAAAATCCTATTTTTTCAATAAATAAAGAATTTTCATTTGTTTTTAAAAAAATTGCACTATAATTGCACTCTCAAAAAGGATTTTGTTATTGCTTTATGGAGAAGAATATTAAAGAAAAAGAATCGGAAAAGGTGACGGTGAGCAGGCCTGCCGACAGACTCAAGAAAAAAAGGTTGGTTGTCAGTTATGCCAATATGTCGCCCGAGCTGGCAAACGCTTTTAAGGAAAAATATCCCAGAGGGTACGCAGATTATATGGGAAGTATTTTCAAGGTGGAGAAGCCGGACGGATCGTTTTTTTATGCTGTCTCCATCGAGATTCCCGAAGCCGTCTATTTAGTTAAGATAGACGTGAAAATAGATGATTACGAGGATGTTGAAAACGGACTTTTCGGCGATAATGCGGCAGAAGGAGACGAGGCGGCGGAAAGAGGGACCTTCCCGGATGACGATACGGCGGCCTCTTCTTTCGGAGCGGATGAAGAATCCGATGAATAATTAAATTCTGTATTGTGCATTTACCGGGAATTTCTTTTATAAAGCAATATATCAATAAAATGCCGGAGCATAGGATGCTCTTGTTGCTGGCTCTGCTCGTGGGATTGGGCAGCGGATTCGCGGCGGTGATTCTCAAGCAATGCATTCATTGTGTGCAGTGGATTCTCACGGGCTGGTTCAATACTCCTTCGGACAGCATTTTCTATTTTCTTTATCCCGGTATAGGAATGCTTTTGGCTCTCCTTTTTGTACGCTACATAGTCAAGGACAATATAGGACACGGCGTAACGAAAGTATTGCTGGCCATCTCCAAAAACGAATCCAAAATAAAACCGCATAACATGTGGTCATCCATAGCTTCGAGTGCGGTGACCATCGGCTTCGGCGGATCGGTGGGAGCGGAGGCGCCTATCGTTTATACGGGAGCGGCTATCGGCTCCAATGTGGCCCGTGCGATGGGGCTTTCATATAAAAACATGACCATTCTGCTCGGATGCGGAGCTGCGGGAGCGGTGGCCGGGATTTTCAAGGCCCCGTTGGCCGGGGTGCTGTTTACGCTGGAAATATTGTTGTTCAATATGTCCATGACTTCCCTGCTTCCGTTGGTGGTCTCTTCTATTACGGCTACTACCGTCTCGTATTTATTTATGGGAGATACCGTGGCCTTTTCCAATACGTTGTCGGAATTTTCAATGGGGAACCTGCCTTTTTATATCCTGTTCGGTATTTTGTGCGGTTTCGCTTCGTTGTATTTTACCCGGATGACTCTCCATCTGGAAGACAAGATCAAATCCGTAGAGAATCCCTATAAGCGGTGGCTGATGTCCGCCATTTGCTTGGGATTTCTGATTTTCATATTTCCTCCCCTCTACGGAGAGGGATACGGGACATTGACCGATCTGCTGAATAATAATTCCATGGAGGCGATAGGGACCTCGTATTTCAGCCGGTTTTTTAACCGGGAGTGGATCATTCCCATATTCTTTCTCGCGGTATTTATATTCAAGGTATTCAGCATGTCGTTTACCAATGCGGGGGGAGGCGTCGGAGGAACCTTCGGCCCCACGTTGTTTATGGGAGGGATTCTGGGCTTTTTTGCCGCCCGGATCGTAAACCTGTCGGGACTTTACTCCTTGCCGGAATCCAACTTCGTATTGGTAGGCATGGGCGGGCTGATGGCAGGAGTGATGCAGGCTCCCCTGACGGCCATTTTCCTGATCGCGGAAATTACGGGCGGATATACCCTGCTGATGCCGTTGATCATAACCTCCGCGGTTTCTTTCGCCACCATTCGCACCTTTGAACCGTATTCAATCTATACCAAGCGGATAGCCAAACAGGGAGAGCTTCTGACGCATGATTCCGACCGGGCCGTGCTTACTCTGCTGAAAACCGGGGACTTGATTGAAAACGATTTTTTACCCGTAGATCTCCACCAATCGCTGGGTGAGTTGGTCAAGGCTATTGCAAGCTCCAAACGGAATATCTTTCCGGTCGTGGATAAGGAAAAGAAGATTCAGGGCGTCGTTTTTTTGGACGATGTGCGGGAAATCATGTTCGATCACGATAAATACGATACGGTGCATGTATATTCGCTCATGCGGCCGGCTCCGGATGTGGTTTGTTGTCATGAAAAAATGGACAGCGTCATGAAGAAGTTCGAGGAGACCGGAGCGTGGAATCTTCCGGTGACGGATGAAAACGGATACTATATGGGATTCGTTTCCAAATCGAAGATCTTTTCCGCTTACAGGGAACAGTTACAGCAGGTTTCCCATGATTGACCGCGTTTGAAGGAATTCTTTCTGATAAAATAATGGAGAAAAAACAGGATCCCGATGGAAAATAAGTTATATCTGAAATATATCGCCGAAAAATTAGACATAAAGGAGTGGCAGGTGGAACATTGCATAGAATTGTTGGAGGAGGGGGCTACGGTACCTTTTATCAGCCGTTACCGGAAAGAGCGCACGGGTGCGCTGGACGAAGTGCAGGTGACGGAAATAAAGTATTATCATCTGAGGTTTGCCGAATTGGACAAACGTAAGCAGGCGGTCCTCAAAAGCATAGAGGAACAGGGAAAATTGACGCCGGAGCTGCAGAAAGAAATTTCCTCGACGGTGGATATACAGATATTGGAAGATATTTACCTTCCGTACCGGCCTAAACGCAAGACCCGTGCCGGATCCGCTAAGGAAAAGGGGCTGGAACCGCTGGCATTGAAGATGAGTACCCTTCAAACGGAGAATCTCGACAAGCTGGCCGACGGGTTTGTGAATGAACAGGTTCCGGACCGCGATTCGGCATTGCAGGGGGCCCGGGACATCATAGCCGAGATGGTTTCCGAAAGACAGGATATCCGCAAGGAATTGCGTGCGTTTTATGCGAAAAATGCAAAAATCCAATCCAAAGTGTGTAAAGGGAAGGAAGAGGAGGGAGAAAAATTCACGAATTATTTTAATTTCTCGGAAGAAGTCCGCCGTATTCCGGCCCACAGGCTGCTGGCTATATTGAGAGGGGCGGAAGAGGGCTTTTTATCCATCAAACTGGCGGTAGATGAAAATACGGTGAAAAAAATACTGGCCCGTCTGTTTTATAAAGGGACCCGGTGCAGCAGTTATGCCTTATATCAGCAACTTGAGATGGCCTTAGATGATTCCTGGAAGAGATTGCTGCATCCGTCGATCGAGAACGAAGTCCTGAAAATCGTAAAGGAAAAAGCGGATATGGATTCTATAAAGGTGTTCGGGGAAAACCTGCGGCAATTGCTGCTGGCCGCTCCGGTAGGACAGAAACGCACGATGGCTATCGATCCCGGATTCCGTACCGGGTGCAAGGTCGTATGTTTAGATCCGCAGGGGGCCCTGTTGCACAACGATACCATTTATCCCCATCCGCCGGTCAATGAGAAAATACAGGCCATGAAGAAATTGTCCAATATGATAGAGGCCTATAAAATAGAGGTGATCGCTATCGGGAACGGAACGGCCAGCAGGGAAACGGAGGCGTTTATCAAACGGCTGAGTTTTCCTCACCCGGTGAAAGTGTATTCGGTAAGCGAGGACGGAGCTTCCATTTATTCCGCTTCGGCGGTGGCCCGGGAAGAGTTCCCGGATTATGATGTAACCGTCAGGGGCGCGGTTTCCATAGGCAGGCGGTTGATGGATCCGTTGGCGGAGTTGGTGAAAATAGACCCCAAGTCTTTGGGCATAGGCCAGTATCAGCACGATGTGGATCAGACTTTATTAAAAGAGAAATTAGACGATGTCGTGGTCAGTTGTGTGAATAATGTGGGGGTGAATCTTAATACCGCCAGCCAGCATTTATTGTCCTATGTTTCCGGAATAGGCCCTGCGCTGGCGCGGAATATAGTGGAGTACCGGACTGGAAACGGTCCGTTTTCCTCGCGGGCGGAATTGTTGAAGGTAAAACGGTTGGGAACGAAAGTCTATGAACAGGCGGCCGGATTTCTCCGCATTCCGGGAGCGGCCAATCCGTTAGATAATTCTGCGGTGCATCCGGAGCGTTATGCGCTGGTAAACCGGATGGCCGAGGATGCCGGCATTTCCGTAGCCGAATTAGTGGGGAATAAGGAAAAGATAGAGTCTATCGATATAAAAAAATATGTGGGGGATCAGGTAGGGCTTCCTACTTTAAACGATATCGTACAGGAGCTGGCAAAACCGGGCCGGGATCCGAGAGCCGGTATAAAGGTATTGGAGTTCGCAAGCGATATCCATACGATCGAAGACTTATCGGAAGGAATGGAGTTGCCGGGAATCGTAACGAACCTGACCAATTTCGGAGCGTTCGTGGATATCGGCATCAAACAGAACGGATTGATTCATGTGTCCCAGATGTCGGGCAAATTTATCTCCAATCCGGCGGAGGTGCTTAAATTGCACCAGCATATCATGGTGAAGGTCTTGGGCGTAGACCTGAAACGGGAAAGGATTCAATTGAAACTAATTGAAAAATAGCCGTTCTGCCGCTTTCTATTTTTTCGTATGTTGGGCCAGTATTACTCCGGCGATTACAATGCTTATCCCCGCGATTTTGGAAAACGTAATGGCTTCCTGCCCCAGCATGGCCGCCCCTGCCGCCGAAACTGCCGGTATCAGCGTGGAGAATATGTTGGCGCGGGTGATCCCGATATTCCGGATGACTGTTATGAAAAGCCCGAATGCTATGCAGGAACATAATATCGCCAGCGAAAGAAGAGGCAGTTGAATTTTCCAGGTGAAAAATTCGCGCGTCAGGCCGTCGGTACCCCATATCAGGAAAAAAGGCAGAAAAAAGAAAGCCCCCATCAGGAACTGGTAGGTGGCGATAGTGTAGGTATTGTATTTTCCCGACAGTTTTTTCACGACGGTGGCGTATCCCGTAGCTCCGGCTACCGCCAGAAACAACAAGGCTATCCCGTAGGCATGTTCCGCAGACAGGGAACCGTCTTCGAATACGACCAGCAGGATGCCGGGCAGCGTGAGAGCGATGCCTATGACTTTATAAAATGTGAACGGAACCCGATAAAGTATTTTTTCCACGAAAAGACAGAAAACGGGAATAGAGGCGATAATCACCGCACAAATGGTAGGGGAGTGCGTGGCCTTCATTCCATAGCTTTCCCCTATGAAATAGATGAAAGGTTCGGAAAACGCCATAAGAGACAACCATAGAAAGTCTTTCAGATTGATTTTCTGGAGTTTTCCTATCAGCCGGGAGAAAACCAGCAAAAGTATGCCCGCGATGGCCAGCCGGATGAACAGGAAAGTGAAAACCGGTACCCGGTAATTGAGCAATATATTGGTCCAGACGAAGGAAAACCCCCATAAGGAAATGGCGATTACCGCTGCGATATAAGTGGTCGATAAAGATTTTTGAGTAGATGACATACCGATAATTTTTTAGTAAGGCAATAGGTAGGTTTACCGGTCGAATTCCAATCTCATTCCCGGTTTGGCGCCGGTGAGTTTTCCGTTTTCGACCGTTTGTTCTCCGTTTACGAAGGTGTGTATGATGCTGCTTCCGAAAGTATGTCCTGCAAACGGGCTCCATCCGCATTTATAAGCGGGATGCAAAGGCGAATGGCTGTCGGGACGCTGAAGATCCGCTAAAACCAAATCTGCAAAAAATCCTTCTTGTATATAACCTCGCCGGCGGATGTTAAAGCATTCGGCCGGACCGTGGCACATCCTTGCGGCGACTTCTTCCAATGTGAATATGCCTTTTGCCGCCAGATCCAGCATCAGTTGCAGGCTGTGCTGTACTAACGGCAGTCCGGAAGGGGCCTTGAGATACGGATTTTCTTTTTCCGCTTTCAGATGGGGCGCATGGTCGGTGGCCACTACTTGTATGATTCCTTCTTTGACTCCCTGACGGATGGCCTCCATGTCGCTCTTTTCTTTGATGGCGGGATTGCATTTGATCCGGGATCCGAATCGGGAATAGTCGTCCCGACAGAACCACAGATAATGTACGCATACCTCTGCGGTGATCCCCGGGTTAACGGTGCGGGCCTGCCGGATCATCTCTATTTCTTCCGCCGTACTGATATGAAGCACATGAAGGCGCGACCTGTTTTTTATGGCCAGATTCAGCGCACGCCGGGTACATCGGATACAGGCCTCCCGGCTGCGGATGTCGGGATGTGCCTCGAATGGGATATTTTCGCCGTATTTGACAGTATATTCCTGCAGGTTCTTTCTGACGATTTCCTCTTCTTCGCAATGGACCGCTATGGGTACGGGGGCGTATTTGAAAATGTTTTCCAGCGCCGCCGGATCGTTCACCAACATGTTCCCGGTGGAAGAGCCCATAAAGACTTTTACTCCGCACACATTCGTCTTGTTTATTTTGGTTATCTCTTCTATATTGTCATTGGTGGCCCCTATATAAAAGGAATAATTGGCGAAAGAATCCCGTGCGGCGATTCCGTATTTTTCTTCTATGGCCCGGTTGGTAACGGCCGGGGGATTGTTGTTGGGCATATCCATGAATGAGGTGACGCCGCCCAGTACCGCGGCGGCGCTTTCGCTGGCAATGGTAGCCTTGGACGTATTTCCGGGTTCCCGGAAATGGACCTGGTCATCGATCACGCCCGGGAAAATATGCAGGCCGGAAGCATCTAACACCCGGTATGGTCCTTCCGGCTCCGTGGTGTTCGAGTCTTTCGGAGCTTCCGGATAGACGCCCGCTATTTTGTCTCCGGCAATTAAAAGGCTACCTTTAAAAGATAGCCCGTTATTTACGATTGTTCCATTTTTAATCAGTAGGTTCATCTGCATTGATCGGCTCGTTTATCAATCGGATAAATAATCTCCACCGGTCTGGGGGTCGGGGGTTATTTTACGGAATTTCATTTTCAGCACTCCCCAGAATGCTTCTCCGAAAATACCGGAACTCATCTTGGAAGTTCCTTCCGTCCTGTCGGCGAAGATAATGGGAATTTCCTTAATTTTAAATCCCAATTTGTAGGTGTTGTATTTCATTTCTATCTGGAACCCGTATCCTCTCATTTTTATTTTGGAAAAATCGATGGTCTCCAGGACTTTCCTCCGATAGCACTTGAATCCTGCCGTGGCATCGAATATTTTCATTCCCAGTACGGAGCGGACATACGCGGATGCATAGTAGGACATAATCAGCCTCTTGATAGGCCAATTGATTACCCGGATGCCGTTGCAGTATCTGGACCCGATGGCCAGATCCGCTTCTCCCCGGCTGCATGCCCCGTATAGATCGTCGAGATATTGCGGACTGTGGGAAAAATCGGCGTCCATCTCGAAAATGTATTCGTAACCGTGATTCAGCGCCCACTGGAAACCGGCTAAGTATGCGGTTCCCAATCCGAGTTTTCCTTGCCTTTCCACTAAAAAAAGGGAATCCGCGTATTCTTTCTGCAAATTCTTGACTATTTGAGCAGTACCGTCGGGAGAACCGTCATCGATCACTAAAATATGATAGTTTCCGGATAAGGAGCGCACCGTACGAATCATCTTCTCTATATTCTCTTTTTCGTTATAGGTGGGAATTATGATTACCTTATCGGCCATAGAGTTAGTATAAATTAACCCCCAAAGATATTAATAATTTTTATTTTGTCGGATAATTAATTGTTGCTGCCGAAAAAGAATCGAAAAAGAGGCTCTATCGTCGCAAAAGATAGCATTTTGAGAATCGTGCGGATTCTGCTAGAAAACATTTTGAGAATCATGCAGTTTTTGCCAGAAAACATTTTGAGAATCAGTGAGATATAAAGCACACGCTTCGCTGGATGCCTTTTGTACGAAATTTTCATCGCGGATTAAGAACAAATATTTGATTTACACGAAAGATATGCGCAACGAGGCTGATATACTGTATATGCCTGTGTATATGACAATGTTTTTGTGATCATGAGAAGGAGGCGAAGAGAAAGAAAGCTGGGATAGGAGAATAGAAGAAAAGAGTTAGTGAAAAAATTTTTGAAAAAAATTCGAAAAAAAATTGCGGGATAAAAAAAGATATGTATCTTTGTGGCCCATTTGAGAAACGGAAAGTTGATTGACAGAATGAAGACAAGCAGCATACGGATATTCCGGAGCCGGGAGGCATCCGGGATACCGGTATGGATTCATCCGGGAGGATGAATCAGAGCGTAAATTCCTGGAAGTTTCGGAAATGCCGGGTAATAGGATATACGGCATAAGAGAGGATACGAACAGGGAGCGACAAGGGTCGGACGAGGATATAAAGAATATTATATACAATGAAGAGTTTGATCCTGGCTCAGGATGAACGCTAGCGGCAGGCTTAACACATGCAAGTCGAGGGGCAG
>CANRID010000038.1 GCA_947630665.1 uncultured Bacteroidales bacterium | reverse complement strand
CGGACATTTAATTATGTCAATTATCCGGGCAAAAAGGAAGAGCGTTTTTCGAATGCCGTTTTTGATATGATTCCGCCGAGAAACGATAGAGCATTTGTCTGTTTGATAAACTGTATTTGGCAACAAGAAAAATGTACTGGATCTAAACCTATAACATTTATTTATTAACTTAAATTTTTATTTATGTTCATTCACAAGATTTCAAGCCGGCTGTTACGATCCGTAGCGATGGCTTTTGTCGTTACCGCCTTGTCGGTAGGGACAATGTGGGCTCAGAATCTTTCCGTAACGGGTACCGTCAAGGATTCGAACGGAGAACCTCTGCCCGGCGTGTATGTTTATGTACAAGGCACTGCGACAGGTGCCAGCACGGATGTAGACGGGAAATATACGCTTTCCGCACCGGCTAACGCCACACTCATCTTCACCTCCATAGGGATGAAGGATGCGGTGCTTCCGGTCAATAACCGCACCGTAATCAACGTGGTTATGGAGGAAGATGCAGTACAGTTGGATGATGTAGTGGTAGTAGGCTACGGAACCCAACGGAAAGCCAACCTGACCGGATCCGTGGCGACAGTAGATGTCAGCAAGACTCTTGAATCCAAATCGGTCACCGACCTGAGCAAAGCTTTGCAGGGAGCCGTACCCGGACTGACTATAATAAACTCGGAAGGAGGTATCAATGCGGAACCTTCCGTGACCATCCGCGGTATCGGAACCTTGAGTAATGGCGGCGCCTCCAAACCTTTGTATATAGTGGACGGCGTTCCTATCGACAACCTTTCCTATTTAAACACAAACGATATCGAAAGTATTTCCGTTCTCAAGGATGCGGCATCGGCTTCCATTTACGGTACCCGGGCGGCATTCGGCGTGGTGATGATTACAACCAAAGCAGCCAACACAACGGACAGAATATCCATATCGTACTCTAACAATTTCGGATGGAGCCAGGCTACCGTTCTTCCAAATTATCCTACAGTAAGGGAGCAGGTGGATGCCCTCGTGGATGTCAACCAACGGATGAATGTGGAGAGCGAGTTGTTCGGGATGTATCTGGACAACCCTCAATTCCTGCAGAAAGTGGATGAATGGCAGGCAAAACACAAGAAAAAATCCGGCTATAGGGAAATGGTGCTCGGTGACGATTATTACCTCGATGAAAACGGCGTAGGACAGTTCGTAGCCGACTGGGATGTGGTAGGAATAATGTTTAACAGGGCGGCTCCTTCCCAAAGCCATAATTTTGCGATACAGGGCAGCACCGGGCGGTCGAATTATTATATGTCCTTCGGATACAACCAGGAACAGGGACTGCTGAATTTCAATCCCGACAAAATAAAACGTTACACGGCTACCGTAAATGTCTCTACCAAGGCTACTGACTGGTTAGAGTTCGGAGCAAGGGTCAATTTCTCCGACAAGACCTATGATTATCCTTATCAACGCCGAGAGACTTATCAGTACATGTGGCGCTGGGGCAGTTTCTTCGGTCCTTATGGTACTATCGACGGAGTTGATGCAAGCAACCCTATCGGGTACCGCAAACAAGCCGGTGATGCATACGACAGGACCGCCAATCTCAGATTGGGGGCATTTGCCAAACTTTACCTTGTAAAAGGGCTGACTGTAAACGCCGATTATACCTTCACCCAAAAAACCACCCGTTATAAAGGTGTAGGTCTGCCTGTAACTCTTTATAACACATGGGGCGGCGACCTTCGGAACGGTCCGGAAACGGCATCGACGACCACTTTCGTGGAGACCTCGCGATCTTTCTATTACAATCACGTAGTCAACGTATACGGGAACTATGCATTGGAACTTAAAGACCATCACTTCAATCTCATGGCCGGATTCAATGCCGACAAAGACAACTATGAATACCTGTATTTCGAAAAGCACGATATAATGGATCCGTCCCTGCCGGAATTAAGTCTGAGTGAAAGCTATTACAGTGATACTCATAACCGCAGTCACAACGGTTCGGTCGGATTTTTCGGCAGGTTGAATTATGATTTCAAAAACAAATACCTGTTGGAAGCAAACATAAGATATGACGGATCATCAAAATTTCCGGAAGCGGACAGATGGGCTGTATTCACTTCTTTCTCAGCCGGATATAGAATTTCTGAGGAGGAATTCTTCAAACCGCTCAAAAACGTGATCAACAATGCCAAAATACGCGCATCATACGGCGAGATCGGCAACCAGGAAGTCGGGAGCAATATGTTCCTTTCAACCATGTCCAGAGGTACCGTAGATTGGCTCGGAGCCGGATCGATAAAATACAAGAACATGGGAATTCCTTCGTTGGTTTCCCCGACTCTTAGCTGGGAGTCCATTGCCACGACAAACGTAGGAGTTGATCTGGGTTTCCTCAAAGGGGATCTGAACGTAACGTTTGACTGGTTCCAAAGGGATACGCGCGACATGCTCGCTCCGGGACAGACCATGCCTTCCATCTTAGGAGCTTCGGCTCCGAAAATCAATGCAGGATCGTTAAGATCCCGCGGCTGGGAAATCAATATCGACTATCATCATCTGTTCGGACAAGTAAATGTATATGGTATTCTGAATGTCTCCGATTACAAGACCAAAGTCACCAAATGGGACAACGATACCAAACTTTTGAATTCTACATATACCGGTAAGGAATACGGGGTAATCTGGGGATTCAAGACCGACAGGTATTTTACGAGTGAAGAAGACGTAGCCAATTCTCCGAGCCAGAAAAAACTCGAATCGGGCGCTTTCGTCTATGGCCCTGGAGACATTAAATTCGTGGATGTTGATCATGACGGTGAAATCAACTGGGGAGCAGGTACGGAAGATGATCATGGAGATTTGGTCAAAATAGGCAACACCACGCCGAGATATCAATATAGCCTGCGTCTCGGTGCCGCATACAAAGGCTTCGATCTGGATTTGTATATGCAGGGAGTAGGCAAACGGGACGTGTGGACACAGTCTGCATTCGTAATGCCGATGACCCGTGGCGCGGATGCCCTTTATGCCAATCAGACAAACTATATAAAGAGTGAGGATGCGTTGGCCGGCCGTGTGGATCAGAATGCCGATTTCCCTCGTCTTTACGGTGGAGGAGCAAGTAAAGGAAAGGTTTCCGTACTTGATAACGGTAACTACAACTTCTATCCGCAGACAAAATATCTTGTCAACATGGCTTATCTTCGCATGAAGAACATCACTCTCGGATACACGATTCCGCAAAGGATTACCCAAAAGGCTCACATAGAGAGATTAAGAGTCTATTTTGCCGTAAACAACGCTTTCGACATCATCAACCATTCCAACAATACCGGAGTCGATCCTGAGATGAATGCAGGAAAAGGCAGTTTTGGCAATGGCGTCTGGGGACGAATCGATCCGATTTACCGTACCTATTCCTGCGGATTGCAAATTCAATTTTGATAACTTTAATGACAAGGAAACATGAAAAAAATAATTTATGTATGTTTGACGTTGTTGCTTCCGATCTTCTCGAGTTGTGACAGCATGTTGGACAAAAAACCGTTGGACAGTTTTACCAACAGTAACTACTGGACCAGCGAGGCGAATGTGAAAGCCTACGCCAACTCTTTCTACAGTCAGCTCACCGGATATGCCAACGGTACCGATGCATTTTATTGGAGTACGCTGAATGACAACCAGGCCAATACTGCATTCAAGCAGTGGAACTACACTTCTGTTCCTGCGTCCAACAGCACATGGAACGATGCCTATACCGAAATACGCCGTGCCAATTTCATGATCGAACAGATTCCGGGAATAGAGTCCATGAGCGAATCCGCAAAGAACAACTGGATCGGATTAGCGAGACTGTACCGGGGATGGCAGCATTATAAACTTGTACGTACATTCGGAGACTGCGTATTCGTGGATAAAACCCTCAACATATCCGATGAGGACAAAGAAATGTATTTGTATGCCGCCCGTCAGGACCGCGATGCGGTTATGGACAAGGTCTTGGAAGATCTGAACTTCGCCGTGGCCAACATAAGTCAGAATTCCTCTTCGAGAACTGATTTCAATAATGCCGTAGCTCAGGCGCTTAAAGCGGAAATATGTCTTTACGAAGGCACTTTCTGCAAATACCGTTCATCCGGAGACGGACAGAAGGCTGCGGATCCCGCTCGTGCCACCTCGTGGCTCGGAGAAGCCAAGAAAGCCTGCGAAGCTATCATGAACAACCCTATGTACGAATTAAGTGAAACCTATCAGGAGATTTACAATTCCGAAGACCTGGCTAACAACAAAGAGATGATCATGTACAAGAAATATCTGTACGGAACCATGGCGCACTCGATTTTAGCCTATACAAGCTCTTCTACCATGCAGAGCGGAATGTCGAAGGATGCTTTCGATTCATATCTGTTTATAGACGGAAAGCCGTTGGCTACAACCTCAGAGGACAAAACAGATCATCCTGTTGTGAAAGAAGACGGTTTGTCTATCGAACACATGTTGTCTGTAAGAGACAAGCGTCTCTCCCAAAGCGTAGATGCTTATCTTATGTATAGGGGAAATGCCCGCAACAGGTTCGGAGCCGGACAGGCCACTTCTTCTTCCACAGGATACGGCGTATATAAATTCGACAGCAAGGAATATAATGACAAATATGGCGCGACCCGTAGAAATACAGAAGGTCAAGGTGATACCGATGCTCCTATTTTCTGGCTTGCAGAAATCTATCTTACGTATGCGGAGGCCTGCGCCGAATTGGGAAGCTGTACCCAGGATGACTTGAACAAGTCCGTAAACAAGCTGAGAGCCAGGGCCGGACTGCCAAACATGACGGTATCGCCGGAAAGCGATCCTGCCAATAATCATGGTGTATCCAATCTTATCTGGGAAATAAGAAGGGAACGCCGTGTAGAATTGATGTATGATAAGAATGACCGTTATTGGTGTCTTATCCGCTGGCATCAGTTGGATAAACTCGATACACAAAAATATCCCAATATAATGAAAGGTGCCTACGTAGGAGAAGCCAACAAGGCAGAAGCCACCATTTTTGACGACGGATATATTGATGCATCAAACGGAGGTTCAAGGATCTATAATGCCAAATATTATTTGGCTCCTATCCCTTCCGGCCAGCTGGATCTGAATCCTAACTTAGGTCAGAATTACGGATGGACAGAATGAGATAATATTTGAATGTCTCTAAAATCAAAAGGGGCTAAAAAGTCGTATGACTGATTAGCCCCTTTTTTCAAAAACTTTTAGAGCGGAAAACGATCGCCGCATTGCCGCGGGATGCCGCTAAAGCTACAGGGTGAGTCTTACGCCGAAATTGACATTCCGTCCGATGCCCCAGTATCCGGTAAAAGTTTCCCGGCTATGGTCCGCTCCATCCTTGCCCCTTTCGATATATTTACTGTCGGTGACGTTGTTCAGATTGAGGAACAAGCTCAGGGTCGCTCCTGTAGGCAGCCCGAAAAGGGAGCGGGGACTCAGACGCTGGCTCCAGTTCAATCCGATGTTCAGCAAATGATAGGAAGGGATCCGGTAAGGATCGGCGGAATCTTGCGGATCGGTACGGGAAGCCGGTTCGAAATCAGCCCAATACCGGGCATTATATTGCCACTCGGCATCGATAGTAAAATCGGAGGCAGGCAGGATATCGAAGGCTTTGAGAGGCCGCAGTTGCGCAGAAAGTCCCGTTTGGGTCTGGGGCGCATCGCCTATCGGGAGTCCGTCGCTATAGACATGTATTTCGCCGGCGACCTGGGAAGTATAAGGGTCGTAAATTTTGGCGCTGACATTGTTTTTCCATTTCCAGCTTCCCACGGAGGCATACCCCGAAATCGTCATCCAGTTGGCCACATTATGGTATGCCTGGAGTTCTATTCCGTAATGCAGGGCATTCAGACCCGTTATCATGAACTTATATGCATCTTCTTCTAACGGTTTGTACGGATCGCTCATAATGGATTTGTTCTTCCAGTAGGCCGTATAAAAGGTCGCTTCCACTCCGCCCCGGCTATGGACGAACCGGTAACCGATTTCACCCAGCAGATTCCGCTCGTTTTTTACGTTCCGGGAGATGCTGTTGTTCCCGGAATCGAAAAATACGTTGGAGTAAGGGATGCGGCTGTAATAGGCGCCGTTCAGGTAAAGGCTGTGGCGGGGCGAGATTTTATATAAGGCTCCGGCCTTGATACTTGCACCTGATGCGCGGGCCACATCGCTGCGGGTATCGGTTACGTAATTATATTTGTCCCATCGTTGATGGAGGGAACCGTTCAGGGAGACTCCCCCTTCAAGTATCCATTTTGCATCCCGATAGCGAACCATTCCGTATAAGGTCCCGTAATGAAGCATTTTGCCGTTGTGGGTGCGTATGTAATCCCCTATCTTTTTTATGGAATTCCTTCCGGCCTGTCCGGCTAAGGAATTGTTTTGATAGTCTTCGTACCAGTATTCGCCGCCGAGCAGATCCGTAATCTTTTCTTTTTCCCAGGTGCTGTAATATTGATAGTGCAGCCCCGCTTCCATTTCCCATTTCTGATTCAGTTCTATATTCAAAGAGCTTTTGGCGCCTAACTGGATGTGTCCGGCCAGATAATCGCTCAGGATATTTTGCGAAGCGCCGTCGGGAGAGTTGCGGTTATCTTCCACAACGGCATCCCAGTCGATGTGTCCGTCTTTCTGATAGGAAATGATTCTCTTGCCTTTTGATTCCGTCCAGATGCCGCCCCCGTTCCCTATTGCCAGATATATCGCATTGCTGACAGTCAGACCGGATTGTCCGGTGTAAAAATGGTTGAGGGTAAAATACGGCTTGAAATAGGTATTCCGGCTGATGTTTTTGGTTTTTCCCTGATAATAGCCCCAGTTCTTACTGTAATCTCTTCCGTATTGCTCCATTTCGTCGTAAGTAAGCCGGGAGGAACGCTGCTGATGTCTTTCCGGCGAACCCAGGGCGGTAAAAAGGAGGGAGTGGCGGCTGTTTATCTTTTTGCTGATCGATAGTATATAGGCCATCGAGCGCACATCGGTACATTCCACCCAGCTCTGGCCCCACACGTAAGAGGCCATCAGGGAAATACTCCAGCCTTTTTTCAGCTGTCCGCTGTTATATCCGATAAATCCTTTGGAGGTTCCGTAATCCGTATAATAATATCCCAAGTCCAAGGCGGGCCGGGCTACCGGACTTTTGGTAATGATATTGATGGTCCCTCCTACCGAATTATCGGAAAGCATGGAGCCTCCGATTCCTTTCTGTACCTGTATGGTGGCGGTAGCGTCGGTAAGCCCCAACCAGTTGTTCCAGAACATATTGCCGCTGCTCAGGCCGGAGATGGGAAGCCCGTTGAGCAATACGGAGATATTCTCCTGTTTAAAGCCCCGGATATTGATTTTGGCATCGCCGTAACTGCCTGTCTCGCTGGTAGCGTAAATGCCGGGAATGTTTTTTAGGAGTTCCGGATAAGTTCTTCCCGGTGCGATAGTTGCGATCTGCTTTTGATCTACGCTTTGCAGGCGGAGCGGGGATGTGTTGACATTCTTGATGCCGGCAGAAACGATGATTTCTTTTAACAGGACGGCCGTAGAATCCTGCGGATTTTTTCCTTTGTCCGGTACTTCTTTTGGAGAGTTTCCTTCATAGAGATTCCGGGAAGCGGCTGTCTCTCTTGCGGCGGCTCCGGAGGCCGGGTGGCCGGAACCCGCGTATAAAAGGCTGCCGGGAATCAAAAGTAAAGAAAAGATGCAGGCTGATAAACACCTGAAACCGGGAAACGATCTTGTTGTAAACATAATTTTAAAAGTTTAATTAAAAAATATTTATCAACAAGGCTTTTTTAGATGAGGAGGCGCGAGGCCGGGAGAAAAACGGAGTTTTTCCTCCGTATCGTTTTGTCCGCGGGTTCCGGGTTTGCCTGCAAACCCCCGGAGCCGTCCGGCAGCGCCGGATTCGCCGTTCCGTTGCAGACCGGAGCCTGTATCATTGTCGGGATTCTGAGAAAGACACGGGCAGATGCCCCGTCTGAATGCCCGGCAAAGGGACTAAGCAATATTCTCTTCTTCCATCCAGACTATACTGTCGGTGCCGAAGTTTCAACGGCTCAACCCTTTGCAGAACCTTTTCCTGTTCCGTGCGGAACGGATGTCCCATGCAGAAGGGCTCGCGGACTTTACCGCCGGTCGGGAATTGCACCCTGCCCTGAAGATTTCAGACGCAAAGGTAAAAAAATTTTTTAATTATTGGCAAATGCAATGGCGGCGATTGCTTCCACGATAACGGGACAACGCAGGGCGATGCAGGCATCGTGCCGCCCTTTTATCGAAAATTCCTCCATCTGTTCGCTGATAAAGTTGAAACTGACTTGCTTTTTGGAGATGCTGGAAGTAGGCTTTACGGCAATGCGGAAAACAATGGGATTCCCGTTGGAAATGCCCCCGTTAATGCCTCCGGCTCCGTTGGTGGCGGTTTTCCCGTCTTTGTCTATATAGCAATCGTTATGCTGCGATCCCTTTTTGGCGGCTGCAGCGAATCCGTCCCCGAACTCGATGCCCCGGACAGCCGGAATGGAGAACGCCAGATGGGACAGCTGGGACTCCAACGAATCGAAAAAAGGTTCTCCCAACCCTATCGGGACATCGGTACAAATACATTCTATGACTCCTCCTACGGAATCCCCTTCCTCTATGGCCTGTTCAATCAACCGGTCCCATAAGGTGGGCGCCCCCGGAACTCCGAATTCCATACCCGGAGGACAATTCAGCCGCTCGCGCGGAATACCGCCTAATTCGGTGATCCGCGCCTCGATACGGATAGGGCCGATCAGCTTTTTCGCCACTGTGCCTGCTGCCACGAGCGTAAGGGTCAGACGCCCGGAGAAATGGCCGCCTCCCCGGATATCGTTGAAGAAATTATGCTTTACGGAAGCCGTAAAATCGGCATGGCCCGGACGGGGAATTTCCCTGAAAGTGGAATAGTCTCCGGACCGGGTATTATGGTTGCGGAAAACGATTGTGACGGGGGCGCCGGTGGTACAATCTTCGAAAACGCCGCTTACTATTTCCGGCAGGTCGTCTTCCCGACGGGGCGTGCTTCCTCTTGCACCGCTTTTGCGCCGGGCCAGATCCGGAAGGAAATCTTCCCGGGTCAGAGGAATCCCGGCAGGCACGCCGTCTATAACCACTCCGATAAGCTCCCCGTGCGATTCTCCGAATATGGAGAGCCTGAATTTGTTTCCGTATGAGTTCATAAAGCTGTATGGTTTTTATTTTTTATTTCCGGCAGTCAAAAGTCTTAGGAAAGAAGGGAACGATTTATCTATGCAGCGGATATCGTCTAACCGGACCGGACTGTCGGTGAACAGTCCCGCGATAATCAGGCTCATGGCAATCCGGTGGTCGTTGTGGCTTCTTACCTCCGCTCCGTGCAGGGTCGTCCCGGTAATATACATCCGGTCATCCGTAATGTCTATTTGCGCTCCTAAAAGCGTAAATTCGGTAAAAATGCTCTCCGCCCGATTGCTCTCTTTCTGCATCAGCCGGTTTACGCCCTTGATGCAGCTGGTTCCTTTGCAATGGGAAGCCAGTACGGCCAGAACAGGAAACAAATCGGGACAATGAGTGGCATCCGTCTCAAAGGCCTTCAATTCTTTGGCGGAAACGGTTATGTCGTACAGGTCTTTAGACGGATCGCCTTTCCCTCCGTTTTTTATGCCGGGCGCCGGTGCGGAAGGGGAAATCCCGATATCGGCCCCGCAGCTGCGCAGGATTTCCAGTATTTTTTCATCTGCCTGGAGGGAGTGCAACGGCATATTCTTGAGGGTGATGCCGGAACAGGCGGATTCCGGTCCGGCCGTCCGGTCCGAGAGGCCTGAGTAATTCAAGTGGTCTGAGTGATCCGAGCGATTCGGCAGTCCCGGTCGCTGCTGCAAAGAGGAAGCTATGGCTCCCGCTACCGCAAAATAAGAGGCGGAGCTCCAGTCGGCGTCTAAATATATTTCGGAAGGTCGGTAATGTTGCCCGGAAGGAATGGTGAATATGAGCTTGTCGGGCCCTGCGGAAAGGTCCGTTTTTTCTCCGTCCCGACAGACTTCCCGTTTCCGGAGCCGTATGCCGAATCGTTTCAGAATGCGTAAAGTCAGTTCCAAATAGGGAAGACTGGCCGGTTCGGTGACAGTCAGCACCGTATCACCGGGATTCGGATGCGCCTCCGTACAAGAGCCTGTCAAGGGCAGGGTCATAAGAAATCCGGAAACGGTCTGGGAGCTTTCTTTTCCGGAGAAACAGATGTTTTCCCGGGTAATCCCTCCCCTAATCCGGAAAGGCAGATATCCGTTTTCCCGGGTCCGGCAATCAGCTCCCGCCGCTTGCAGAGCTGCGGCGGCTTCTTGAAGATTCCGTTTGAGAATGCTTCCGTGACCTGTAATTTCTACGGGTATATTTCCATTCAGACCGGAAATATGGGCGGCTAAAGGAATCAGCAGGCGGGTAAGCAACCCCGATTCGCCTGTTTCGATCCGGGTGCAGTTTTCGAGCTTGTCCGCTCCGCGGCCGTGTATATGCAGGGTTCTGTCTTTTACGGATATGCCGCATCCCATTTTCCGGATCGCTTCTATTGCGCCCGCCGTGTCGTTGCAAGGTTCGTAATTATACAGGACGCTTTCTCCGGCGGCTAAGGCCGCTCCCAATATTGCCCGCTGGGCGACGCTTTTGGAGCAGGGTATGGAAACGGTTCGAATATGAAAGCCTTGCGGCACTTCATATACATAGGATGCGGAAGAAAGAAGATTTTCCATTTCCTCTTTGGTATATTGTCCGGGAGCCGTGGCATCGGAAACGCCTGCGGATACATACGTATAGGGGGAACCTTTCTTTAAACACAGGTATCGGCTGAATTTGCCGGGCTCTCCCATAGAGAAGGCCACTAAGGGAACGGTCAGGGGCGTTTCATATAGTCTGAGTGTCCGGACCGCATCCCCGATATGATGCGCGGTGGTAACTATTTTTATGATATCGGCTCCTTTGGCGATGCAGGAAAAGGCTATTTGCCGGAGTTCGTCCAAGGATGGAGTTCCGTTGAAATTATGATAGGAGATAATCAGCTTGCATCCGTTTTCTTTGGCGTAGGCCCGGATATATTCCAAATGTTCCTGCGGGGCTTCGGTTTCGATATCCACATATCGGGCGCCTTTGCGGATGGCCGTCGTAATTTGTTCCCGTGCGAATTCCAAAGAGCTGTTTTCGATCCGGCAGGTAATGATTATATTGGGATGGGACGAAACCAATTCCCCCAATTCCTCCGCAGATAGTCCGCACAGGTCGGCCCGTATCTCCGCCATTTCGCACTTTTGCAGGATGGCGCGGCAGACCTGCGGATCTTTTTCCTGTATGCTAACACAAATCACGCGAAATATCCTCCAGTGTCTTTAAAGAGATGATGGTATCTGTTACTTTCCCTATGGCCTGAGGCAGGATAAAATGGATATTGTTTCCATCTACTTTCTTGTCTTTTTCCAAAGCCTCCAAAAGTTGTCCTGCCGCTACGGGCGACCGGACGGGCAATCCGGTTTTTTCGAGATCGGTTTCTATCTTCCGGGCCAGACTTTCGGGCGCCATGCCCAATGCGGCGGATATGCGGGCCGCCAGCACCAAGCCTATTGCAACCGCCTCTCCGTGCATGATCGTGCAGTTCTTTTCGATGGCATGGGCAAAAGTATGCCCCAGATTCAGCAATCTTCTTTCTCCCTTTTCGAAAGGATCTCTTTCCACTACGCCGCATTTGCAGACGGCTGTCTTGCGGATGATATCCGTCAGGATTTCCTGTCCGAAAATCCGTCCTTCCGCGTTTCCGGAAATTCCGTCCGTACAATAGGAGCCGTACCGGTTTCGGAATGCCTCCAATTCTGCAAAATAGGCTGCGGCCTTTCCGTAATACTCCTGATCGAATAATATGAATGTTTTCAGCACTTCGGCAATGCCCGCCCTGAATTCCCGGGGCGGCAGGGTTTTGAGCGCGTCCGTGCATTCGTATATCCACTCGGGCTGGGTAATGGTGCCTATCATGTTTTTATAGGAGTGGAAGTTCACACCGTTTTTCCCTCCGATGGACGCATCTGCCTGAGCCAGCAGGGTGGTAGGTACGAAAGCGAATTTCACTCCCCGTTTATATACGGAAGCCGTGAAGCCGCATAAATCCGTAAGGATGCCGCCGCCTACGCCTATAAGAAAACAATTCCGGTCCGCACCTCGGGCAAGCAGTTGCCCGGTGAGGGTTTCTACTGTCGCAAGCGTCTTTTCTTTTTCCGAAGTATGGATCTCTATTATTTCGAATCGCTCGAAATATTTGTAAAATTGTTTCAGATTATTATCAATTATTACGAAAACCTTGCTGCTTTGAGGAATTAATGATCCTAACCGTCTGAAATCTTCCGATATATGTATTTTATTCACTTTTACAGATTGTTTGTGTCCCGCAAATTTATGAATTTTATGTTCCAAATGAAAAAAGTGCGAAAATCTTTTGTCCTTTTATGAAAAATATCTACTTTTGTCCGGTTGATGGCCCTTGGAGGCTGTTTGACCGGATAAAATCATGGGACAATCACGATTTACATACTTCTTCTATTTTTACTTTTACTTTTCCGGCAAGGTAAAGGCGGGAGTCTGTATGTAAAAATATAAAAGGTAAGATTTTTACAAATGAATATAGCTCCTGCCATGAAGGCGGGAGTTTTTTTATGTATATATGAAAAGAAAGGTAGCGATACAGGGGATTGCGGGATGTAATCATTATATTGCAGCCCGGGAATATTTTGCCGGGGAACAGATCGAGACGATCGATTGCGATACGTTCCGGCAGCTGGCCGCCTGCGTGGTCAAGGATCCGGGCGTATTGGCGATGATGGCGATAGAAAACACCATAGCGGGAAGCCTGCTTCCGAATTATCGGATCATCCGCGAAAACGACCTGAAGATCGTGGGAGAATATAAATTGCGGATATCCCACGCGTTAGTGGCTCTTCCCGGAACGGACCTGCATCATATCCGGGAGATAAATTCCCATCCGATGGCCCTGATGCAATGTGCGGATTACTTGGATACGCTTCCTCATGTAAAACTCGTGGAAAAGGAAGATACCGCGGGGAGCGCCAAATGGATCCGGGACAATCGACTGGCGGATCATGCGGCTATCTGTCCGGCCGGAGCCGCCGAAATTTACGGAATGAATATTCTGGCCGACGGGATAGAGACCAACAAAAGGAATTTTACCCGTTTTCTCGTCCTGGCCAATAAAGACGTGGCCGGGGAGATCTGTCGGGAAAAGGAGCAGGATCTGAATAAAAGTTCGTTGGTTTTTACCCTGCCCCATTCTCCCGGGAGCCTGTCCAAGGTACTTTCCGTTTTATCGTTCTACGATATGAATCTTTCCATGATCCAGTCTCTCCCCATCGTAGGGAAGGAGTGGGAATATCAATTTTATATCAATTTGTTATTCTCGGATTACCTGCGCTATAAACAGGCGATCGATGCCATTATACCGTTGACTAAGGAATTTAAAATTTTAGGGGAATATGCAGAACACCGCTAATGGCCAATCGGAAATGAATATCGCTCCGGCACACCGGGTGGAAAATGTCTCGGAGTATTATTTTTCAGTAAAATTGAAGGAGATCGCACGGATGAACGAAGAGGGCGATCCGGTAATCAATCTGGGAATCGGAAGTCCCGATCTGCCCCCTTCCGGGGAGACCGTAAAGGCTTTATGCGAAGCTGCGGGGCAAGCCGGCGCTCATGGTTATCAGCCGTATGTCGGGATTCCAGAGCTGCGGGCAGAGTTCTCGAAGTGGTATAAAAAATGGTACGGCGTGGAGCTGGATCCGGCAAATGAAATTCTTCCTCTGATGGGGAGCAAAGAGGGAATCATGCATATTTCACTTGCTTTCTTAAACGAAGGGGACGGCGTGCTTGTCCCCGATCCGGGTTATCCTACATATACTTCCGTTTCTAAATTGGCCGGGGCCCGTATCCTCCATTACCCGCTGAAAGAGGAAAATGGCTGGTATCCCGATTTCGAAGCTCTCGAAAAAGAGGATTTGTCGGGAGTGAAATTAATGTGGTGCAATTACCCCAATATGCCCACCGGCGCCGCGGGATCGATGGAAGTGTTTGAAAAGATAGTGGCTTTCGGGAAAAAGCACGATGTCGTTATTTGCCATGATAATCCGTACAGCTTTATTTTGAATGACAAGCCGTTGAGCATCTTGAGCGTTCCGGGCGCCAAGGAGATCTGCATCGAACTCAATTCCATGAGCAAGACTTTCAATATGCCCGGATGGCGTATCGGTATGCTGGCCTCGAACAGCCGGTTCGTAGAATGGGTCCTGCGGGTAAAGAGCAATATGGATTCCGGAATGTTCCGTCCGATGCAGTTAGCTGCAGTACAGGCTTTGAAGGCTCCCGACAGCTGGTATGCGAATATGACGGAGGTCTATAAAAAAAGGCGGGCGCTTGCGGCCCGATTGCTGGAAGCCGTTGGATGCGAGGTCCGTCCGGACCAGGTGGGGATGTTCTTGTGGGGACGCGTAAAAGAGTCCGTAGCGGATAAGCTGGCCGCCGTGCAGGAATGCCCCGGCGGAGCGGGTGAGGCCATTTGCAACCGGGTTCTTTACGGATCCCGGGTATTTATCGTTCCAGGCTTTATTTTCGGGTCCCGGGGAAGGAATTATATTCGTATTTCCTTATGTTGCAATGAACAGACGCTTTCCCGGGCGTTGGAGAGAATAAATGCTTCGCGAATTTAGGGAATTTATATAAACAAAACTATTAACGGATTATCGGGAGAGTCCCGATAATCGCAAAGTCAAGAAAAATGAAAATGGAAATAGAATCGCTGACCTTTCCGGGTGTGGATACTATGAGGCCGGTAATCATTGCGGGTCCGTGCAGCGCGGAGAGCCGGGAACAGGTACTGAAAACAGCAACCGATCTGGCGGCCCGGGGCATCAGGATTTTCCGGGCGGGAATCTGGAAACCCCGTACCAAGCCGGGCGGTTTCGAAGGAATCGGGGCGGAAGGACTGCCCTGGATGAAAATGGTAAAACAGGAAACGGGCATGTTGGTGGCTACCGAAGTGGCCACACCGTACCATGTATTCGAAGCGGTAAAGGCCGGAATCGATATTTTGTGGGTGGGGGCGCGTACCGTTACCAATCCCTTCGCCATGCAGGAACTGGCGGATGCGCTTAAAGGAGTGGATATCCCCATTCTGGTAAAAAATCCCATCAACCCCGATCTGGAATTGTGGATAGGGGCGATAGAACGTTTATACGGAGCCGGTATCCGGAAGCTCGGGGCAATCCACCGGGGGTTCAGTTCCTATGAAAAGAAAATTTACCGGAATCTTCCTTTATGGCATATCCCGATAGAATTGCGCCGGCGTTATCCGCATCTTACCATTTTTTGCGATCCGAGCCACATAGGAGGAAAGCGGGAATTGGTGGCTCCCATTTCGCAGCAAGCCCTTGATCTGAATTTCGACGGGCTGATCGTGGAATCCCATTGCAATCCGGATTGCGCCTTGAGCGATGCCGGCCAGCAGATAACTCCGGAGGTACTGGATTATACCCTTAAGATGTTAGTGGTCAGGGATAATGCCCAGACTACGGAAAACATCAGCGTCCTGCGCCAGCAGATAGATGAGATAGACGAACAGCTGCTCAGCCTTCTTTCCAAACGGATGCGGATATCCCGGGAAATAGGCACTTATAAAAAGGAACACAATATGCCTATTCTGCAAAGCGGGCGGTATAACGAGATTTTGGACAAGCGGGGGAAAATGGGAAAATCATTGGATCTGAATCCGGAGTTTATCTCGGAAATCATGAAATCGATTCATGGAGAATCGGTGAAGGTACAAATGGAAATCATGAAATAAATCATATCTATATGCGGATACTTATTTTGGGGGCAGGAAAAATGGGTTCTTTTTTTACCGACCTGCTGAGTTTTAACCATGATGTGGCGGTATTGGAAAAAGATCCCCGCAGGATGCGTTTTATCTACAACGCCCAACGGTTTACATCTATGCAGCAGATCCGGGAATTTTCGCCGGAATTGCTGATCAATTGCGTTACGCTGAATTATACGGTGCAGGCTTTTGAGGAAGTCTTTCCCTATCTGCCAAAAGATTGCATTATTTCGGACATAGCTTCCGTGAAGACCGGGTTGAAGGAATTTTACGAAAAATCCGGGTTCCGGTATGTTTCCACTCATCCCATGTTCGGCCCTACATTCGCCAATCTGGGAAGTCTGCAAAATGAAAATACCATTATCATCAAAGAATCGGATTATATGGGCAAAATCTTTTTCAAAGATCTGTATAGTTCTCTCAAATTGCATATCTGCGAATATTCATTCGAAGAGCATGACCAAGTGGTGGCCTATTCGTTATCCGTGCCGTTTGCTTCCACTTTGGTATTCGCTTCCATCATGAAACACCAGAACGCTCCGGGTACTACGTTCAAGAAACATCTGGCCATTGCCCGGGGGTTGCTCTCGGAAGACGATTATTTGCTGACGGAAATTCTTTTCAACCCTCAGACGCCCGCCCAGATCCGGAATATAATAAGAGCGTTGACCGAACTGTCGGGAATTATAGAAAAAAAAGACAGCAGTGGTATGAAAAGCTTTCTCGACGGGGTGAGAAAGAACCTGGAATAACTGGAATAACTGGAATAATCCGGAATAACACCGGAGGAACATATATAAAAAAGAGGCGGATCTGCATTCCTGAATCGGAAACTGCAAATCCGCCTTTAGTTACTCCATTATTTTGGAAGTCCTTACGGATCAGATCGCGTTGGAGCGTTTGTTATACTTCGTTGCACCCAGCGGTGTCAGTGGACCGGAGAATTTCCGGACAGTTCCTGATTGCGGCGTAAAGACCACGTCAGCCATGTTTGAATTGCTGCGCATGGAGATTACATAGGTGCCTTTGATCATCCTGCCGTTAACCACGATCCGCAACCGCAAGTTGCCTTTTTTATCGAAGTTAGGAGTATATTCGGTAGCCTGGGCAATATTCGTATAATTATTGTCGCAGACTATCCTTCCCTGCATGAACAAATTCTCGATTTCGCAGGAAATGAAATTGGAATTGTCCGTATTGCTCTGAATCAGACCTTCGGTATCTGTATAAGAAGAAGGAACGATTACAAAACTTTTCTTGTTGACGCATTCCACAGCCTTGTCATACGCCTCTTTCGCCTGTGCCTCCTTTTCTGCTTTGGAGAGTTTCTGGGCGGCTGCCGGAAGGCAGACAGACAATACTGCAAGAATTAAAATTATTTTTTTCATATCGCGATAATTTTGGTTGGTTTATTCATCCCGATAATCCGCCTTTTAGAGCGAAGTCCATACCTTGACGGACGAAACCGGCTTCTGGGTGCGGATTCCACTGTAGATGTGCATATAGGCACGACCTATGTAGGCGTTCCACCAGTCGCTGTAATCGACCATCCTGTTGTTGCTGTTCAGCACTTGGAGAATCTCTCCGTTTTCGTCTAAGATCCGGTAGTCGATACGGCAATAACCGGAACTGTTATTGATGCTTTTTACGACCCGGATGGTGACGCGCTCGGTAGCCTCTCCAAAAGCGACGGCCGCGCCCAAGTTCTTCCATTCTTTTGTCCGGGCATCCTGATATTGGTATTGCAGTCTGCCTGGGTATGGCGTATGGGCGTCTTCATATAAGAAGTTATAAAAACGGACCATGGCTATAGAATCCGTACCCCATTCCGTAGTAGTCGCAGTCAGATCATTAGGTATGTACGGATACAGATTATCGATGATTATCGGTTCCTTGGTCATGTCATGGACGAAAATATTTTGTTTGCCCGGCTGTAAAGTCACATCCCGGTCATAGACGATATTGTCTTTCCGGTAAAATTTGATGTTTACGTTTCCGGAGTTGACAGAGAAAAACCTGCCTGTAGCTCCTCCGGGCACTCCGTTGTAAGGAAGCAATTGCCCCGACCCGTTTACGCTGGAATAAAGCACATTGTTGATATAGACCGAGTCTATGTAGTTGGCGGCTACATTTTCAATAGGCTCGAAATAATGCAACTGAAATTCCGCGATGTTTTCATCCAGGAGAGTATTGTTATACAGTATCTCGTGCTTGTCGCAGGAGGAAAACAATACCATGGAGAGTATTAAATATTTGATGAATTTCATATTTTTCAAGTATTAATAAGATAATTTATTTCGTAAAAGGATAATCTCCCGGATAAGCGAACCACGGAATCGAACAATGGTAATTGTCCGCCGTTCCGCTGATAGGTTTGAGCTTTTCCAGGGAAGGTACATTCCACATGTATTCCGAATTGTAGCGAGGACGGATCCTGTAGCAAGGAGAACCTTCGTTGATGATATTGTATTTCGACCGGCGGTTTTCCACCTGTGCAGGTTGCAGATACAGTCCTTTATATACTTTTGTAGGGTCGGTATCCCATTTCTGGTCGATAGTGGTTTCGGTCCAGCCGTTTCCAGCCGAAGGATACTCTCCGGAATATTTGATATCGTAATGATATTTACGCATATCCGTCCAGGCTTCCCCTGCTCCCCATGGGTAAAGAGCCACCCATTTCTGCATCATGATATGGGAAAGGGAGAACTCCGATGGGTCTATTGTCCCTACATAAGGGCCGTTCAGGTATTCATTGGCCAATTTGGTATAAAGCTCTTTGGTGATTTTATCCCCTCCCGGACGGGAACCTCCTACCACTTCGGTGGAGTCTGCCTGCAATCCTGCGTAAGCGCCCGGTGTCAGATATTTTGCGGTGAAATCCAGATCGTTCTTCACGCCTTCTTTCCAGACGGCGAGCGCCTGGGCTTGCTGCCCTAATTTCCAGTAGGTTTCAGCCATGCAGAATTTGATTTCCGCAGAGGTCATAAGGATATACGGAGCATCGTCTCTGTAAAGCCACCGCCCGCTTCCGTCATAGGTGGAATTGCTGGTTACACCCACGCGGCCGTAAAAGTTAGGAGCGGTTCCGATCGGCCCACCGGCACTTGTGAAGCCCGAACCGTAAAATCTGTACGCTTTTACACTGTCTTCGTCATTGATATTTTTATAATACCGATCTGAATTCGTGGCTAATTTGGCGACTACCCGCGGGTCGAAATGTCCCGTCAGATTTTTCAGCGTGTCGCAAATAATCTGTTTTTCGGCCAACTGGTATGGGCGATAGGTGCTCGGGTTCTCCGGATCCTCCGGAACTGCATCTACTTTGTCACCCGTGGTCTGATCATACTCCGGAACCGTTCCGGTGAATACCTGTACCGCATAATCATGTTGCCAGTAGCTATTGGCTAAGTTTCCACGATAGGCACCCCAGAAGTTGTTATAGGCTGAGAATTGCGCCTCGTCACCGCCGCCGGTCACTTCCATGGCCGCATCGTCATCCGGCGTTTGCAGCGCTAATTCCGCGTGATGAAGCAATTCCTGAGCGTACTCCGATGTGAAATTGTTCTTATTGGTCAGGGAAGCTAAATTTCTTACTATGACACCATGGGCGAATTTAATCCATTTGGATTTGTCTCCGTGGTAAATCATATCTCCCGTTCTAAGGGTGGTTCCGTAATTGAAACTATCCTCTTTTTCCAGATTCGTAATGGCTTCCTGTGCCCATTCGCGTATCTGAGGATAAATATCTTCCTGATAATCGTAACGGTGCGACAACAGACCCGGTACGAATGCATCCTGCAAAGGAAGATCGACCTGATGCTTGCACATCTGGTCCCAGGTATAGGCTTTAATGGCGTATCCTATTCCTACCAATGTCCAGGCTTCCTCTTCTATGGATTGGTTTATCATATTTTCCAGATTGTATCCGTGAAGAAAATAAGCTATTCTCCAAAGTTCGCCTGCCGCATCGGATGCGGCTGCATATCCATGTTGTGCATAGCTGGAATAACCGGAGGAACCCATCATCTGCGACAGCGGTCCCGTGGCCCGGATTTCCCAATAACATCCCTGGAGGGCAGCCTCGATTCCCGGTAAATACAGATATGCGTCTATATAATCCGGGGCATCTACATTCTTGTTGACATCCAGGTATTTGTCGCAACTCGAAATGGCAAATACGATACTTGCCGTCAATATAATCGTGAGTATTCTTTTCATATTATTACTGAATTTAGAAAGTGAGACTGATACCGAATGAATAGCCGCGCGGATTAGGAATACCCCAAACATCGAATCCGATACCTCCGGAACCTCCCAAAGACGCCGAGTTGGAATTACCTACGGCATCTATACCGGAGTAATTGGTAAGGGTGAACAGGTCGCTGCCCGCTACCCATATACTGGCGTTGGAAACGAATTTGTGAGTGACTTTCTCCAGCCATGATTGCGGTACTGTATAAGAGAGCCGGCATTCCTGCATACGTAAATAGTTCACGTCTTTTTCAATCCAGTCTTCATCTGCGCCGGCATAAATGCTTGATCCGTAAGTGGAATAAGTTACGGCTATGGTGTTTACGGTAGGGTTGCTTGTGTTTTCCAGACCGTTTTTCAATACTCCATTGAATACTACAGGACCGCTCTTGCGGAGTTCAACGGATTCCAAACTGTTACCGTTGGACATCATCGTACGTTTGGTACCGTTTACAACCGTTGCCCCTAAACGTCCGGAGAACAGGGCGGAGAACCGGAATCCTTTGTATGACAGACTGGTGGTGATACCCAGCTGCAACTTAGGCTGACGGTCTCCCAATACGCTCCATTCCGAATCTACCAAAGGAATACCCGAACTCGGGTTGATGAGGATATCCCCTCTGTCATTTCTCTGGTAGGCCAGTCCTGTAATGGTGGTAACCGGATATCCTTTTCTGATACCGTTACGGATGTTTCCGGAGAGCCAGGTATAGGCATTATAATATTCGCTTACGTTTTCAGGCAATTCCGTAACATTGGAATCGGATGCGGACAGGTTCAGTCCTACATTCCAGCGGAACCCGCTTTGAGAGCGGATGATATCTCCGTCGATATGGGCTTCCCATCCGTTGGTGGTGAATGTACCCACGTTCATGTTATTCAGAACGAATCCCGTAGCGTAGCTTAAACGGAACCCGGTAATATATTGATCCTTACATTTGGTCCAGAAATATGTGAAATCCGCATTTACACGGTCGTTGAACAACCTTCCTTCAAAACCAACCTCATAGGAAGTGGTCATCTCCGGTTTGAGTTTCGGATTCGGGCCAGTCCATCCGTACCGGAATCCACCTCCGTTGTCCTCGGTGGCTTCCAAGCTCGGATAAACGGACAGCGGGGACGCATCTTTTCCGACCTGCGCTACAGCGCCTCTCAGTTTCAAGTAAGATATCGCATTGCTGTTTTTCAGGAACGGAAGCTCCGAGAATATGAAGGAACCTTCCACGGCAGGGTAAAAATAAGAGCGGTTATCCACAGGCAGAGTGGATGACCAGTCGTTACGGGCTCTCAGAGCCAAGAAAGCCATATTGTTATATCCTAACTGTAGTTGTCCGGAAATGGCCTGGATGCGTCTCTGCGAGGTTTTTGTACGGGTAACGATGGTAGAAGGGTCGCAATTGGTAATACTGTAAAAATCGACAACCTGGAACTTGGTACCGTAAGTGGACAGGTTCTTATTGCCGTTGTCCTGTTGGTGGTATCCGACCTGTGCGGAGAAGGAGAATTTGCCCCATTCGTTATTATAACCGGCCAGAACGTTTAGGGATTTGTCGGTAAAGTTGGCTTTGGCCAAGTTATAGGATCCGTTTCCGTAAGAAGAACTGGAGCGGTTCCCGTAATAAGGGTGACTCATGGATTCAAAGGTCTGCATACCTATATCCCATCCCATTTTGGCGATAACGAATGTATGCTTGGTAGGGGTGATGTTGATTCCCACATTTACCATCATACGGTCCGATTCATCGTAGTTCCTGTTCTTGTATAAAGCGTACAGAGGGTTGAGAAGGTCCGTGTCGGTATATATAGCCGGCAATTTCATTCTCTCGCCATCGGGATCCAGATATTCGGCCATGTTATCGGTCATCGGCCAACGTGAAGCGCGGTACAAAGGTCCCGCGGTTCCTTTGCTGGCTTTGGTATTGGTGGTGGCGGTATATCCCATAGAGGCGTCGAAATTCAACCATTTGGTGATTTCCGCTTTTCCCGACAGGGTAATGTTGGTACGCGTATAGTCGGTCGTCTTCACGATACCTTTCTGATCCACATAGGATGCAGCGCCACGGACAGTTACCTTGTCAGTACCTCCTTCCACGGCTACGTTATGCGTCTGGGAAAATCCTGTCTGCATAGCGGCTTTCATGTTGTCGTATAGTTTTATCCCTTCCGGATAAGGAGCACCGAAATAGCCCTGATAATAGTAGTTGGTGGTCCCGTATGCTCCGTTGGCGAATTCTTTCTGCATTTCAGGAAGTCCGTACCCTTTGTCGAAACGGAAAGAGTTGCTGTAAGTAACCTTTCCTCTTCCTGCACTACCTTTTTTGGTGGTGATGATGATGGCGCCGTTGGAAGCATCCGAACCGTACAGGGCGGCGGCAGCCGCTCCCTTAAGAACGGTCATGGATTCGATGTCTTCCGGGTTAAGGTCGTTACCGCGGGAAGAGAAGTCCAATTCGGCTGTCCCGATAGCATCATCTACAGCGAATCCTTGATTCGGATTGAATGTAGAGTTGTTCATCGGCACACCATCTATTACGTACAAAGGCTGGTTGTTTCCGGATATAGAGGTGATATTACGAAGAACCACGGAGGTAGAGGCTCCCGGAGCTCCGCCGGTGGAAGTAACGGTGATACCGGAAACCCTTCCCTGAAGGGCCGTCACGAAACTTTCACGTCCGGATTCAACTATTTCGGAGGCTTTTACATTCTGTACAGACGAACCTACCGCCCGGGCAACCCTCTTCATACCAAACTCTGCGGTAACTACCGCTTCGTTCAGCATAATAGCGTCTTCCTGAAGAACCACATTGATTACGCTGCGGTTTTTGACATGAACTTCCTGGTCCTTAAAGCCCAACGCTTTAAAGATCAGAACGGCGTCCGGTGGCACGTTGATAGAGAAATTTCCGTCCAGATCAGTGGTGAAACCTTTGGTAGTGCCTTTGA
>CANRID010000037.1 GCA_947630665.1 uncultured Bacteroidales bacterium | reverse complement strand
ACGGTTTATATCAGTTTGCATATCTCTCAAGATTGTTATTACTCCACAAATATAGTGAAAGTTCTTCACATATACGAGTGGATGGTTATTTTATAAAATGGCATTATGTGAAAAATAATAACTTTATGCGGGTAATTATAGAATTATATTTGTTGGTTCGATATATTGGCCTTAACCCGTCTGAAATAGTGTGGTTTGTTTGGATAAAATACATTACTCTCACTGAGCGTTGTGAGTATTTACCAAGAAAACTACTTTACACTCGTCGGATAATTCTATTTTCTCCATATATTCACTTTATTTTCACCATGTAACTATTTGTATTTTAGCGTATAAATACCGAAAATCCAAATAAGCATATTTTAATATGCTTATTTTCGTTTTTTTATAAATTCTCAACTCAGAACCCATATATACTTTTAGTTTGATTTAATGTGTTTTCTCCAACAATATAAGCATAGCATGCAACAGGAATAAAATGAAACTTCTTTCCGTTCCACTCTTTTAATCCAGCCTCTTTAATACTTGTTACTAATGCATTACCCATGTCGTTTCGATCCATAAAATAATAGAGAGACTTTAGATTCCCGGGATTGGAGTAGTAATAGTCTGACCACTTTATTTCTACTGCCCAATACGGCTTTTGGCGTGCGATATCCAGACCTACAATATCAACTTCGCCCTGCTGTTTGCCTTGCCTCCAATTTGCATATCTGAGTTCAACGCCTTGCCTTGGGAATCATCTGCGGATTTTAAAAATAAGACAAATTTGTCACTTTTGTTTTATAAATGACAAAAATGTCCTATATTTGCGGCATTATGACAATAGCACAACTTATCACGGCTTTTGCTGCAGGCAAAGAGGAAGGTTTTCTGAAAAGCGAGCTTTCAGACGCGCTTGTATCCAGTGGTGTGTCGTCCTCGTCCATTGACAAGACTCTTCAGCGGCTTGTTCGTTCCGGCAGGATAGAGATTCTTGAAAGAGGAAAGTACAAGATACGAAGTGGATCCAAGCAGCACTTTATTATGCAACCGACAGAGGAAAGCAAAGCTCTTTATTTGCGACTAAAGGCCGAGTTCCCATTGCTGAAGATATCTGTATGGGACGTCAGTGCCATCATGCCTCTGATGCATCACATTCCCAATGTAAAGATGACGCTTGTATATGTAGAAAAGGACGGATTCAGGGATGTTGCGGATACGCTCGAGTCGATGACGGAGCAGCTGGTTTTCCGGACTCCGTCCCGGAATGAGTTGGTGCATCTTGCCTTCGGCCGGGATTTCATTGTCATCCGTCCGCTTATTAGCCAGTCTCCGTTGACTGAAACAGACGGTGTCAGCGTACCCAAGATAGAGAAAGTACTTGTTGACATCCTTTGTGACGAAGAGTTCTACTACCTCCAAGGCAGCGAAACCTTCTATATTTACGAAACCGCAATGGCTGATTATTCAATTAACACAAAAACACTGCTTCGCTACGCCCATCGCCGTGGAGTGGCAGAGAAGATCGAACGAATAACAAAAACGAACAATCCATGATACTTCCGGAAAGTAGAACTCTTGCTTGGATAGAAGAGGCTGCAAAGATTAATAAGGCCAAGGATATTACCTTGGTCGAGAAAACAATCAGGGCGTTTTCACTTCTTGAAGCCCTGGCTCGCTCAGAAATGGAATTCTGCTTCAAGGGGGGCTCTTGTTTGCTTCTGCACCTCGGAAGTGCCAGACGTATGAGTATTGACGTGGACGTAATCTGTCCCCCTGGGACCGAAATAGAAAAGTATTTGGAGAAATACTCGGATGAATACGGATTCTCTTCCGTGGAGCCCATTGAACGCCAATACAGAACCAACGTTCCCAAGACGCATGCCAAATACTTTTATCAGGTAGTCTATAAGACCAAGACGCAGAATGACAAGATTCTTCTTGACGTTATGTTTGAAGACATCAAGTACCAGCATCTCGAAAGATTGCCGATAGTCAACCCCTTCCTGAAGACGGATGATAATCCGGTCCTGGTTACTGTGCCGAGTAAGGCGGACCTCCTTGGAGACAAGCTTACTGCCTTCACTCCCCACACGACTGGAATTCCGTTTTACAAAGGAGAGAAGAACTGCTCGATGGAAATCATGAAGCAGATGTACGACGTCGCTTCGTTGTTTGACGTCGTGGATGATTTTCATTCTGCATCCAGCACCTATGAAAAACTGGCTAAACTTGAGCTGGAGTACAGAGGGAGGAATGATATTTCTATTGAAGATGTGGCGATGGATACAATTGAGGCTGCCCAGTGCATCTCCACCTATGGTTTTGAAAACATGGCCGATTTCAACTTCTACTCTGAGGGAATCGACCGGGTCAGGAACTTCATCCATAGCGAGAAGTATAATGTACCGTCTGCCATCAGGAAAGCCGCTAAGGCCGCGTATGCAGCAGCTTGCCTTGTCAAGAATGTTGAATCTCCCGTCCGTTATGACGGTGATGTCCAGCGCGTGCAGTCGCTCATCGTGGAGAATCCTCTATCTACAAAGCTGAATAAGCTTAAAAAAACGAACCCTGAGGCTTTCTTCTATTGGAGTCTGACATCCAAGATTCTGAATTCAATGAAGTAATAGTTTTCCGGCCCGGTCTCGCCGGGTCGGGGGCGGTAAAAGCGCGGTCCGAGGGACAGACCGGTGCCAGCAGAGTTATCACCAGTAGGGTTTCTTGCCGGGGTGATACAAGCCATCAATATATGAAAGTACAATCTTATGGTAAAATTAAAAACTGATTCGTTTTAATTTACGAAATATTTTGTTGTTTGTAAAGAATCGGCTGATTTCTTTAGCCTATTAGGGCTAACGGAATGACGAGGTAGCGGAATGAGGAAGATTCTCAAGTACACTCGTCAATTTTCATGGCATTCATTCAGCAAGACAAGAACGCATTCTGGCCACAGGTTGGCCGGTGGGAGAAATAGCGTCAGCAAAAGGGACGATACCGGAAAGTTTGCTATCTTTGCATTCTATTTTAACTGATTCTTTTTAACTGATTCTTTTAAAACGGATTAAAATTCAAATATTCGGCACAATGAAAATCGTGATTGCGGGCGCCGGTGAAGTGGGAAGTCATCTGGCCAAAATGTTGAGCAATGAATATAACGATCTCACTATTATAGACAATAACGAATCGAGGCTGAACAAGCTCGCGGAATTCGTGGACATCGTAACGGTAGAAGGCTCTCCCACCTCTATCAGGACCCTCGAAAAAGCCGGCGTTCCGGAAGCGGATCTTTTTATCGCCGTCAGCCCGGCTCAAGAGCAGGACGTAAATCTTATCAGCGCCATGCTCGCAAAAAAGATGGGCAGTAAGAAAGTTACGGCAAGGATCAATAACGATGAATACTTGGACCACGAGAATAAGTTGCTTTTCACGGAATTAGGAATCGACCTGCTTTTCTATCCGGAGAAAATAGCGGCTTACGAAATCATAGACCTGCTGCGCCAGACCGGGACCACGGAATTTATGGAATTCGCGCGGGGAAAATTGCAAATGGTGGTTTTCCGTCTCGAAGACGGCGCTCCGCTGATTAGCAAAAGCATATATGATCTGTCCGCTCCCGACGGGGATATCCTTTTTAAAGCAGTCGCCATCGCCCGCAACGGGACCACTATCATTCCCAACTCCGAAGTGAAGTTCCAGGAAAACGATTTGGTCTTCGTCATCTCCACCAAAGAAGGGGTAACGGAGGCGATGAGTTTTTCCGGTAAGAATGAAATCGACATCAAACGGTTGATGATCGTGGGGGGAGGCAGAATCGGGGAAATGCTCGCCCGGAAGTTAGAAAGGGATGTAGAACATATCAAAATAATCGAACAACGGAAAGAAAGATGCGAATACCTGTCGGAGATACTGAATAAATCACTCATTATCAACGGAGACGGCAGAAATTCGGATTTATTGTTAGAAGAAGATGTAAAAAACATGGACGCCTTCGTAGCGGTTACCAGCAGCTCCGAAACCAATATCCTTTCCTGCGTGGCTGCCAAAAAAGTGGGAGTGGGCAAGACCATTGCGGAAGTGGAAAACATCGAATATATCAAATTGGCGGAAGGGATGGGAGTGGATGCCGTAATCAATAAAAAACTTATCACGGCAGGACGTATCTTCCGGTTCACCCTAAGCAACAAAGTCCGCTCCATCAAATGTCTGAACGGATCGGATGCGGAAATCCTGGAATTTATCGTCAATCCTAACAGCCTGATAACGACAGGTCCCGTCAAGGATCTGAACTTTCCCAAAGAAGCCATTATCGGGGGAATTATCCGGGGAAATGAAAGTTTTATAGCCAAAGGCGATACGAATATCAAGCCCTATGATCGCGTAGTGGTATTCGCCCTGCCTACAGCTTTAGCCAAAGTCAACAAATTCTTTATCTGACCGATTGCGCTCTGTAATCCGATCATGCCTGTTTTTATTTGGTTTTTTGTTATTATTTATTACATTTGTACTATGTATAGCTAAACATAATACAATATTAATTAACCAAAAATTATAATTTATAAATAATCATGATCCAATATAAATTTAAAACAACCGGAAAAACCAGGTCAGAACACGATCTGCTCGGCAACAAGGAAGTGCCGGCCGAAGCATTGTTCGGAGTACAGACATTAAGGGCCATCGAGAATTTCAATATCAGCAATCATAAGCTGGGAGATTATCCGGAATTCATCAAGGCATTCGGAATGGTGAAAAAAGGCGCCGCTTTAGCCAATCACGAGTTGGGCCTGCTTCCCGACAATATTAAGGACGCCATCGCAAAAGCCTGCGATGAATTGATGAAAGGAGAGCATTTAGAGCATTTCCCGATAGACATGATCCAGGGAGGCGCAGGTACGAGCTGCAACATGAACGCCAACGAGGTAATCGCCAACAGAGGACTGGAGATCATGGGCAAGAAGCATGGTGAATACCAGTATCTTCACCCTAACGATCATGTAAATATGGCCCAATCTACCAACGATGCATACCCTACAGCCATGCACTTGGGTCTCTATATGATCCATCACGATGTAAAGGGCTCGTTGGAAAAACTGATCGCTTCCTTCGAAAAGAAGGCGAAAGAATTTGCCAAAGTGATAAAAATGGGCCGCACCCAATTGCAGGACGCCGTACCTATGACCTTAGGCCAAACCTTTAACGCTTTCGCAACCGCATTGAAAAACGAGGCTAAAAAGCTCGATGCCGCAGCTAAGGAATTCCTTACCATCAATATGGGAGCCACCGCTATCGGGACCGGAATCACAGCCGAACCGGGTTACGCAGAAGCCTGCACCAAATATATCAAACAGATTACCGGTTGGGATATCAAACTGGCCAAAGATTTGGTGGAAGCTACCAACGATACTTCCAGCATGACCGGTTATTCCTCCGCCCTCAAAGGGCTGGCCATCCGCGTATCCAAAATATGCAACGACCTCCGTTTGATGTCGTCCGGTCCCCGCACAGGTTTAGGTGAGATCAATCTCCCGCCGAAGCAGCCGGGTTCTTCCATCATGCCGGGCAAGGTAAATCCGGTTATTCCGGAAGTAATGAATCAGATATGTTTCAAAGTATTCGGTAACGACACTACCATTGCCTTCGCATCTGAAGCTGCACAGCTCGAGCTGAATGTAATGGAACCCGTATTAGTAGAGACGTTGGTGGAATCCGCCCAATGGCTTAGAGCGGGCTTCGACACCCTGCGCGTGGAATGTATCGACGGCATCACCGCCAACGCGAAACATTGCCGTGAACTGGTAGAAAACAGCATCGGCATCGTTACCGCCCTGAAGCCTTATATCGGATATGCCAACAGTACCGAAGTAGCCAAAGAGGCGTTGGAAACGGGCAAGAGCGTTTACCAGCTCGTATTGGACAAAAAACTCCTGTCTAAGGAGCAGCTCGACAAGATCCTGGATCCTAAACACATGATCAAACCGACAAAAATAGAACTCTAAGAGGCGCCGGCTTCGAAAAGTTTTACATAACGCAACTGAACCGACAGCCGCTCTGCCAGGCGGCTGTTTTTGTTTTTATTTTTATTATTATCTTTACCCCCCTATCGAGAGCGATATAAATATGGCAAGTTATCTTCAAGTAGAAAATTTATCCAAATCTTACGGTCCCCGGACTTTATTCCGGAACATAAGTTTCAATATCAATGAAGGGGATAAAATCGCCCTGATCGCACCCAACGGCACCGGAAAAACATCTTTACTCAATATTCTCGCGGGAAAAGACAGCTCCGACGGAGAGGGAAAGGTAACCTTCCTGCGGAACATTTCCATCGCTTTTCTGGAACAGGAACACCATTTTCATCCCGACAGTACCGTTTTCGAAGTCGTTTACGGGGGCTCCGGCAATAAGGCGCGGATTATCCGCAATTATGAAAGCGCCTTGCTGTCGGGAGACAAAAAAGAGTTGGAGAAAGCCATCACGGCCATGGATCAGGCGGACGCATGGAACTACGAGCAGGAGATCAAGGAAATCCTCTACAGTCTGAAATTAGAGAAACTCGACCAGAAAATAAAAGAACTCAGCGGAGGAGAAATCAAGCGGGTGGCAATCGGGGCGATGCTCATCAACCGGCCCGATTTCCTGATTATGGACGAGCCGACCAACCACTTGGATCTGGAAACGATCGAATATTTGGAAACCTATCTTTCCCGGTCCCGGTGTACCTTGTTGATGGTCACCCATGACCGGTATTTTCTGGACCGGGTCTGCAATCAGATTCTTGAACTGGCCGACGGCACGCTTTATTCCTATAAGGGAAACTATTCCTATTTTCTGGAAAAAAGAGAGGAACGGGAACGGAATTTCAAGGCGGAAACCGAGCGGGCCAGGAATCTGTTCCGCAGGGAACTGGACTGGATACGCCGTACGCCGTGCGCCCGGGGGACCAAAGCCAAATACCGGGTGGATGCCTTTACGGAACTCAAAGAAAAGGCTTTCCGGACCGTAACGGAAAGAAACTTAGATATCAACCATGTAGGAATCTCCCGACTGGGAAAAAAAATCATCTACTGCAAACATTTGAAATATGTGTGGGAAGATTTTACGGGAGTGGAGGATTTTACCTATAATTTCGCTCCGGGAGAAAAAATAGGGATCGTGGGGAAAAACGGCGTGGGGAAAAGCACGTTCCTGAATCTGCTCGCCGGAGATCTGAAACCTACCGGAGGGGAGATCGAAACGGGCGAAACCGTAGTATTCGGCTACTACAAACAATCGGGAATGCAGTTCGATCCGGAAGATACGGTAATAGATACCGTACGGAAAATCGCGGAGGTGGTAACGCTGAACGACGGCAAAACGGTGCCGGCAAGTGCGTTCCTCAATTATTTTCTGTTTCCTCCCGACACTCACTATACTAAAGTCGAAAGACTCAGCGGCGGAGAGAAACGGCGGCTGTATCTGCTGACGGTTTTGATGAAAAATCCGAATTTTCTCATTCTCGACGAACCCACCAATGATTTGGACCTGCTCACTCTGAACGTATTGGAAGAATATCTGAAAAATTTTGCCGGTTCCCTGCTCATCGTCTCGCATGACCGTTTCTTTCTGGACAAGCTGGCCGACCACCTGTTCATCTTCGAAGGCAACGGTAAAATCAAAGATTTCGTGGGAAACTACTCCGGCTATCGGGAATATATAAAAGAGCGGGAAAAGGAGAAAAGGGAATCGCAAAAACGGCTTGCGGAAAAATCCGGGGAAAAAGAAAGACGCAAGGCCAAAGAAAATGTTCCGGAGAATCCGTCTCAGGACTCCCCGGAAACCCGGACAGGCACCGGCAAAAAGAAAAAATTATCCTATAAAGAACAACGGGAGTCGGATTCGCTCGAAAAAGAGATAGAAAGTCTGGAAAAGGAGAAACAAACGCTCGAAGAATCCCTTTCCAGCGGTACGTTAAACACCGACCAGTTAATGGAGGCTTCTTGCCGGATCGGCACCGTCATGGAACTGTTGGACGAAAAAACCCTCCGGTGGTTAGAACTCAACGAATAGAAGCCCGGCCCGGCCTACGATTCCATCAACTTTTTGTATTTAAACGGTTTAGGCTGCACATCACCGAGTCGTTTTTTCTTGTTTTCCTCATACTCCGTATAAGATCCTTCAAAAAAATACACTTTGGAGTCCCCCTCAAAGGCCAGAATATGGGTAGCGATACGGTCCAGAAACCAGCGGTCGTGAGAAATCACTACGGCGCATCCCGCAAAGTTCTCCAGACCTTCCTCCAGCGCCCGGATCGTGTTCACATCCACGTCATTGGTAGGCTCGTCCAGCAACAGTACATTCGCCTCCTCTTTTAAAGTCAGGGCCAGATGCAGCCGGTTGCGCTCGCCTCCGCTCAGAACGCCGCATTTTTTCTCCTGATCGGCGCCCGAGAAATTGAATCTCGACACGTACGCCCGCGCATTCACCTCCTTATTTCCCAACCTGACGAAATCCGAATTCTCCGCAATGGTTTCATATACGGTCTTATCCGGATCTATTTGTTTATGCTGCTGATCGATATAGGCCAGCTTCACCGTCTCGCCGACAGTAAAAGTTCCCTTATCGGGTTTGTCATACCCCATTATCAGCCGGAAAAGGGTAGTTTTACCGCACCCGTTCGGACCGATCACTCCAATGATTCCGGCCGGCGGCAATTTGAAATTCAATCCCTCGTACAGGACCTTGTCTCCGAAAGCCTTGGTTACATCTACCGCCTCTATCACGTTAGTACCCAACCGGGGGCCATTCGGAATAAATATCTCCAACTTCTCTTCTTTCTGGCGGCCGTCCTCACCGAGCATTTTTTCATAAGCGGACAGACGGGCCTTGGATTTGGCCTGGCGTGCCTTGGGAGCCATTCTTACCCATTCCAACTCCCGCTCCAATGTCTTGCGCCGCTTGCTCTCCTGTTTTTCCTCCTGCTTCAGGCGCAGAGACTTCTGTTCCAGCCAGGAAGAATAATTCCCTTTCCATGGAATCCCTTCCCCCCTATCCAATTCCAGGATCCATCCTGCTACATTGTCCAAAAAATACCGGTCGTGCGTTACGGCTATTACCGTTCCCTTATACTGCTGTAAATGAGCTTCCAACCATTGAATGCTCTCCGTATCCAAATGGTTGGTAGGTTCATCCAGCAGCAACACATCCGGTTCCCTCAAAAGAAGCCGGCACAAAGCCACCCTCCTGCGCTCTCCGCCGCTGAGATTCTTCACCGGCATATCCGGTTCCGGGCACATCAGCGCATCCATAGCCCTCTCCAATTTGGAATCCAATTCCCAACCGTTCACATGCTCGATCTTCTCCGTAAGCTCTCCCTGATACTCTATCAGCTTGTTCATCTGCTCATCGTCCATCGGCTCCATGAATTTCGCATTCACCGCCTCATACTCTTTCATCAGATCCACCACTTCCTGCACTCCTTCCTCCACCACTTCCCTTACCGTTTTCGTATCGTCTATATAGGGTTCCTGCTCCAGATACCCCACGCTATACCCCGGAGCCCATACCACCTCTCCCCGATAGGATTTCTCCAGGCCGGCTATGATCTTCATCAGCGTGGATTTCCCGCTGCCGTTCAGCCCGATAATCCCTATCTTGGCCCCGTAAAAGAAGGAAAGATATATATCTTTGAGTATCACCTTATTATTCGGCAGGATCTTACCCACCCCGTTCATGGAAAAAATAATCTTTTCGTCTGCCATACAATATCCGTTTATTTGCAAATATACCGCTTTTTCAAATATAAAAGCTCATCCCCGGAACTCTCCTCCAGCGCACGCCTGAAAGTTCTTGTATTTTTAAATCCCGACAGCAAAGCCATATCCAGCATATCCTCCCCCGCCGCGCCATCTTCCAGCAATCCTGCCGCATGCCGCAGCCGATAAGAATTAATATAGCGGTTAAAATGGACACCTTTATAGCGCGCCAGCGCCCGAGATAAATAAGTCCGGTTACTGCCTATCTCCCCGGCCAATCTCTCGAGCGTAAGATCCGGATCCAGAAATATTTTTTTATCCCTTACAAAAGAATCCATCCGCATGGAAACACCGGCCAAAACATCCTCCTCCTTTTGCCGGACGCTGCACGGCGTCATATTTCCGTTGTATCCCGACAAAACAAAAGTTTCTTCTCTCCGGCCATCGGCCCCACTATCATCCGTTTCCGACGGATCCCCCAGCGGACGGATCACAGCCGCCCTTTCCTCCGCCCGGAACAACAAAAATTCCGCAAACCGGATCACGCCGCATTTGATACAGGAACGGATCCGTCCTGTACCTTTTCTACCCAACATCTTCATCTCATATAAAATACTCATCCAACAAAACCGATTCATCATTATTCAATTTGCTTTTTACCTCTTTGCACCATTCCGCAGGAGAATATCCGGTATTGATTCTGAAAGCCGTAGAAAAAGATGAAATGGAATTGAATCCGCATTTATCGCACAACTCCTGCGCACGGAATCCCGGACATTCCATAAACATCCTGCACGCTTCCCTGATCCTGAAATAATTTACGAACTGATTAAAGTTTTTCGCCATTTTCCGGTTCAGGGCCTTGGACAGATAAGTCTTATTGGTATAAATCTGCAAAGCCACCTCCCCTATCTTCAAATACGGATTCAGGAACGGCTTATCCTTCTCGAAATAATGGATCAGACGCCGCATAATAACCGCATCCTCATCCGCACCGTCCTCTAACAGATCATTGATTCTCCCGACAGGAGTGCCATCTCTTCCGTAATATTTTTTACATTTTCCTTCCTCCGCCGGACAGGAATAAGAACCTCCTCTGCCGTATCTTTTTCCTACATTGCTTTCCGAAGGCGGGCCTTTTTCGGAAACGCGGCAAGCGGTGCTTCCCGTCCGGAAAGGGAAAAACCGGTGCAATATGCCCTCCCAGACAGAGGGCGTACATAAAAGCTGTACTAACAGAAGAACCGCCGCGCCGGGAATCGTCCCGACAGGCACCCCGTCCGCCACTTCTCCGTTACGGACATCGGCCGATAGATCGATGGCCGTATAAAGCACCACTCCGAACAGGCAGAATAACAACAATCGAAGAGGCGGGCAACCGGAGAGATGCTCCGGGGGCAGGAAACTGTCGGGAGATTTATTTTTTCTACGGGTATCCGCTACCAACGCGCACCAAAAAAGAAAAGCGGCCGCTATCGGGGAAAAAGCATATAGATATACCCACAGCAACGTGTCCGCCTCGTTATACAAACGGCCCGTATCCAGCAGAAAAGCCCCCGCCCAGATAAAAATACAGTATCCCGGGAAACGGTTTCCTCCGGCCGCTTCCCGGGCGGCTCCCGAGAAATCTTCCCCTCCCGGAACCGGAAACCACATAAGCAACAAAGGAAGCGTCAGCAGCGTAAGCTTTAATATAAGGAACCGGAAATCATGATGGACATACAATAACTCCGCCACGACCGCCAGAAATATCGTGGCGAAAACCGTGCATGCCTCTTTATATATAAACCTCTGCCCCTTTAAAAAAAATCCGCACGAAAGCCATATTAGAAATATAAGATAGACAAGCAGTAAAAATAATTCCGGATATATCCCGAACCATGAAAATGAAAATAGCCCCTTCATATTTAAGTAAATTAGTTATACAAAAATATAAAGCAACTCTCTACAATTCAAAAAGATATACCAACGGTTGTCAGAAAATACGGAATTTTGGAATTATTTTGCGGATTTCAAAAATTTATTCGGGCCGCCGTCTATTTTTTAATTTGGTCGAAACCTTTGCCGTACACTCCCGTAACGCTATCTACCGACATGAAAGCATCCCGATCTATCGACTTCACAACCCTGTAAACCATATTGATATCCGTTTTCCGGACGATCACCATAACGATTTTGCTGCGTTCTTTGGTGTACCAGCCCTGAGCATCGATCAGAGTAACGCCGCGCTTGACATCGGAAATAATGGCATCCGCGATTTCAGCATATTTCTTTGAAAATATAAATACCTGCAACGACTGTCGGGAACCGGCCAAGAACAAATCGATAGTATAACTGCACGCGCCTATGAGCAAATATCCGTACAGAATGGTAGCAAAACGCTGGCCGATGCTCTCCACGCCCGTCACCGCTCCGGTAGAATCCACGATCTCCTTGGCAGGCAGCAGCAAGAAAGAGGCGATGGTAACCACATCGATCAGCAAAATAATCCTTCCCGGAGATATATTCCGGTATTTGGTTATCATCAAAGCTATGATATCTGTCCCGCCGGTGCTTCCCCCCTGGGAGAAGCAAATGCCGATTCCCAGTCCGGAACATACTCCTCCGAAGATGGCGCATAGCAATTTCCCGTTGGAAATGGCCACTTCCTGAATGAATACCTGCGGAAGCCATGCAGGTACGATATCGAAAAACACGGAAGTCGCAATAATGGCATAGACGGTTTTCAATCCGAATCCCTTGCCCAACACTTTCAACGCTATAATCAACAGGACCAGATTAATCAGGAGAAAAGACCAGCTGATGGGAATTCCGAAGGCATAGAACAGGATAGCGCCCATACCCGAAACCCCGCCGCCGAGCATCCCGTTCGGAAGCACGAATATCTGCCAGCCCATTACATAAATCAGAAGTCCTATCGTAATAATCAGATAAGCCTTGACCTCTCCCAAAATCGTTTTTACTTTTTCATTCATTTCATTATCCTTTTTTATCTTTTCTGTCATGTCGCCGGACCCTTACCTTCCCCAATCCGTCCCCATAAACGCCCATAACGGAGCAAGCCGGCATAAAAGCATGATTATCTGAAAGTTCCTGCGAAAACCGGACTCAGATTTCGATCGATCCTTTCATAAAGCAGACAGCGTTTCCGCTGATACGGACGCGACTGTTTTCCAAACGGCAGTACAATTCCCCTCCCCGCGCGGAAAGCTGCCGGGCGGACAATACGTTTTTTCCGAGCCGGGCGCTCCAGTAGGGAACCAGCGTGCAGTGCGCCGATCCGGTAACCGGATCTTCCAGAATGGTAGCCCGAGGAGTAAAAAAACGCGAAACTAAGTCGCATCCTTCCCCCTCTCCCGGAGCGGAAACGATCACCCCGCCCACTCCCAAATCGATTTTGTCGAATTCATTGCGGTCGATACGTATTTCCCGGATCTGAGCCGCATTTTCATACACCAGCAGATAATCCCGGGACAAATAGGTTTCCGCCGGCTTTATACTCAGGGCCGCATAAATCTCAGCAGGCAATTCGGCGGGCGTTCCGGGCCGGCAGGGAAAATCCAGAGTATAAAGCGGGTTCGCTTCATCTGCCGTACATCCGGAAAATCCGGACTCTTTTTCCCGCACGACGGAGATTACGCCCTCGCACGTATTGAAACGGATCGTATCCGCCTGTTTTTCATAAAAATGAAACATTACCCAGGCAGCGGCTAAAGTCGCATGACCGCATAAATCCATCTCCAGATCGGGAGTAAACCAACGGAGTCCGTACCCCTGCGGAGTCTTCAATATAAAAGCCGTTTCCGCCACGCCGTTCTCCGCAGCAATCTTCAGCATCACATCCGCATCTATCGGTTGCCGCATCATGACCACGCAGGCGGAATTTCCTTTGAAAACCTCCCGGGCAAATGCATCGATATGATATATTTCGAGTCTCATCGAATTTTCCGATATGCCGGATTTCCCGACAGCCCTTCCGCACCTTTCCGCAGAACGATTCTAAAATACGATATTGATTATCTTGGACGGAACCACAATCACTTTCCTGACTTTCGCCCCGCCTAAATATTTAGCCGTACTTTCATGGGCCAGAACGGCCTTTTCCACTTCTCCCGCCGGCAGATCCTTAGGCAACGTCACCTTGAAACGCATCTTTCCGTTGAAGGAAACGGGATATTCCACGGTATTCTCTATGGTATAAGCCTCCACATATTCCGGGAAAGAAGCATACGTAACGCTCTCCCGGTGTCCTAACAGGCTCCACAATTCTTCCGAAATATGCGGCGCATAAGGAGAAAGCAATATCACCATTTTTTCCAAAATCTCCCGTTTATTGCAGCGGAGTTCCTGCAACTCGTTCACCGCGATCATAAATGCGCTGACGGAGGTATTGAACGAAAAGTTCTCCACATCCTCATCCACTTTCCGGATCAGTTTATGCAGGACCTTCAGCTCGGCCGCCCCCGCCTTTTCCTCGGATACGCCGAACACATCCCCTGTAAAAAACAGCCTCCAGAATTTCTTAAGGAACCGGTGTACGCCATCTATCCCTTTCGTATCCCAGGGTTTGGACTGCTCCAGCGGCCCCAAGAACATCTCGTATAACCGGAGAGTATCGGCCCCGTAGGAATTACAGATATTGTCGGGATTCACCACATTGAACATGGATTTGCTCATCTTTTCCACCCCGTATCCGCAGATATATTCTCCGTTTTCTAAAATGAATTCGGCATCCGCGAACTCGGGCCTCCATTTACGGAAAGCTTCCACATCCAGCCTGTCATTATAAACGATATTCACATCCACGTGAATTTCCGTAGTGTCATAGCCCTCTTTCAGTCCGCACGAAACGAAAGTATTGGTATTCTTAATGCGATATACGAAATTGGAACGTCCCTGGATCATTCCCTGATTTACCAACTTTTTGAACGGTTCCTTTTCCGTCACATAGCCCAGATCGTATAAAAACTTATTCCAGAAGCGCGAATAGATCAGATGTCCGGTAGCATGCTCCGTACCGCCGATATACAAATCCACGTTTTTCCAGTAAAGATCGGCCTCGCGGCTCACTAAAGCGGTATCGTTATGAGGATCCATATATCTGAGATAATACGCGCTGCTGCCTGCGAATCCCGGCATAGTGCTTTTTTCCAGCGGATAGCCCTTGTAGGTCCAGTTGGCGGCCCTGCCTAAAGGAGGTTCCCCGTCCTCGGTCGGGAGGAATTTATCCACTTCCGGAAGTCTCAGCGGCAGATCTTCTTCCGGCACGGGAAGCGGAACCCCGTCCTTGTAATAAATCGGGAACGGTTCCCCCCAATACCGCTGGCGGGAGAAAATCGCATCCCTGAGGCGATAATTGATTCTTCTCTTGCCGATTCCCAATCTTTCCACCTCATCGATAGCGGCAGGAATAGCTTCTTGTACCGTTTTTCCCGACAGGAATCCGGAATTGCACAAGATTCCCTCTTTGGCATCGAAACTTTCCCGGCTTATATCGCATCCTTCTATCAACGGGATGATCGGCAAATTGAATTGTTTCGCAAAAGCATAGTCCCTGCTGTCGTGCGCCGGAACCGCCATAATGGCTCCCGTCCCGTACCCGGCCAGCACATACTCTGAAATCCAGACCGGCACTTTATCTCCCGTGAACGGGTTTACGGCGTATGACCCCGTAAATACCCCCGTCACTTTGCGGGTTTCGGCCATCCTTTCCCGTTCCGTTTTTCTTTTCGCCTGGACCAGATAGGCTTTAACATCCTCTTTCCGGTCGCGGGTCGTCAGTTTTTCCACCCACTCGCTTTCCGGAGCCAGCACCATGAATGTAACTCCGAAGACCGTATCGGCCCGGGTGGTGAAAATAGTCATTTCATATTCCTGGGGACCCGGAGCGCCGGAAGCGGGATTTTCATTGACCGCTTTAAAAATCATTTCGGCACCCTGCGACTTTCCTATCCAGTTCCGCTGCATATCTTTAAGGGAATCGGTCCATTCTAACTCCTCCATATCCCGAAGCAGCCGGTCTGCATAGGCCGAAACCCGCAATTGCCACTGTTTCATCTTCTTTTGCTCCACCGGATATCCGCCCCGGACGGAAAGCCCCTCCTTGACCTCATCATTCGCCAGTACCGTTCCCAAAGCCGGACACCAGTTCACGGCGGTTTCTCCCTGATAAGCGATACGGTATTTCATCAGGATATCGCTCCTGCGCTTTTCATCGAAAGCATTCCATTGCTCCGCGGTAAAAATCTCCACATCCCCGCATGCGGCGTTTACGCCGGCATTGCCTTCCCGGGCAAAAATTTCCTCCAACTGCGAAACGGGCTGCGCCTTATCCGTATCCTTATCATAATAATGCCCGAACATCTGAAGAAACGCCCATTGGGTCCATTTATAATAAGCAGGATCGCAGGTGCGCACTTCCCGGCTCCAGTCATACGAAAAACCGATTCTGTCCAATTGCTCCCGGTATCTGCGGATATTTTTTTCAGTCGTTTCGGCAGGGTGCATCCCGGTTTGTATGGCATATTGTTCCGCCGGCAAGCCGAATGCGTCGTAACCCATCGGATGGAGTACATTGAATCCTTTCAGCCTCTTGTATCGGCTGTATATATCGCTGGCTATATAACCTAAGGGATGCCCCACATGCAGCCCCGCTCCCGACGGATAGGGGAACATGTCCAATACGTAATACTTGGGTTTCGACGGATCGGCCTTAACCTCGAAAGTCTTGTTTTCAGCCCAATACGCCTGCCATTTTTTCTCGATGTCTAAAAAATCGTACTCCATTTCAGCTTACATTTTTTCAAGCTACAAATGTAGTAAACTTTTATCAACTTTCTGAGGTTTATTTAAGACGCAACTTGGCGGACGAATTGCTCAGCCGGAACTCTACGGGCACGGAAATCTTCACGCGGACGGGAGAGCCTTTCAACTGGGCGGCTTTCCATTTGGGAGAAGCGGATATTACCTTCATCACTTCATCGTCTATATCATCGCTCACTCCCCTTACGACCTCCACATGGCTTACTCTTCCGTCTTTCTCCACAATGAAATTCACGATAACCGTACCTGTCTCCCCGGCCGCTACGGCGCTGTCGGGATATTTGACATAAGGATACACCCATTTATCGAGAAACTGCCTTTCGTCTCCGTGCAGGAATTGCGCCTTTTTATCCACATCATACTGGGTATAGACCGGTTCCTTTTCTCCCGCGGAAGGATCCGCGGCCCGAAAAGAATCGGCGATCCGCTCTACCCTGTCCGCAATATTCAGCGCGGCGGCGGAGACGAACTCCGTAAGTTTTTCCATCTGCTTATAATCCAACAGGCCGGGTCTGTCGCGCAGAGTATGATAATCCCGATGGACCCCGCTGGTAAATAACATGACGGGAATATTTTTCTCATAAAACAGCCGGTGGTCGGAAGGGAAACAATCTGTCGGGAGGGTGGAGGTCTGCAAACTCAGAGGACGGGAAGAAAGTTCTTTCACCAAGGAATTGAATATCCAGTTGGGAGCAACGGTATAAACTTGTATTTTATTTTCATTCCCGCTGCGGCCCACCATATCTAAATTGATCATGGCTACGATATTGTCCGTCTCTTGAAATGAGCGGTTCAGAAAATACCAGCTTCCGAGCATCCCCAGCTCTTCCGCTCCGAAAAAGGCGAAAATCACCGAGCGCTTGAACAGGAAACGGGAAGCGGAAATCTGCCTGGCCACCTCCAATAAGGTCGCCACGCCCGATGCGTTATCGTCCGCCCCGGGATATATCTGTACCTGCTGCTCCCCGTTCACATTTATCTTATGAACTCCCAAATGATCTATATGCGCCCCTATGACGATATATTCTTCGCGTAAATTTCGATCGTACCCCGGCACCACTCCTATTACATTCCGCGAATGCAGCGTATCGGGCATTCCCTCCTTTTCCGGGAGGCCCAGATCCCGCAGAGATATATAGAAATCGTCTCCCGTACGCGGGGAAATCATCGTGACCCCGCTTTTCAGAAGCTCATCGTATATATATTCCGCGACTCTTTCCTCACCCGGACTGCCGGCAGGACGCCCCTGCAGGGAATCGGCCGTCACAAACATTACATGGCGCTGGAGCGCATCCTCGATATCGTCCGCAGTCGCAATTATCTGCTGCTGGGCATATCCGGAGGTCAAAAGCAATAAGAATCCCACCAAAAGGACCGCCTTTTTGCCGAATATGCCGAATCCGTCTTTTTTCATATTTCTGCTCCCGGCTTGCTGTTCATTAAAAATTATTTTCTTTCGGGAATCACTTCCAGCCAGTAACCGTCGGGATCCGAGATAAAATAAATCCCCATTTTAGGATTCTCGTAACAGATACATCCCATTTCCTCATGCAACCGGTGGGCCGCCTGAAAGTCCGTGGTCCGGAACGCCAGATGAAACTCGTTATCTCCCAGATTATAAGGACGGTCCCAGTCCCGGAGCCAGGTCAGTTCCAGCTGGTGTACGCTCGATCCGTCGGACAGATATACGATGATAAACGAGCCGTCTTCCGGAGTAATGCGGCGGACCTCCTTCAGGCCGAATGCCTGTTCATAGAAATTCATGCTCTTGTCCAGATCCCTGACATTGATATTGTTATGCGCGAATTTAAAATTTCCCATATCCTTGTTTTAATGTTATAAAATAATCGTCCGATGGTGTGTGTCTGCAAAATTCATTCCCGGACATAATGCGGCATCTCGGGAGGCAATTCTATGGAAATTTCTACCAAGCCGCCTATCCGTTTTTCCGTTCCGGTTCCGGAGACCGCATACCAGGGCGTCTGATAAATGAGTTTGGATTTTCCGTTTTTCCGGATCGTATAGGTATTGGACCCGCCTGTGGAGAGAAGCCGGGTGATGATTTCCCACGAAGCGGCGGAATGACAATCCTTCAGGTTGCAGCCGATCAGATTTCCGTATTTTGCAAACACGGAGACCGATTTTTCGTTCATATAAAGAATTTTTCCCTCCGCATCGCAAATGGTGACGGCAAAGGAAACATTACGGGCCCAATCGAAGACCTTTTCGCCCGTATTAAAACCGAAATTACTGTTATTATCCATCCCGGAAGCCTTTAAATCAAAAATAAAACTCCCGACAGCCGTACAGCAACTATGCGGGAGTTCGTTTTCGAAAATTCCTTTACAATTTATTTTTTATAGAAAGGCGTTTTAACCACTTTGGCTTTCAACAGCCTGTCCCTTATCTTAATAAAGATCTCGGAATCGGCCTTATATAAAGGAGCCGCCACGTAAGCCATTCCGATGGCCTTGCCGACACTCGGACCCATGGTACCGGAAGTCACGTGTCCTATTACGTTTCCTTCCGCATCGCAAACCTCGTAGCCATGGCGGGCGATCCCTTTATCCACCATCTCGAAACCGCACAGCTTTCTTTTCAGTCCTTCCGCCTTTTGCTTGAGCAAGTAATCCCTGTCTATAAAATCGCCTTTGACATCATTGAATTTGGTGATCCATCCCAAGCCGGCTTCCAACGGAGATGTGGTATCGTCTATATCGTTTCCGTACAGGCAGAAACCCATTTCCAGACGCAACGTGTCGCGCGCTCCTAACCCGATCGGACGAAGGCCTTCCGGCTTGCCGGCCTCGAATACTCCGTTCCATAATTTATCGGCGTCCTCATTGGCCACATACACTTCGCATCCGCCGGAACCGGTATAGCCCGTAGTGGAAAAAATCGCGTCAGGAATCCCGGCGACGGTCATTTTCTTGAAAGTATAATATTCCATATCTTCCACAGACTTGTCGCAGATACGCTGCATGATTTTCAAAGCATTCGGACCCTGAATGGCCAACTGGCAGATTTCATCGGAAGCGTTATACAATTCTTTGCCGGGAGTAATGCCGAACTTGGGTGCGATAGCAGCCAGATGCGCCCAATCCTTATCTATATTGGCGGCATTCACTACTAAAAAATAAGTTTCCGGATCGATACAGTAAACCAGCAGATCATCTACGATACCCCCCTTTCCATTCGGCAGGCAGGAATATTGGACCTTGCCCGGAACAAGCACGGAAGCATCGTTGGAAGTGACGTATTGCACGAATTTCAGGGCATTGGGACCCTTTACCCAAAATTCGCCCATGTGGGACACATCGAATACCCCTGCGTTTTCGCGCACGGCTAAATGTTCGTCCTTGATACCCACATATTCCACAGGCATATTGTAACCTGCGAAAGGAACCATTTTAGCACCCAGATCTATATGTTTCTGAGTGAAAGCAGTTGTTTTCATTATATTTAATCCGTTTTTATTATTATTATGTATTGTTACTTAGGATTTTCCTCCGAATGCAGCCCTTCTAAGGCATCGTATATCCAGATATCCGCCGAGAAATCATCTCTGTAATACAATTCGTTCCAATAGGCGCAAGCCTGCGGGAGAGTTTCGAATCCGCCTCCCGACGCGATCATTTCATATCCGTTTTTCGTCTTGATCCGGGAAGGCTTCAGACCCAGCTTCTCGATATGGGCATACATATTGTCGGCATTCGACTTAAGTATATAACTGCCTACGATCACATAAAAACGTTTGTCTAACCGCTGTCCGTCTGTTTGAAGCGCCCGGGCCGCCTGCAGGGAATCCAACCGCATTTTCTCCAACGAATCTCTCATCCGTTGTTCCATGGCGGTTTTCTCCTCCAGCTCTGATTTCATCCGCCGGATATCCTCCGAAGTGGCCATACCTAACCTGGCTTTCACCCAATCGCAACCACTCAGGGAGCATACCAGCAAAAAGCAGAATAACAATGTTTTCAATTTCATAATTTTACTCTTTTTCTCCCGACAAACATTTATCGTATTTACAAAAATCTATCTTATACAAAAGTAGGAAATAATGCCATACTCACAAAAAAAATGTATATTTACAATTCGTTAGAACTAAAAAAGCATTCCAGGAATGAATTATCTGATCCAACAGATTAAACAAATAACCAATTTATCCGGACATATCGATATTCCGCTGGCCCAGTCCCAGATCAAATCGAATATAGAATTCCGGGGAGCCAACGTATGGATTCTCATTTTCGCCACGGCCATCGCAAGCGTCGGCCTGAACGTGAATTCCATTCCGGTCATCATAGGTGCCATGCTCATATCGCCTCTGATGGGGCCTATCATGGGTGTGGGACTGGCATTGGGAATCAACGATACGGAGTTATTGAAGAAATCTTTCAAGAACCTGCTCATCATGACGGGCATCAGCATCGTAGCTTCCACCATCTTCTTTCTCATCACCCCTTTGGCGCTGGAAGCTCCTACGGAATTGCTCGCCAGAACCAACCCTACCATTTACGATGTCTTTATCGCCTTATTCGGCGGTCTGGCCGTCATCGTAGAGGTATGCAGAAAAGAAAAAGGAACGGTAATAGCGGGAGTAGCCATCGCTACCGCCCTCATGCCGCCGCTCTGTACCGCCGGGTACGGATTGGCCAACGGCAAGCTGCTGTATTTTCTGGGAGCATTCTACCTTTATTTCATCAATTCCGTATTTATCGCCCTGGCTACGTTCCTGATGGTCAGATACCTGAAATTTCCGCTCGTGAAATTCTCAGATCCCGTTAAGCAGAAAAAGGTCCATCACAGCATTACCGTCTTCACCGTTATCCTGATCATACCGAGCATCTACTCCGCCATTACGGTCATTAAGGAAAACAAGTTCAACCAGGCGGCCAAACGTTTCATTGCCGAAAGCAGGACGCTTCCCGACAGTTATATCTACGATTACCAGATTACCCACAAGGCCCGCAAACCTTCCGTCCTGACCATTTCCATTGCCGGAAAACTTCTTACGGAGAAAGAGGAAGCCTTGCTGAGGGCAATGTCCGAACGCTACGATATCCATCCCGACCAGTTGGTCATCAAGCAAACCAGCGCCACGCACCCGGAAGATATTCAAGACCAGGAGCTGATAAAAAGCATATTCGAACAGAACGAACAGGAAGTACGCAAGCGGGAGGAGATCATCAGTAAAATGGAAGAGGAGCTGAAGAAATTTTACAGCAAGGAATTTCCGAGCAAACAAATCGCCAAAGAAATAGCCGCCCAGTATCCGAAGGTAAAATCCATAACCTTGGCCCGCGGAGAAACCGTGGTCAAAGATACGACGGTAGAAGAGACCATCGCCATCATCCGGTTGTCCGCACCCATGCCTTCCTCAGAGAAGGGGAAACTCCGGAAATGGCTCTCCATCCGGCTGGATGTACCGGAAATCAAGATCATCGAAGAAAAATAAAACAAGCAAAGGCGTATGGTCCGCAACATTCATTTTCCATCCGCAAACCGCATTTCGGGGATATTCCTGACGATATTGCTGTGTCTGTCCGTAACGGGGGCGCAGGGACAACCGCTTCCGGAACAATCCGGCCAAAAGCTTGTTTTTCCTTCTCCCTGGCTCCCGCTCACCGATACCGTCCGGATCGTATTTATCGGAGACGTCATGCAGCACGGATACCAGATCAGAAGTGCGCGGATAAAAGGGGAAAACCCAGATGATCCCGATTCATACGATTATTCCGCGACTTTCAAATACGTAGAAGACGCTTTCCGGAACGCGGATCTGGCCGTAGCCAATATGGAATTTCCCATGGGCATTCTTCCCTATACGGGTTATCCCCATTTTTCCGCCCCGTTCAGCATTGCCCGCCAGGCGAAAGAAAGCGGCTTAGGCTTGTTCCAGCTTGCCAACAATCATTTAATGGATAAGGGGGAGAAAGGATTGGAAACCACCCTCCGTCTATACGACTCCTTAGGTGTACCCTATACCGGCGCCTACCGCTCGGACCGGGAGGAAGAGGAAAAGAACCCCGTTTTCTTTGATTTAAAAGGCATCCGATTCGCTTTCATCAATTTTACATACGGCACCAACGGGAATCCCGTACCGGCGCCTTACCGGATCAACCTCATGGACAGCGTCCACGTAATAGAGGTGATCGCACGCGCCCGGCGGCAGGAAGCGGATATCATAATCGCCCTTCCCCACTGGGGGAACGAATACCAGCTGTATCCTTCTGCCGGGCAGAAAGAATGGGCCCGGATGCTTTTCCGTCACGGAGTCAGGATAATTGTCGGGACCCATCCGCACGTACCGCAAACCGGTGAAATCCATTATGCCTCCAACCAGCTGCCTTCCCGGGAGGAAGAGGTGGAAAAGATCGTGTTTTATTCCTTGGGAAATTATATTTCCAACCAAAGCATTCCGGATTATACGCAGTTGGAGCTGATGGCGGAAATCCGTGCGGTAAAAAACAACATTACCCGCCAAGTGACCCTTCTCGCTCCGCACTGGACTTATCTGTGGTGCTTCAAAAAGGGAGAGCTGGAAGACGATTATACGGCAGTGCCGGTGGAGGAAATCCTCGGGAATCCGGAAAAGGTAAAAAGCGGGATCCAGTATGAGAGAATGTGCGATACCTATCGGGAAATATTGAACAAAGACCTGATAAAAAAGATTTATTATTAGGAACAGACCAAATAAAATGACAGAAAAGATAATAGAACTCACGGAAATAGACCCCCTCGACATTTTTGGGGTACAGGACAGGCTTATCACTCGTCTGGGATATTATTTCCCCGGACTACGGATCATTCCTCGGGGAAACGCCATCCTTTTAAAAGGGAATAAAAAAGACATAGCGGCATTCGAACAATCCGTCGGGAAGCTGATCGAAAAAAGGCGGAGAAAAAGGAATCTGGATCCGGACGATATAGATTCCCTGTTCGAAAGGCCGGACACGGAGGACGTTCCTTTCCAGGACGCCGATGAAATAATCGTCTATGGCAATGACGGGAAAATCGTCCGCGCCCGGACAAAAAACCAGAACCTCAAATCCGCAACTTCCCTCACGAAGTGCTACAGACTGAAGAGAAATGTTCTTTTGATTAGAAATCCACCCATT
>CANRID010000036.1 GCA_947630665.1 uncultured Bacteroidales bacterium | reverse complement strand
GCCCCTCGACTTGCATGTGTTAAGCCTGCCGCTAGCGTTCATCCTGAGCCAGGATCAAACTCTTCATTGTATATATTTTCATATAACTTTCAACTTGTCCTGACCGGTTAAATTCTTTTTATAATCCTGATTTACAATCTTATCTTATAAAAAGAGTATTGACGAGGTTTATTGCAAACCTCTACCTTTTCACTCGTTATAATGCTATCAAAGAACTTCGTTTTAAGGCGTTTCGTTTTAGAAACGGGTTGCAAAGATAAAACACATTTTTTATTCCTACAAATATTCCCGGAACTTTTTTTTCGCACAACATATATAAAACTGATTTTCAAAAAGAAAACATTTAATACATTTTTTGTGCAGCGTGTTATTTAATTGTTATTTTTGCATCCGAAAATATAATTTTTAACTGATATCGGACACGGGTTCCATGAACATATACCTGCAAATATTCGGCTGTTTTTCCAAAATAGGAGCTTTCACCTTGGGCGGGGGATATGCGATGATACCCATTATCGAAAGGGAAGTGGTACAGAAAAAGAAATGGATAGACGAACAAGACTTTATAGAAGTATTGACCATTTCCCAATCGGCTCCCGGCCTATTAGCGGTCAATATCTCGATATTTTTAGGCTACCGGCTCCGGGGCGTTAAAGGAAGCATCGTGGCCACTATCGGGAGCATCCTCCCCCCGTTTTTAATTATCCTGACTATCGCCCTGTTTTTTGCCGGATACCAGGACAATCCGGTAGTTGTGAGAATATTCAAAGGAATACGCCCGGCAGTGGTAGCCCTTATCGCCGTTCCGGTAGTGAATATGGCCAAAAAAGCGAAACTCAATATTTATACGGGGACGCTGGCAGCCGTAACCGCGCTGCTGATAGCCTTGCTGAAAGTGTCTCCCGTTTACATTTTATTGGCGGCAGGAGTGATATTTACGGCGGTAACCTTCGTCAAACGGAACGGGAAAAAGAAAGACAATCCTCCCCAATTATAGTATTTAAATAATATGATTTATCTGCAATTATTTTATACATTTTTCGTCATAGGACTGTTCACTTTCGGTGGAGGATACGCCATGCTTTCGCTTATTCAGAACGAAGTGGTGGTAAATCATCAATGGATAGATGCCCAGACATTCACGGACATAATCGCCATTTCCCAGATGACTCCGGGACCTATCGGGATAAACAGCGCTACCTATATCGGATATTCGGTTACCGGCAGTTTCTGGGGGTCTCTGACGGCTACTTTCGCCGTTTCGCTTCCCTCCTTCATTATCGTACTGACCATTTGCAGACTCTACACCAAGTTCAAGGAAAGCAACCTTTTCGAGTCCATACTTAAATCGCTCAGGCCCATAGTCATAGGAATAATCGCGGCAGCAGCGGCCATTTTGGTTACTCCCGACAATTTCGTGGATCTGACCAGCTGGCTTTTATTTGCAGCGGCTTTCATCGCAGGACAATGGTTCAAAGTAAACCCCATCGTTACCATTATCGCCGCCGGCTTTATCGGCTGGCTCGTCTATTAACGCCCGGCAACGGGATTATTTTTCCTCATCCCCTACCTCTTCGTACGGCACATCTTCCGCAATCCCCACATACTTGCCCGACTTATCGAACACCACTTTCTTCAGCCTCCATGCGGAATACATCTCCGACAGGCCATACACCGCCAGACAGGCCCCGAAAAACGCCGTCAGGATGGTAACGGTAAACGGATTGAAAAACAGCAAGATTCCGCTGGCTATCATCAATACGGGCACCACATAAAAGCCCCAGGATATTCCAATGTATTTCTTACTGTAAATGACATTTATCAGTTGCCCTATCCCAAAGAAAAGCAATACGGCTCCAAACAGGAACATGATCACGCCCAGAAAAAAGTTCGGGAACATGAAAATCAGCAGGCCGAACACCAAATACACGCATATATTCATAATGGTAAGAGCGGGCATTCCCTCTCCGTCCGTCTTTCTTCGGGCATTCAATGCCACCATCAGCGTAAGGATACCGGCCGCCAGCAAAAAGGCCGCAATGATTTTAATGATAAGGGCGGCGGCGGAATCGGGCCATACTAACAGGCAAATGCCCAAAGCCAAAGCCATAACGCCCCTGACAACCGAGTAGGTTCTGTTGGTAAACGAGTAAATGACACTCATGACGATCGATTTTATTTTATTAAATTGTTCTGTCCAAAAAATCAGAAAGCCTTGCGGATAATCTCCCGGATGTTATCCGCCTTTCCCATCGTATAAAAATGGATGGCGGGAACCTGTCGGGATAATAATTCTTTGCATTGCATAATACACCATTCTATCCCGACAGCATATATTTCCGAATGATCCCTGCATTTTTTCAGCTCTTTCATCAGCTCCTGCGGAATATCTATGGAGAAAGCGTGGGGAAGCAGTTCGATATGCCGGAGAGTGGAGATGGGTTTGAGGCCCGGAATAATAGGAACCGTAATCCCGGCCGCCCGGCATTTGTCCGTAAACCGGAAAAACTTGCCGTTATCGAAAAACATCTGGGTAATGATATAATCCGCCCCGGCATCTACCTTGGCTTTCAGGTTTTCGATATCGATATCTATATTCGCGGCTTCGCAATGTTTTTCGGGATACCCCGCCACCCCGATGCAAAAATCGGTAGGAACGGCATCCTTGAGCGTATCGTCCAAATAAATACCCCGGTTCATATCCCGGATCTGCTTCACTAAGGAGCAACTGTGGACATGGCCGCCGGGAGTGGGGGTAAAATACTTCTCGCCGGGAACCGCATCTCCCCTCAGAGCCATCACATTCCGGATATCCAGAAAATTCAGATCCAGCAGCAGGTTTTCTATCTCGTATTTGGTAGAGCCGCCGCAAATAATATGAGGCACTACCTCTACGGGAAATTTGCGCATAATGGCGGCGGCAATCGCCAAGGAGCCGGGACGCTTGGTAACGGTAATCTGTCTGAAAGTCCCGTCAGCAGCCTGCCGGTATTCGATTTCGTCCCGATGGGCGGTCACATTGATAAACGGAGGATCGAATTCCATCAAAGGCTTCACGGCCGAATAAAGTTTGCTGATATCGCTTCCTTTCAAAGGAGGCACCAGCTCGAATGAAGCGAAAGGCTTGTGATTTCCGTTTATAATATCTATTACTTTCATGGTTGTAAATATTCAGTCGTATATCCGGCAACGGTTCCTTACTCCGTACGTATTCCGAAATATTCCGCCTGCGGATGCGCCACCAACATGCCGCAGATAGAAGTAACCGGTATAATGGCAAAACTTTCGGTCAGTTCCATATCGAGGACCTCCCGGGCCCTTAAAATATCGAATACCGTTTTTTTAAGGGAATGATCCGGACAGAGGGGATAACCGAAAGCGGGCCGGATGATATGCTGCCCGCAGGCAACCATATCCTGCATCCAGCAGGCCATTCCCTCGGCAAAACGCGCACACAAGCTTTGCCGCAGCAGATACTCGAATTCCTTAGGGTCGTACTTTTCCTGAAGACGATCCCTCACTTTCAAAGCGAAAAGCCCTATTTTAGAGGTAATCCCCAGGGCGGGATACCGGGGGAAATAATCGGCCACGCTCCGGAATCCGCTCCCCACATCCCGTTGGCGGGGCATAGGCAATTCAGCCAGAATCTCCCGTTCTCCCAACGGCATGTCCGCAATCCTTGCCCGGGCCGCTCCGCTGCGCTCTTCCTCTTCCGTAGTCTGTATATTCTTTAATATCACTATCTTATCCTCTTCATTGGAATAAGCGTCGAAAAATTCCAAGGTCAGGCCCGCTTCGAATTCTCTCCCCTCGATTATGGTCCCGATCCGGTCCAATGCGATATCATATAATTTATCCGCCTCCTTATTGGAATAAACGATCTCAGGATATTTCCCTTTAAAGCCCCAGAAATTGAGAAGCGCTGTCCAGTCCAAATACGGAACCACCTCTCCTAAATAAAGATTCCGGACCCTCATATTATTTTCTCCGTATTTCTCCGGCTGGGCGAAGCTATCGGGAGAAAAAACCGGAGCCTTGCTGCGGGCCTCTTCCACAGAAACGAAACGGATGTTCCGGTTGTAATATGTCCGCCGGATCTCTTCCTGCTCCTTCCGTATCCGGGCGACAAAGCTCCCCTCCCGCATATCTTCCATAAGTCGTTTGCAGATTCCGGCCGTTCTGGAGGCATCCCCGCCGTAAACCACGCAATAATTATACAAAGGAGCCAGCTTGACCGCCGTATGCACCGACGAGGTAGTGGCGCCCCCCACGTTCAACGGGATATAGTGTCCTACCTTCTCTTTTATCTCCTCTTTGCGTTCTTCCAGCATCCTGCACAGAGCTTCCATCTGCACTAAGGAAGGAGTAATCAGTCCGCTGATTCCTATCATATCCGCCTTATGGGCGATCGCCTGTTCGATAATCGTTTCATTATCTACCATCACGCCTAAGTCTATCACCTCAAAATTATTACAGCTCAAGACAATGCCCACTATATTCTTCCCGATATCATGCACATCCCCCTTTGCCGTAGCGATCACCACCTTTCCGCGGGGAGTCCCGCCTCCGGCATGTTCATTCTGCTTTTCTATTTCGGGCTGCAACAGAGAAACGGCCGTTTTCATGGCTTTTGCGCTCTTGACCACCTGCGGGAGAAACATCTTGCCTTGGGCAAACAATTCCCCCACCCGGTCCATGCCCTCCATAAGCGGCCCTTCGATGATTTCCACCGGAGCCGCATATTTTTCCAATGCCTCGGCCAGATCCGTCTCCATATATTCCGTAATCCCCTTCATCAGCGAATACGACAATCTCTCTTCCACACTTTTCTCCCTCCATTGCGGCGACGCTCCTTGCAAACGGGTATTTTCACCGGGAACGTCCGTTTTCTTGGCCGCCTGTTCCTGCCGTTTTATCCGTTCCGCTATCTCTATAAGCGCCTCCGTAGGAGACAAGGCATCCGTTTCCGCCTCCGGGCGTATTTCCCGAGGCAGCCGGCCCGGATCGTTAAGTACCACAGCCTCCACCCTCCGCAACAATTCCGGTTCGATATCATCATATACCTGCAGCATGGAAGGATTCACGATAGCCATATCCAATCCCGCCCGGATCGCATGGTATAAAAACACGGAATGCATCGCTTCGCGCACCTTATTATTTCCCCTGAAAGCAAATGAAAGGTTCGACACCCCTCCGGAAGTCTTGCATCCCGGCAAATTTTCCTTTATCCATTTTACGGCCTTGATAAAATCCACCGCATAATTATCATGTTCCTCCAACCCCGTGGCGATGGTCAGGATATTGACATCAAAGATGATATCTTCCGGCGCGTATCCCACTTTCCGGGTCAGGATATCGTACGCCCTCCGGCATATTTCGATTTTCCGATCGAAATCGACGGCCTGTCCCCGCTCGTCGAATGCCATAACGATTACGGCCGCTCCCAACAAATAAATCTCCCGGGCCTTACGGATAAATTCCTCCTCCCCTTCCTTCAGGCTGATAGAGTTCACGATAGCTTTTCCCCCGCAATTCTTCAATCCAGCCAAAATCGTCTCCCATCCGGAAGAATCGATCATAAAAGGGACTTTCGCGATATCCGGATCGTTATTGATGACCCGCAAAAACGTTTCCATTTCATGCGCGCTATCCAACATGGCATCATCCATATTGATATCGATAATCGTCGCTCCGTCCTCGATTTGTTTCCGCGCGATTCCGGCAGCCCGGTCATACGCCTTTTCCTTTATCAACCCAGCGAATTTTGCCGATCCCGCCACATTGGTCCGTTCACCCACGTTAATGAAGTTATTCACTTTTCTGTCGATCAACAGATTTTCCAAACCGCTCACTACAAGGCCCGGCCTCTTCGCATTCCCTTTCCCCTCCGGAGAATCCTCTCCCCGGATCCGCGCCAAAGGCCGGGGCGGACAATCCGACAAAGCCGCTTTAATAGCCCGGATATGCTCCGGAGTCGTTCCGCAACATCCTCCCGCTATGTTCAGATATCCTTTCAGGGCAATCTCCCGCAAACAGGCGGCTGTCGTCTCCGGCCGCTCGTCATAACCTCCCATTTCATTGGGCAATCCCGCATTCGGATAAACGGAAATAGCGCAGGGAATCCCTTTTCCGGCATTTCCCCATTGCCCGTTGCCCACGGCCAACTGTTCTATGAAAGGCATCAGGTCCTTGGCTCCGAAAGAGCAGTTAAGCCCGAAACTTATCGGTTTATAACGGGCCAGCGCCGTATATAGGGCCTCTATTTTCTGTCCCGACAGCAACCGGCCGCTTTTATCGTTCACCGTAGCGGAAATCATTACCGGCAAATCCGTACCCTTCTCCTCCTGCACCTGCGCGATGGCATACAATGCGGCTTTGGCATTCAGCCCGTCGTAAACGGTCTCCACTAACAGCAGATCGGCGCCTCCGTCGATCAGTCCCCGCACCTGCACCTTATAGGCCTCGGCCATCGCATCGAAATCCAGCGGCCTGTATTCCGGCCTGTTCACATCCGGCGACAAAGACAAGGTCTTTACGGTAGGCCCCACGGAACCCGCCACCAACACCCGGGCGCCTGCCGTTTTCCGGACCGCATTCCGGGCAATCCGGGCGCCCTGCAAATTGATTTCATATACATACTCCCCGCAACCGTAATCCTGCTGGGAAACGGCGGTGCCGCTGAACGTATTGGTTTCGATTATATCCGCCCCCGCCTCGATATATTGCCGGTGTATCGTCTCAACTACTTCCGGCCGCGTAATATTCAGGATATCGTTATTCCCTTTCAGATTCATCGGATGGTCCCATAAACGGATTCTTCTACCTTCTACAACAATCCCTTCCTTATCGCCTCTAAAGTCCTCTTCCGTCAGGTCCAGCTTCTGGATCATCGTACCCATAGCCCCGTCCAGAATCAAAATCCGATCCCTCATTTTCTCCAGAAGTTGACATTTTGACATTTCGTTAATCATATCGTTTATAAGGATTTATAGATTATCCGATTTATCGGATCCAAAAACAGATTGCAAAGTAACACAAAAATAGCAAAAATGACAATTTTGAGACAATGCCTAAAACAAAACGGAGACCGTTCTGTTCAAACAACCTCCGTTTAGAAACGGGTGGAAAGTGGGGCTCGAACCCACGACCTCTGGTGCCACAAACCAGCGCTCTAACCAACTGAGCTATAACCACCGTGTATTTCAAGGCTGCAAAGATAGAAAAATTTTTTCAAAACCCAACAAATTTTGAAAATTATCAAAATAATACCGGATAAAAAAAGATACGTACTTTTTTTATAAAGCCGCTGAATAAACGGGTATTAAAAAAGGAAGACGATCTTAAGGAATGATAGAAAATGTCGGAAAGCCAACTTCCACACCAATTTACGAAATAATTTTAAAACTGTAAATATATGAAAATTTTTTATATGCAAGGCATTTAGGTACGTTTTTTTTCATAAATTTGTATTCATATAAATGATAATACTAATATTTACTTTTAACAACAATTTTTTATATGGCACGCGAAATTAAATTCTCTCTCGTTTATCGGGATATGTGGCAATCATCCGGGAAGTATGTTCCGATGGTACACCAGCTCAAGCAGATCGCCCCGGTTATTATAGAAATGGGGTGCTTCGACAGGGTGGAGACCAACGGCGGGGCTTTCGAACAGGTGAATCTCCTATTCGGGGAGAATCCCAATAAAGCGGTCAGAGAATGGACGGCCCCTTTCAATAAGGCCGGCATTCAGACCCACATGCTGGAACGTGGTCTCAATGCGTTAAGGATGAACCCTGTACCGGCGGATGTCAGGGCTCTTATGTATAAAGTCAAGGCAAAACAGGGAACCAATATCTCCCGCTCTTTCTGCGGCTTGAACGACCACCGCAACTTGGAAGGTTCCGTAAAATATGCAAAGGAAGGGGGGATGATTTCCCAGATCGCTTTAAGTATAACCAACTCTCCCGTCCATACCGTAGAGTATTATATGGGAGTAGTAGATAAGGTGGTGGAATACGGCTGCGATGAAATCTGCCTGAAGGATATGGCGGGCATCGGACGTCCGGCTTTCTTAGGACGATTGACCAAATCCATCAAAGACAAATATCCGCATATCAAAGTGCAGTACCACGGACATACCGGTCCCGGTTTCTCCGTAGCCTCCATGCTGGAAGTGGCAAGGGCGGGCGCCGATTATTTAGACGTGGCTATGGAGCCGCTTTCCTGGGGAAAGGTGCATCCGGATGTGATTACCATTCAGGCCATGCTCAAAGATGCCGGTTTTCAGGTCAAGGACATCAACATGGATGCCTACATGGAAGCCCGAAGACTTACCCAGACTTTCATAGACGATTATTTGGGATATTTCATCGATCCGGGGAACTCCCAGATGTCCTCCCTGCTGGTAGGATGCGGTTTGCCGGGCGGCATGATGGGTTCCATGATGGCCGACCTGAAAGGATTCCACAACGCAATCAACGCCTCTCTGCGGAACCAGGGCAAAAAGGAACTGACCCTGAACGATCTGGTGGTAATGCTTTTCCAGGAAGTGGAATACGTATGGCCGCGCTTGGGTTATCCGCCGCTCGTGACTCCGTTCAGCCAGTATGTCAAGAATACCGCTTTGATGAATCTGATGCACATCCTCAAGGGCGAACCTCGCTGGAGTACCATCGATAAGGATACCTGGAACATGATCCTGGGTAAAACGGGCAAGCTGCCGGGCACTCTGGCTCCGGAAATCATCCAATTGGCCAAGGACAAAGGATTGGAATTCTACGAAGGGAACCCTCAGGATGCGTTCCCGGATGAACTGGACCGGTTTAAAAAGGAGATGAAAGAAAACGGCTGGGACTTCGGGCAAGACGATGAAGAACTGTTCGAATTCGCCATGCACGAAAGGCAATACCGCGATTACAAGAGCGGGATAGCGAAAAAACGTTTCGAGCAGGAATTGGAAGCCGCCAAAGAGAAGGCGAAAGCGCCTATCATCGTAACCCGTCCGGTAATAGAAATGCCGAAAGTCGATGTAGAGAAAATAACGGCGCAATATCCGTCCGCCAAACCGGTACAGGCTCCTGTCAAAGGGCAGGTAATCTGGCAATACGACGTAACGGACAATTCGAGCGCTCCTATGATCGGCGACAAGGTTTCCACCGACAAACCGATGTGCTTCCTGCAGGCTTTCTACGGATTGGAAGAAGTCCGCTCCGGCTTCGACGGAAAGATCGTAGCCATTTGCGCAAAGCAGGGAGAAAAAGTGGAAAAAGGAGAAATTCTCGCATTCGTGGAATAATTAAAATTATCCCGACGGGAAAACAGGCAAAAAGGGGACGACTTTATTTCGAGTCATCCCCTTTTCCTTTGTACCCCCGGACGGAATCGAACCGCCACCCTAAGAACCGGAATCTTATATTCTATCCTTTAAACTACGGGGGCTTTTTTATTTACAGGACGCAAAGTTAGGAATTTTAGTTTATTTATCTATCTTTGCTCAAATTTTTTTTGAAAAAATTATGAAGGCATACGTATTTCCCGGCCAGGGGGCGCAGTTTACAGGAATGGGACAAGACCTGTACAATAATAACCCCGTAGCAAAAGAGATGTTCGAAAAAGCGAATGATATTTTGGGATTCCGCATTACCGATATCATGTTTTCCGGTACGGCAGAAGAGCTGAAAGAAACGAAAGTGACCCAACCTGCCGTTTTCCTCCACTCGGTCATACTGGCCAAATGCCTTCCGGATTTCCGGCCCGATATGGTTGCCGGCCATTCGCTGGGAGAATTCTCCGCTTTGGTGACGGCGGGAGCCATGAGCTTCGAGGACGGATTGCAGTTGGTAGCCAAAAGGGCGATGGCCATGCAAAAAGCCTGCAAGATCAGGCCTTCCACTATGGCGGCCGTTTTGGGACTCGACGATAAAACGGTAGAAGAAGTATGCGCAAAGACCGAAGGAACCGTAGTGGCCGCCAATTACAACTGTAAAGGGCAGATCGTAATCTCGGGAGAAACGGAAGCGGTCAACAGGGCTTGTGCCTTGTTAAAAGAAGCGGGAGCCAAAAGGGCGCTTCCTTTATCCGTAGGAGGGGCTTTCCATTCCCCGCTGATGGATCCGGCAAGAGTGGAACTTGCCCAGGCGATAGAAAAAACGGATATCGTAAAACCGGTCTGTCCGGTTTACCAGAACGTAGATGCCAAGCCGCACACCGAACCCCGGGAAATCAAAGAAAATCTGCTGATACAACTCACCGCACCGGTAAGATGGACCCAATGTGTCGAAAACATGGCCGGGCAAGGCGCGGACGAATTTACGGAACTCGGACCCGGTACCGTTTTACAGGGGCTGATCAGGAAAATAGTTCCCCAGGCAAAAATCCAGGGATATCAATAAAGGAACGGAACGACTACGCAGTCGCTATCCTTCCGCATCATTTACAAAAATTTCCTTCTCGAATTCAAATTTGTTTTGTAAATTTGGGGAGGTAATTTGTTTTTATATCTAACACTTTTCAAGTTATTTCGCAATAAATAATACATATTATAATATTAAATCAATTAATACAATCTTTAATTACATAAATATGGCTAAAGAGAAACAATTTATTACCTGCGACGGTAATTATGCTGCAGCACATGTGGCTTACATGTTCAGCGAATTGGCCGCCATCTACCCTATTACTCCGTCATCCACCATGGCGGAACTGGTAGACGAATGGTCCGCTTTCGGCAAAAAGAATATGTTCGGAGAGCCTGTAAAGGTAGTTGAAATGCAAAGCGAAGGCGGCGCGGCGGGCGCAGTTCACGGTTCATTGCAATCAGGGGTGCTGACCACCACATTTACAGCTTCCCAGGGACTTTTGCTCATGATCCCCAACATGTATAAAATCGCAGGTGAATTATTGCCTACCGTTTTTCATGTATCGGCGCGTGCGCTGGCTTCCCACGCCCTTTCTATTTTCGGAGACCATCAGGACGTGATGGCTACCCGGCAGACCGGCTTTGCATTCCTGGCTTCCGCCAGCGTGCAGGAGGCGATGGATCTGGCAGCCGTAGCGCATCTTTCTACCATCAAATCTTCCGTACCTTTCGTACACTTTTTCGACGGCTTCCGTACTTCACATGAAATACAGAAAATCGAAGCCCTCGATCCGAAGGATATCAAAGGCATGGTCAGCGAAAAATCGCTTGCCCGATTCCGGGCCAGAGGTCTGAACCCGAGCAAACCCGTTACCAAAGGAACGGCGCAGAATTCGGATGTCTATTTCCAGAACCGCGAAGCATGCAATGCCTACTACGATGCCGTACCGGATATCGTGGCCAGATACATGGGAGAAATCACCGAACTTACGGGCCGCCATTATCTTCCATTCGATTATTACGGGGATCCTGAAGCCGAAAACATCATCATAGCCATGGGCTCCGTAACCGAGACGATCAAGGAAACCGTAGATTATTTAAGGAACAAAGGAGAAAAAGTCGGCGTGCTGATCGTCAGATTGTACAGGCCGTTCTCAGCCAAATATTTCATGAGGGTGCTTCCTGCTTCCGTCAAAAGAATCGCCGTTCTCGACAGGACCAAAGAACCGGGAGCGGTAGGAGAACCGCTTTATGTGGATGTAAAAGCGGTTCTGATGCAGGAACGGGGCGCCAAGGCTCCGGCCATTTACGGAGGAAGATACGGGCTGTCCTCAAAAGACACCAGCCCTGCGCAGATTCTTTCCGTATTCGAGAACTTGAAGATGAAAGAGCCTAAGACGGATTTCACTATCGGGATAGTGGATGATGTTACTTTCAAATCCCTGCCTCGGAAAGAAGAGATCAGTCTTGCCAAAAAAGGCACTTACGAATGCAAGTTCTACGGTCTGGGATCAGACGGAACGGTAGGCGCCAATAAAAACACCATTAAGATTATCGGGGAAAACACTCCTAAATATTGTCAGGCGTACTTCGATTACGATTCAAAAAAATCCGGAGGCTATACCTGCTCTCATCTCCGTTTCGGAGACAGCCCTATTACCTCCCCGTATTTAGTATCTACGCCGGATTTCGTGGCCTGCCATGTTTCCGCCTATCTGACCAAATACGATGTATTGAAAGGAATCAAGAAAAACGGGACTTTCCTGCTGAACAGCTTATGGGATACGGAAGAAACCCTTAAAAGGATTCCGGATTTCATTAAATACGAAATCGTATCCAAGAATCTGAATTTCTACATTATCAATGCTACCAAAATAGCGGAGGAGATAGGTCTGGGCAATCGTACCAATACCATCCTGCAATCCGCGTTCTTTAAAATTACGAATATTATCCCTTACGATCTGGCAGTGGCCAGCATGAAAAAGGCCATCGACAAGAGTTACGGCAAGAAAGGGGAAAGCGTCGTAAAAATGAATTATGCCGCAGTGGACAGAGGGGCGGAATATGTGAAAGTGGAGATTCCTTTCGAATGGAAAAACCTCTCTCCAAGCAAATTCGTTCCCGCTTCCTTCAACCGGCTGGCTCCGGAATGGGTAAGGACCGTTGCGGACGTGGTAAATGCCCAATGCGGAAACGATCTTCCGGTGAGCATATTCAAGGATGCAGCCGACGGAGTCATTCCGAGCGGAACGGCCGCTTATGAAAAACGCGGTGTAGCCACTCATAATCCGGAATGGATTCCTGAAAATTGTATCCAGTGCAACCAATGCTCTTTCGTATGTCCTCACGCAGCGATACGTCCGTTCCTGATGACGGAAGAGGAAGCAGCCAAAGCGCCGGCTTCCATTAAAAGAGTAAAGGGCAACGGGCCGTTGAAAGATTATTATTTCACCACCCAGGTCGATCCGGCGGATTGCACCGGCTGCGGTAACTGCGCGGATGTATGCCCTGCCAAGAACAAGGCGTTAGTCATGAAACCGGCGGAAACCCAATTGGCGGAACAGCCGAATTTCGATTACCTGCATACGGTTATCGGGTACAAGGACAATGTGGTCAACAAAGCCCAGAACGTCAAGAATTCGCAATTCTCCCAACCTTTGTTCGAGTTCTCCGGCGCATGCGCGGGCTGCGGCGAAACCCCTTATATAAAAGCCATCACCCAATTGTTCGGAGACCGGATGTTGATTGCCAACGCTACCGGATGTTCTTCCATTTACGGAGGCTCTTTCCCATCTTCCCCTTATTGTACGGACAAAAACGGATGCGGACCGGCCTGGGCCAATTCGCTGTTCGAAGATAATGCGGAATTCGGCTTAGGCATGAGATTGGGTTCCGAAAGGCTCCGCCAGACCGTAGCCCGTCTGATGGCCGAAGGTATGGAATGCGACTGCTGCACCGCAGAGATGAAAGCTCTGTTCGCAGAATGGCTGGGCAACCGGGACAACAAGCAGGTAACCCGTGATATAGCGGACAAGCTGATACCTATGCTGGGCGAATGCAACTGCGATATCTGCAAGCAGCTTCTCCAATATCAGGATCTGTTAGTGCCGAGAAGCCAATGGATCATCGGCGGAGACGGATGGGCTTATGATATCGGATACGGCGGACTCGACCATGTTCTTGCTTCCGGAGAAAATGTAAACGTATTGGTATTGGATACCGAAGTATATTCAAATACCGGCGGACAATCCTCCAAATCCACTCCGGCGGGAGCGGTAGCCAAATTCGCCACTTCCGGCAAAAGAATCCGCAAGAAAGATCTGGGCATGATGGCCATGAGCTACGGATACGTATATGTAGCACAGGTAGCTATGGGTGCCAATCAGGCGCAATTCCTCAATGCGATCAAAGAAGCGGAGGCGCATAACGGTCCTTCGCTGATCATCGCCTACGCCCCATGTATCAACCATGGTCTCAAGAACGGTATGGGCAAGAGCCAGCGCGAAGAAAAATCCGCAGTAGAATGCGGTTACTGGCATCTTTACCGTTTCAATCCGGACCTGGAAGCCCAGGGCAAGAATCCGTTCACCCTCGACAGCAAAGAACCGGACTGGAGCAAATTCCAGGAATTTATCAAAGGCGAAGTACGCTATTCTTCCCTTCTTAAGACTTTCCCTCAGGAAGCCGGAGAATTATTCGCTCTGACCGAAGAATATGCCAAACAACGCTTGAATTCCTACAAGAGATTGGCCGGACAACAATAAACAAAACTGTTGCCCTGCAACCGACAAGCCGCCACCGACGGGTACTTCCTGTCAGTGGCGGCTTATTATTATATGTACTTTATCGGATATTTACATTTTCAGTTTCCGGCAATGATGCGATTCACCTTTTCCAGAATCTCCTTTTCACGCCGGTCGGCCAGATCCGCTATCCGGGCAGCCTCCGCCAAAATATCCGCACATAAAGTCTTGTCTTTTATCCCGGCCGCATTGATCTTTACATTCAGCCATGCTCCCTGAACCGCCGTCCGGATACACAAAGCCCCCACTCCGGCATCCGAAACCGAATTGGGATTTCCCTGCAAGACCATGGCTTCCGCCAGATCGAAAGCTTTACAGGCGGTCTGCATCGTTCTTAGAGGCACCCGGGCCGCATAAACCGTAGCTTCCTGTATAGCGGCAGAACGGGCCGATTTTTCCGCATCCGTCTCTTTCGGAAGGCCGAAAGCCTCCATAATCCGGTTAAAGGCGGCCGTATCCTCATCCACCAAATGCAGCAATTCCCCTATCAGTTCCTGTCCCTGTTCCGCCCAGCCGGAAAAATATTCCCAGCGGTCGTCCCAGCCCGGTTTGTGAGCCGATAAATTGGCCACCATAGTCCCCAGCGAAGCACCCAAAGCTCCCGCATAAGCGGATACGGAACCCCCGCCCGGCGCCGGTGATTCGCTGGCAGTCTCCAAAACAAAGCCCTTACAGGTCATATCTATCAATTTTTTTCCTCTCCCGACAGCATCCTCTATCAGATATTCGATCACCTTCTCCCGCGGGTTGAATGATTTCAAATCGTCCAGCCCCATGGATTTAACCGCTATCTTTATGATTTCCTCTTCCGGGATTCCCAATGAACGCCGCTGTTTGGCCAGATAATATTTACCCGCATCCAACAGCACTTTTTTCGGCACCAACCCTATCAACTCCGCTCCGGTAACCCTGATCCCCCTCGCGGCGGCTTTAGCGGACACCTCATCGAAAGCCACATGCACGGGCGTCTGCGATATATCGGTAACATTCATGGATACCTGCGCAATGCCGTATTCCTTAATATACCATCCGATAGCCTTGCAGCCTTTCAATGTCCCCGGCAGCCAGACCTCATTCCCCTGCTCATCCAGCACCACTTTCCCCGTAAGGCTTCCGCCCTCGCGTTTCTTCCGTCCTTTCTCCCTCACATCGAATGCGATCGCATTCGCACGCCGGACAGAGGTCGTATTGAGATTGAAATTAATGGCCACCAGAAAATTCCTGGCTCCGATAACCGTTATTCCGGTACGGGCAATCCTTTCATTGTAAACGGAAGGACCGAAATCCGGCTTCCAATGCGGATCGGACAGCTTTTTCGGAATCCCTTCATACTCTCCCTGACGGCATACGGCCAGATTCTTCCGGTCGGCGGAAAACGCAGCCTCCTCATAACAATAAACGGGAATCTCCAGTTCCTTCCCCACCCGTTCCGCCAGCGTGCGGGCATACTGCGCGCATTCCTCCATAGTCACGCCGGCAATGGGGATAAGCGGACACACATCCGTAGCGCCTATTCGCGGATGCTCCCCGTGATGTTTGGACATATCTATCAGTTGCGCGGCCTTACGGATACCTCTGAAAGCCGCCTCGGTTACAGCCTCCGGTTCTCCCACAAAGGTTACCACGGTCCTGTTAGTGGCATCCCCCGGATCCACGTTCAGCAATTCCGCTCCTTTTACGCCTTTAATTTCCTCGACAATCTGCCGGATAATCTCCGGATCGCGTCCCTCGCTGAAATTAGGAACGCATTCTATCATTTTCTTTTTCATGGTTAAAAGCCGGCTTTCCGGCGCGATATGACAATAAATCAAATATGTAAACTAATCATTCAAATGCAGGCAAATACCGGTGGCAAGCCCTTTAAGCAATTTATTTTTATCGATTTCAAAATAATGGATCGGAAACAGGTTTTTGGGCTTGATGAAATTAGCCGCCGCTATAAAATCCTCGTCCGACATGGTAAAAGGAAGATTTTTAGGCAAAAACGCTATATCGCAGCCCTTCGCCAGCTCCATTTCCGGTATGAACTCCGTATCTCCGGCCACATATATTCTGAAACCCTCGATATTCAGGATATATCCGTTCCCCTCTCCCTTGATATGATACGGATGGCCGTTCTCCCTTTTCTGCTTGACATTATAAGCCGGCACCGCCTCCACCTCGATACCTTTACAAGAGGCCTTCTCTCCGTTTTTCAACACGGTCACCGGACATTTTTTTATGCAATGAATGGCGCGAGTCATATTCTCCATGGTAGTATCCGGATCCACATTCAGTTCATTGGAATCCAGATCCAATCCCATACGGGGCAAATCGTTCTTAAGGCAAGTGCCCACCGCCTTGCTCACTATGAACTCCGTATTGGGAGTGGCGATATCCGCAATAGCCTTACAATCATAATGATCGGTATGGGCATGAGTCAGCAGGATCAAATCCGCCTTTTTCATTTTGGAAAAATCATAAAGACCGCTGAAAGGATCTACATAAATATGCATCCCTTCCCAATCGATATGAACAGAACCATGCGCCAGATGCTCTACATAGACTAAGCCCGCCGGGGTATAAAAAGTGTTATGTATTTGACTTCCCATAATTATTAATATTTTTTTTAAATAACTTTTCCATTTAAAACAATGATATCGATAAAAGGTGTAGTGAATGCATACGGAATAAAATCATAAGAGGGAATCGGTTTGGTAATAAAAAGACTGGCCTTTTTCCCTTTGGTAACCGATCCGTAATCTTCCTGCAATCCCATAGCCCAGGCTCCGTTGATCGTACAGGCGTTAATCGTCTCTTCCGGAGTCAGTTTCATTTTTATACAGGCCAATGCCATTTCGAACTGCATGCTCCCGCTCGGACATGACCCCGGATTATAATTGGAAGCTATGGCAACCGGTATTCCCCTGTCTATCATCCGGCGGGCTGGAGCATACTCCATATTCAAAAAGAATGTAGCGCCCGGCAGCAGCGTAGCAATGGTATCGCTCCCGCATAAAGTCTCTAACTCCTTATCTCCCACGTTTTCCAGATGATCCACGCTTATCGCGTTATATTTCACCCCAACCTGCACTCCTCCCGACAATCCCATCTGATTGGCATGCACCTTCGCCCTCAAACCGTATTTCAGCCCCGCATTCAGAATCCGGTCCGTATCTTCCACCGTAAAGAATCCGTCTTCGCAAAATACATCTATATAATCCGCCAGATCCTCGGCCGCAACCAAAGGAATCATGGTATTTATTATCTCGTCCACATATCCGCGCCGATTATCCTTATACCTGTCGGGAACGGCATGGGCACCTAAAAAAGTAGCCTTTACCGCCACCGGTGCATTTTCTTTAAGCCGCCGTATTACGCGAAGCATCTTCAATTCGTCTTCCGTACTCAGTCCGTAACCGCTTTTTATTTCCACGGCCCCTGTCCCGGAACATACGATTTCGTCTATCCGTTGCAAAGCGCTCTTATACAAGTCATCTTCCGAAGTCCGGTGCAACAGGCGGGCGGAATTCAATATGCCGCCTCCCCGACGGGCGATCTCCTGATAGCTCAATCCCCGTATTTTATCCGTAAACTCCCGCTCCCGGCTCCCGGCATATACCAAATGGGTATGAGAATCGCAAAAAGAGGGAAATACCATTCTCCCCGAAGCATCGAGCACCCGGACGCTTTTTTCATAATGGGGGTCGGCCGAACGTTTTTCTATCTCCGCCAACGCCGGCGGAAGCTCCCGCATAAGGCCGTAATCCGCAATCCGATCCCCTTCCGTATAAACATACGCATCCTCCATACACTCCAGCGTCCCCATGGCTTTTCCCCGTTTCAAAACCGGATTTTCGCCTGCCTGTACCAGCTTCCCGATATTTTTTATCAATATATTTTCCATCTACACCTTCTGTTTTCTCAAAAATTCCACCGAACGGTTGATATGCGGATACATCACCTGATCCTCCTCTATGAAAGGAACCGTTTCCCGATAGTCTTTTACGAATTTTTCCAATACCGGTGAAGTCTCCAAAGGCCTGCGGAATTCGAGCGCCTGGGCGGCATTCATCAATTCTATGGCCAGTATTTTTTCCACGTTCTCCAGAATCCGGTAACACTTGGTGGCGGCATTCGCTCCCATACTCACATGATCCTCCTGCCCTTGCGATGAATCGATGGTATCTACCGAAGCAGGCGTACATAACTGCTTATTCTGGCTTACGAGAGAGGCAGCGGCATACTGGGGAATCATGAAACCCGAATTGAGACCCGGCTTAGCCACTAAGAAAGAAGGCAACCCCCTCTTGCCGGAAATCAACTGGTAGGTCCGGCGCTCCGAGATGCTCCCCAATTCCGCAACGGCAATGGAAAGAAAATCCAGGTTAATGGCGAGCGGCTGTCCGTGGAAATTCCCCGCGGAAACAATCATATCCTCGTCGGGAAGAATGGTAGGATTATCCGTAGCGCTGTTCATTTCCGTAATAAACACCGTTTCTATATACTCCAGCGCATCTTTCGTGGCGCCGTGTACCTGAGGAATACACCGGAACGAATAAGGATCCTGCACATGCTCCTTAGGGCGGGAAACAATCCGGCTTCCCGACAGATATTCCCGCATATTCTGGGCGGTTTCCATTTGTCCGTAATGGGGCCTTACCGCATGTACTCCCGGGGTGAAAGGCTCTATTCTGCCATCGTACGCATCCAAGGAAAGGGCCGCTATCTTATCCGCCATAGAGGAAAGCCGTTTGGCCTCATGCAGATTCCATATTGCATACGCCAGCATGAACTGGGTCCCGTTCAGCAATGCAAGTCCTTCCTTGCTGGCCAAAGTAAGGGGTTCCCACCCGAACAGGGCATTTATCTCCCCGGCAGGATATATCTTCCCTTTATAGTTCACTTCTCCTAATCCGATCAACGGAAGGCACATATTGGCCAACGGCGCCAGATCTCCCGAGGCTCCTAAAGAACCTTGCTGATAAACCATGGGATAAACCCCGTTATTGAAAAAATCCACGAGCCGCCGTACCGTTTCCAAACGCACGCCGGAATTTCCGTATGCGAGGGATTTTATCTTGAAGGCCAGCATCAGCCGGACTATCCTCACCGGGACAGGATCCCCCAATGAACAGGCATGCGACATTACCAGATTTTTCTGCAGCCGGCTCAACTGATCTTCCCCGACAGACACGTTACATAAAGAACCGAACCCGGTCGTAATCCCGTAAATCGGCTCTTTTTGTCTTTTCATCCGATTATCCAGATATTCCCTGCATTTGACGATTCTCTCGCAGGCTTCTTCGCCCAAGACGATTTGCGTATCCTCCCGCAACAACTCTTCCGTTTCCAATAAGGAATGCACCTTTTGATCTATATCGAAATTCATAATTTTTAAGATAATTTGTAAGTAATCCGTACACTTATTATACAAATATAATGATTCAATCCGGATTTCTTTTAAAATTTTTCGTGTAGTTTCAGTATCGGGGCGGGAAGAGGAACGATTCAAATATATCAGGAATAATTTTACGGTCTGAAACGGGGCGAGAATATAAAAAGGGGGCCGATAAAGCCCCCTGTTTTATAGAATTTTCATTCTTTACCATTAATACCCCGGATTCTGCTGATTTGCAATTGCCGGATTGGCATCCATTTCGTCTTGCGGAATAGGGAGAATCGTCTTATAGAAAGTACGGTCGATGGTTTTATCCCGGTGAACGATCTGTACGGCAGGTACGATAAGATCATCGTTGAACGTAATCGATTGATTCCAGCGCATCATGTCAAAGAAACGCTGGCCTTCTCCGAACAGCTCCTTGCTCCTTTCATCCATAATCATCTGCATGGTTATATTGGAAGCAGTCGCCGCCTCCAATCCCGGAGCCCTCTTACGGATTTCCTGAAGATAACCTGCCGCCTTTGCTTTATCCGGCGTCGAGGAATTCAAGGCGGCTTCTGCGGCTATCAGATAAATCTCGGAAAGACGGATGACCTTTATATTGACCGCGGTGTAGCTGGCTTTGCCGTCGCCGGGCAATATCGCATTACTTCCACTCCATCCATCAAGGCCACCAACATATTTATAGCATGATCCCTTGCGTCCGTCAGGAAAGACATCATTTCCGCTAAGCTCGTCATCATCCATAACTCCCCATCTTACATCGGTTTCATCCTCTCCCAATCTCTCTAAGAAATAATTGCTGGCCATAAACCATCCCAGAGCATTACTTCTAGCTCTAATCTTCATATAATAAAAGCCCAAAGAACTCGTGCCGAGATCGCCCTCGTTATCGTACATGGCCAGTTCGAAAATGGATTCCGAACCGAACTGTTTTCTCCAGGAATTCACCCATTCGTCATTTCCGTACAATTTATATTCGCCACTCTTGATAATTTCCTCGGCGGCGGCCAATGCGGCGTCATAGTTTTCCATATAGAGATATACGCGTGCCTGAATGGCCTTATTGGCATAATAATTCAGATATCCTTCCTCCGGATCTTTATAATCCGTCAAGAATTCGGCCCCGGCCTTAAGGTCTTCCAGAATCAGGGCATAGATTTCCTCTACGCTGGCGCGGGTCGGCTGATCGTTGTATGCCAACACAGACGTTATCTTAGGAACTCCAAGAGCGGTTTTATCGAAATTATAAGGTTTCCCGTATAAACGGACCAGGTCGAAATAGATCATGGCGCGAGCCGTCAAAGCCTGGCCTTTATAACGAGAAAAATCATCATCCGTTCCTTCTTTCTCTATATTGTCTATATTTTCGAGCAAACTGTTTATCTGCCTGATGCAGTTATACATCTGACTCCAGAAGCCGGAATAGGAATTGGACGAGGCGGAATGGTTGAACACGTAAAGGGCATCGGAACCCCTTCCCTGGGAAGCGATAGCCAGATCGCCTCCTTTTGCATCCGCATATAAAAGGAAATTCCGGCCGTAATAACTGGAAGAGGTCATCCTGCTCATTAAACCGTTGATAATAACCTCCGCATCCCGCGCGGTAGTTACAGCCACGGTGGCATCCCCCGAATTCGTAGGCTTCACATCCAGGAATTTTTCACAGGACGACAGAGCCAACGTGCACATTATGATTGGAAATAGTATATTAATTTTTTTCATTGCTCTATCATTTAATTATTTAGAAACTGAATTCAACACCAAAAGTATAGGTCTTGCCGAATGGGAGTTCCCAGCCCCTGGTTCCATAAGGGCTGACTTCCGGATCGAATACCTTGTAAGCCGACCAGGTCAGCAGATTGCTTCCCGTAAAATAAACCCGGGCATTGGACAGCCTTACTTTATCGATAATACTCTTCGGCAGATTATATGACAGGGTAATCGTTTTCAGCCGGAGGAAATCCGCCGGATGAAGATGCCTGCTGCTCTCTTGAAGCACGTCTTCCATGTCTATACCGACACGCTGAGGATATTTGGAATTAGTATGGGTAGGAGTCCATCTGTTATCATAGGCATCTTGGGACATAATCCTTTCCCAATAGTAACCGTCATCATTTACATCCTTGTCCACGGCATTATAGATTTTCCCGCCTATCTTGTAAATGAAATTCAGGCCCAAAGTGATTCCCTTCCAGGAAACGCTCGTGTTCAATCCTCCGTAAACCTTCGGATTCATATCGCCCAAAATCACTTCGCTGGCTTTGGTATAACTATAAGTGGCAGGACGGCCGTCCACCATCAGGTCCGGTTCCGTGTCATTATTAAGGAACCATAAGTTCTTGCCGGTTTCCTTTTCCACACCGGCCCATTCCCGTCCGTAAGGCGCCAGCATAGAATATCCCTCTTCATATCTGAATTGGGCTCTACCATCGCCACCGGTAGGATCATACCAGGTAATTCCCTGTCCATCGTATAGTTTGGTCACCTTGGATTTGATAAAGGAAGCGGTAAGGCTCATATCCCAGACCCAATCTTTGGAACGGATGATATCTCCGCCCAACTCTATCTCCACTCCTTTATTATTAACCTCCCCTACATTCTGCAATGTTTCCTCGAAACCGGTCACTCTGGAAATCTGAACATCCTGCAACAGGTCTTTGGAATCGCGGTTGAAATATTCCACCGTACCGTACAGTCTCTGGTCAAAAAAGCCGAATTCCACCGCCAAATTATAGGTATAGCTGGTTTCCCACGACAGATTCGGGTCTGCAATGTTACTCAATCCGCCGCCCGGCTGCTGCATATATTTGCCTGTGTAGGAAACCAGATTTCTCCATCCGTAATTGGAAGAAGGGAGGGTACCGTTTACTCCGTAAGATCCTCTCAGACGCAAATTGGAAATCCAACGTACATCTTTCAGGAAGTTTTCATTGTTGATTTTCCAGGAGGCCGCAACTGACCAGAAATTACCCCAACGGGCATCGGGTCCCAATCTGGAAGATCCGTCCCGGCGGTAAGAGGCCGATGCGAAATATCTTTGATCGTAATTGTATTCTGCACGGGACAGGATGGAAGCCATGGTGCTTCCCCAACTATACCCGCTGGCATCCAAGGTACCGGCCGTGGAGACCGTATGCAGCTCGCTGTTCGGCAGATTCGTACCGCTTGAACGCTGGTAATCCGTATTGTTTCTCTCCGCTTCGAATCCGGCTAAAATCCCTATATTGTGCTTTCCGAAATCCTTCGTATAATTGATGGTGGTAGAAGACACCCATTTGCTGATCTTGGTACTCATTTCCGTAACGGAACCGTTATCGTTCGATCCGCTGAAATGCTTTGCACTGTAATACAAATGATCTTTTACCTGCGTATTATCGTAGGAGAAAATGGATTTCACATCCAAGCCCGGAAGGATATGCAGCGTCAGCGCCTCGTTCACGGAAACCTTCATGGTACTGGATGAGTTTTCCCATTCGTTATTATAATAGACCGGATTATAGGTAAGACTTCCGTAACGTTCCGTCCACGGCTCACCGGTTTTATAATCGGTCGGCCAGTATAACGGCCACAACAGGTTCCGGGTCTGGAAGAAGTAGTTAGAGCTGAGGTTTCTCGTATCGTTGAATCCCTCCTGACGATTCTTGGCGACATTCACGGTGGTAGCGAACTCTACGTGCTTCCCTACTTTTTGATTCAAATTCAAACGGCCGGCCATACGGTTGAAATCATTGATAACGCTGCGGCCCTGGTCTTTGGTATAAGAAAAAGAGGAATAATAAGAAGTGTTCTCGGAACCGCCGCTTACGGAAAGATCGTACGACTGATAAACCGCTGTACGAAATAGCTCTTTTTCCCAGTCGTAATATTTCCCTTCACGATTCTCTATACCGTCGGTCATCCCCAATATCTTGAGGGATCTCGCCGTATTGTCGTCGGCCGTAAACCGGTATCCGTGTTTATTGAACTTCTTATTCAACTGGCCAAGCGCATTAGTACTGGCAACCTCATCGGATTCTCCGTAGTATTTATCGGCATTCCAGAATAATTCATAAAGCAATTCCACCTGTTGCTCGGGAGAAGCTATCTCTACGTTAGGAGTGGCAAATGAAGGGGTAAAACCTACCGTAGCCTTGAAATCGATTGTCGGTTTACCCATTTTGCCTCTTTTGGTCGTAATCACGATCACCCCGTTGGCGGCGCGCGATCCGTAAAGGGCCGATGCGGCCGCATCCTTCAGAATCGTAATGTTCTCGATATCGGAAGGGTTCAAGGTGCTCATCACGTTATTTGAAGTATAAATATAATCTCCCATCTGGCCCTGGCTTCCGGAAATCACCGGCACTCCATCCACAACGTATAACGGTTCGTTGGATGCATTCATGGATCCTATACCGCGGATACGGATACTGGAGGAAGAACCTGCCTGACCTGAACTCTGGGTAATCTGCATACCGGCTACCTTTCCGTTGAGTGCATTTTCAAAAGAGGTGGTCGGCACATCCTTGATGGCATCCGCCTTTACAACGGATGCAGCACCGGTATAGGTGCCTTTTTTAGCCGTACCGTACGCTACCACTATGGTTTCATCCAGCGCGATGGCATCGGGCTGCAAAACGACATTGATTACCGCTTTGCCTCCCACGGCGATCTCCTGATCGATAAACCCCATCGAAGAGAAAATCAATGTGCCGCCGGCAGGAACGTCGATGGAATATTTACCGTTATCATCGGTATATACTCCCGTCATCGATCCCTTCACCTGCACATTTGCGAAAGAAATAGGTTTCCCGTCATCCGAACTGGTCACCGTACCGGTGACAGTGTTTTGTGCCAGCATCAGTGTAGAACAAAATGCCGCCACCATGATTAGAAAGAGTCTTTTCATAGATGTTAAAAATTGTGTAAAAAATGGGTCGTTT
>CANRID010000035.1 GCA_947630665.1 uncultured Bacteroidales bacterium | reverse complement strand
AACATTTTGTTGCCCAGGAACTTATAAAAATAATTATCAATCATGTTGCGGAATTAAGGTATATGAAGAAAACGGTTTTTGTATCGGTCATTACGCCGGCGAATACGGAAGAACAAGTGAATGAATATCTTGATGAATTACAGTTTCTGGCTGAAACCGCCGGTGTGAGCGGAGAAAAGAAATTCGTTCAAAAGATGGAAAAACCTAACTCCAAAACATACGTAGGCAGCGGGAAACTGGAAGAAATCAAAACGTATCTTCAGGAAAACGAAATATCCTTAGCCATTTTCGATGATGAACTTTCTCCTTCTCAGTTACGGAACTTAGAAAAGGAATTGGAGTGCCGCATTTTAGACAGGACCAATCTGATTCTGGATATCTTCGCCCAAAGAGCCAAAACGGCCTATGCCAAGACACAAGTGGAGTTGGCCCAATACCAGTATCTTCTGCCAAGACTTACGCGTATGTGGACGCACCTGGAAAGGCAAAGAGGGGGTATAGGAATGAGAGGTCCCGGAGAGAGTCAGATAGAAACCGACCGCCGGATCATTTTGGAGAAAATCAGCCGGCTGAAAGAACAATTAAAAAAGATAGACCGGCAAATGGCTTCGCAGCGGGGAAACAGAGGCAGTTTGGTAAGAATTTCCTTGGTAGGATATACGAATGTGGGAAAAAGCACCCTCATGAATCTGCTGGCCAAAACCGATGTTTTTGCAGAAAACAAACTATTTGCGACCCTCGACACTACCGTACGCAAGATCGTCATAGAAAATGTACCGTTTTTGCTAAGCGATACGGTGGGTTTTATCCGCAAACTGCCTCATCAATTAGTAGAGTCATTTAAAAGTACATTGGATGAGGTAAGAGAGGCGGATATTCTGATGCACGTAGTGGATATTTCCCATCCGAATTTTGAAGAACAGATAAAAGTCGTAAAGCAGACTTTACGGGAAATAGGAGCGGGGGAGAAACCCACTTTCATGATTTTCAATAAAATAGACAACTATCGATATGTAGAGCAGGATGCTTTCGATCCGGGACCTAAAAAACCGGAAAACTATAGCTTGGAGGAGCTGAAAAATTCCTGGATGTATAAGGAAAATACTCCGGCCATCTTTATCTCGGCAAAGCAGAAACTGCATATAGATAAATTGCGGAACGATCTGTATAAAATGGTTGCCGAAATACATAGCGGCCGTTATCCTTTCGATAACTTTCTCTGGTAGAGTATGCTTTATGACAAATCCTCATTCGGAGAGACTTTTGCCCGATTGTCTGCAATAAACTTCATTACCGCCTGATGTACTTTATCGGGAGCCTCTATAAACGAATTGTGCCCCGTACCGGGAATGACGGCCGACTCGAAATGAGGATACCGGGAGATCAGTTCAGAGGCCCGTTCCAAAGAGATAAACTTATCCCTATCGCCGAAAACGAACAGGCCGGGCACTTTCATACGACCAAGGAGCTCCGTACAGTCCTCGCGGGCCATCATGCCCTTCAGACAGGCCACTATCCCGTTGGGATCGTGTATTTCACAGATTTCTATCGTCTCCTGGATCTTATTATCCAATGCCCTCAGATTTTCGGACGCATACATTTTAGGAATGCTCAAAGTCGCCAGACTGATAAGCTTCGCGCTCCGGATCAGTTCTATTTCCCGGTCCCGATCCGCTTTCTTCTCGGGCGAATCGGCATACGGAGTAGAATTAAGCAGTATGAGCCCTTCAAATCTGTCGGGATCCGACTTTATGCAGGCCTGTGCGATATAGCCTCCCATCGAATGCCCTGCAATATAAGCCTGTTTTATTCCCGACTGATCCATTACATGCATCACGATGCCGGCCGCGAACTCCATCGTATTTATATCTTTATTCGAGCCGCTTAAACCGTGCCCCGGAAGATCTATGGAGATAATCCTGTATTGGGGTGAAAAAAGCTCTGCAAATTCCGTAAATATATATAATGTCTCAAGATAGCCGTGCAAAAGGAAGATAACCGTATCTCCTTTTTTCGTGTCCGATATATGAATCGGAATATTATCGATCAAGGCAAAGTATTCCATATATTTTTCTACAAAAATAGTAAATTATCGCATTTCATTATACTTTTACCAAGCTTAAGACTGCAAGTATCATATAAATAAAGGAGCCGCCGGGGCGACTCCTTCCATTTTATCTACTTGTCCGATTTTTCAGATTATTTTTAGGAAGGATTGTCAGTTTTCGTAGTCCTTACCCCAAACAATCTCTATCGTTTCGCCTTCTAATACGAGAACATTCGGCATCTGGACATTATTTCCTCCATAAGCGGCAAAAGAGACTCTCAGCCGCTGGCCTTCAGGAAAAACGTTTGACGGGTTGAAAACGCCGGCATTTTCTGTTCCGTGATCATTGCTATCCCATAAATATAAACCTTTCCCTAAAGAAGTATAGGATCCATTCACTTCGGCCAGCGGAGTAATAACCAATCCATAATTCTTTGCATTTTCAACGGGTTCCCATTCGGCTTTTATACCTTCGGCAGCTTTATAAGTAAAACTTTTCAGCGTAATGGGTCCCAGTTTCAGATTTCCATCCAAATTGATCGTAAAGGAGTTATTGGCCACCAGCCCGTCAGGAGAGGAAACGGCATTAATGGTGTACACTCCATTGGGAACGGTCGGCGATGTAGGGAATCCTCCATACATATCCGCACTTATTTGCAGGGAGTTGGATAAATTGGCTATCCGGTTAAATTGATAGGTATTACTCTCATATCCTAACGTTGCGGATTGTACGGAATGGGTCAAGGAATAAATAGATATATAAGGTGCAAAAACTGCCTCGTCTCCGGTTCCGTATTGGGACACGAACGCCTGATTGATATTTATGTAAAAATCAGGATCATCCGAATTCAGACAACCGGACATCATAATAGCGAGTGAGGCAAGAGCCATATTCATTTTAAAGATTCTAAGTGCTTTCATTTTAAAAATCCAATTACTTTTATAACTCATTTACCCAATAAATAGTTTACAAATATAAACATAAAAAGCAAAAAATGGGCCAACAAATTTCAAAGACACTCTCAATAATAAAACCGGAGTCTTTGGCAATCATGAAAAACAAAAAAGGGCTGAGCGACATTCAATTGTCAGACAGCCCTTTAACAATTTTTCTCCGGACAGGATAAACAGCCGGTTAATCCTTTAATTTGGCAACCAGAAATTCACGGTTCAGCCGGGCGATATGCGCAACGGAAATTCCTTTCGGACATTCCATTTCACATGCACGGGTATTGGTGCACGCCCCGAAGCCCAGTTCATCCATTTTCGCTACCATGTTTTTAGCTCTTCTGGAGGCTTCTACACGCCCCTGCGGCAGCAGGGCCAGAGAACTTACCCTGGCGGAAACGAACAGCATGGCCGATCCGTTTTTGCAAGTGGCCACACAGGCTCCGCAGCCGATGCAGGCGGCGGCATCCATGCTTTCATCGCTGTTCTTTTTGGGGATCGGAATCGCATTCGCATCGGGAACGCCTCCGGTATTTACGGAAACGAATCCCCCTGCCTGTAAAATCTGATCGAAAGCCTGCCTGTTTACCACCAAATCCTTTATTACCGGAAAAGCCGCGCTTCTCCAAGGTTCTATGGTAATGGTATCTCCGTCTTTAAATTTGCGCATGTGCAGCTGACAGGTAGTAATATCGTTGTCCGGTCCATGCGCACGGCCATTGATATATAGCGAACAGGCGCCGCAGATGCCTTCCCTGCAATCATGGTCGAAACTGACGGGACCGCTGTTTTTGCATCCTTTATTAACGGCGACCGGATCGATATTCTCTTTGATCAACTGCTCGTTCAGAATATCCATCATTTCCAAGAATGAGCTGTCGGGAGAGATATTCTTAACCTGATACGTTTCGAAATGTCCTTTTTCCTTTGCGTTTTTTTGACGCCAAACTTTTAATGTAAAATCCATATCTAATCTCTTTTCTTAGTCTTTATAGTTTCTCGTAGCCACTTTGACGAACTCGAATTTCAACGGTTCCTTATGAAGTACCGGTTCTTGGTTCTCTCCATTGTACTCCCAGGCGGAAACATACATGTAGTTTTCGTCGTCCCGTTTCGTTTCTCCGTCTTCGGTTTGCATTTCTTCACGGAAATGGCCTCCGCAAGATTCGTTTCTGTTGAGAGCGTCGCGGGCCATCAATTCGCCTATTTCAAGGAAATCGGCCAGACGAAGCGCTTTTTCGAGTTCCTGATTGAATTCTCCGTTTTCTCCGGCCACATATACATTGGCCCAGAATTCTTTCCTCAATTCGCCTATCAGTTCGATCGCTTTCTTCAGACCCGCTTCGTTACGCGCCATTCCTACATATTCCCACATAATGTGTCCCAGCTCCTTATGCAGCGTATCCACCGATTTTTTACCTTTAATGGAGAGAAGTTTGTTGATCTTTTCCACTACGGCTTTTTCGGCTTCAGCAAAAGCGGGATCGTTGGTATCCACTTTCGGTTCCTGGATTTTGTGAGACAGATAATCTCCTATCGTATAAGGAAGAATGAAATAACCGTCGGCCAGACCCTGCATCAGGGCGGAGGCTCCCAGACGGTTTCCTCCGTGGTCGCTGAAATTCGCTTCGCCGATGGCATATAAGCCCGGAACAGTCGTTTGCAAATTGTAATCCACCCAAAGGCCTCCCATCGTATAGTGGATGGCCGGATAGATCATCATCGGTTCTTTATATGGATTTACATCGGTAATTTTCTCGTACATCTGGAAAAGATTGCCGTATCTTTCGGCAATTACATGTTCGCCCAGACGTTTGATGGCCGTCGAGAAATCGAGAAATACGGCCAGACCGGTTTCATTGACACCGAAGCCGGCATCGCATCTTTCCTTTGCGGCCCTGGAAGCTACATCCCTCGGTACCAGATTTCCGAATGCGGGATATCTTCTTTCTAAGTAATAGTCGCGGTCTTCCTCCGGAATCTGGGAAGGTTTTATCTGTTTTTTCCGCAATTTTTCCACATCCTCTTTTTTCTTAGGCACCCAGATCCTTCCGTCATTTCTGAGCGATTCGCTCATGAGCGTAAGTTTGGATTGTTGGGTTCCGTGTACTGGGATGCAGGTAGGATGTATCTGTGCAAAGCTCGGATTGGCGAAGAACGCTCCCTTTTTATAGCACTGCCATGCCGCCGAACCGTTGCTGTTCATTGCATTGGTGGAGAGGAAAAATACGTTTCCGTATCCTCCGGAAGCTATTACTACCGCATGGGCGCCGAACCTCTCTATTTTACCGGTTTCGATATTGCGTGCGATAATTCCCTTGGCTTCGCCGTTAATCAATACCAGATCCAGCATTTCATGACGCGGATAGGATTTTACGGAACCTTTGGCAATCGCTCTGTTCAAAGCGGCGTATGCACCCAAAAGCAATTGCTGTCCGGTTTGGCCGCGGGCATAAAAAGTCCTGCTGACCTGCGCTCCTCCGAAAGAGCGGTTATCCAGCAATCCGCCGTAGTCCCTGGCGAAAGGTACGCCTTGCGCAACGCATTGGTCGATTATATTGTTACTTACTTCCGCCAACCGGTAAACGTTAGCCTCCCGGCTTCTGTAGTCTCCCCCTTTGATGGTGTCGTAGAATAACCTGTAAACGGAGTCGTTGTCATTCTGATAATTTTTTGCGGCATTGATACCCCCTTGTGCGGCAATTGAGTGGGCGCGTCTTGGAGAATCGCTGATACAAAATACTTTTACATTATATCCGAGTTCGCCTAATGAAGCGGCTGCTGAGGCACCTCCCAATCCGGTACCGATAACGATAATGTCTAACTTACGCTTATTAGCCGGACTAACTACGCGAATTTGAGCCTTATGCTTTGTCCATTTCTCCGACAAAGGCCCGTCAGGAATGTGTGATATTAATTTTTCGGCCATTTTTTATTTTTTAAGAGAAAAATTTGTACAATTTTAGTCACTTTTTATCAAATAACCAATTATTCTCCGATAATTATCTCCGGCAACCCGGATATTTGATAATTTTCTTAACTTTACGCGGCTATAAAGATATAAATGATTAAAGAGAATATACGATGAAAAATTTTTTACTTTTTTCGATTTTATTATTTTTCTGTACTCCGGAGATCGTATTTCCGCAAAATACGGAAAATAAAGAACCTGTCAAACAAACCAAGGCCCAAATAAAGGCAGCCCGGAAAGCAAGGACAGCCGCCGCCGTATCCGAGTGCATAAAAAATAAAGACATCACAGTGACCGTAGACCGGATCTATCCCTTGAAAGGAATCGCCAAGAACTCTACGGACGGTTATACGATCAGTCTCTCCAATGATACCCTTAACTGTTATCTGCCTTATTTCGGAGAAATGAAAAGCGCCGTTATGGCAGGAAACCTCGCCATTTCGAGCGAAAAGCAACAGGTACAGGTTTCAGAACAATACGATCAAAAATCGGAAAGCTATATACTGCAGTTCCATTTCTATAACAAGGAATTTAAGGATATCTGGAAATGTATTATGCAAATATTCACCGACGGAAAAGCGGCCATCCGTATGGAGAGCAATGCCAGAGATTCGATCGGTTATTCCGGAGAATTGAAGCTGCCGCAGGAAAACCAATGAAACCACTTACTCTACAGAAATACTTATTATTCAGAAAATGAAAAAAATATACCTTATTCTACTTGTTTTGTCCATCGTATCGGAAATGTATGCGCAAATTCCCGACAAGAAATCCAAAGAACTGAATCTTATCCCTCTTCCGCAGGAAATCCGGCAGGACGAAGGATCATTCATCATAAATCCGCAAACGGTCATTATCTCTTCCGATGCCTTTAACGGCTCTTATTTGAAAGAGAAAATAGACAAGGCGACGGGATATGATCTGGCAGTACAGCCGGCGAACCGGGCCGGAAAAAACCCGGTCGAAGACAATTATATCCTGCTGGATATTTCTTCCGCCTACGGATTGCCCGAGCAAGGATATGAACTGGAAGTTACGCCCGAAAAGATAATAGCCAGAGCATCCGACAGGGCGGGTTCCTTTTATGCGGTCCAGACCCTATTGCAATTGCTCCCCCCTTCCATTTACGGCTCGCCGACAGGTTTCGAGTCATGGGAAATTCCCGTTGTATCCATAAAGGATTATCCGCGTTTCAAATACAGGGGCATGATGCTGGATGTCTCCCGCACGTTTTTCGAAAAAGAGGTACTTTACAAATATATAGATTGGCTGGCCTACCATAAGATGAATGCCTTCCACTGGCATCTGGCAGATGATAACGGTTGGCGGATAGAAATCAAAAAGTATCCTTTCCTGACTCAAAAAGGGGCGTGGAGAGGTCCCGATGAAGTAATACCGGCCACATTCGGTTCCGGCAATAAAAGATACGGGGGATATTATACTCAGGAAGAGGTAAAAGACCTTATCGCCTATGCGGCCCAAAGAAATATAGAAATCATTCCCGAAATAGATTTGCCGGGGCACAGCAATGCCGCCATAGGCAGTTATCCGGGAATAGCATGCGACATCGAAAACCAATACCAGAGCGTGCAGGGAGAAACAGGCAACGTATGGTGTGTGGGCAATGAAGAAAATTACAAGATGCTGGACGGAATTTTCAAGGAACTGGCAGAATTATTTCCGGGAAAATATATCCATATCGGCGGAGATGAAGTAAATATGCAGGGATGGAAAGAATGCGAAAAGTGCAGGGCTCTGATGAAGAGGGAAGGAATGAAAGAGGAAAAGGAACTGTTGGGTTATTTTGTCGGGAGGATAGAAAAAATCCTGGCCAAATACGGGAAATGTGTGGCCGGCTGGGATGACATACTCGATAGAGAGAACCTTGAACCCACCAGCAGGGTATATGCCTGGAGAAGCCTGGAAAAAGGAATCGAGGCGGTAACCAAAGGGCAGCCGACCGTCATGCAGGTCGCTTCTTATTATTATCTGGACATGAAACAATCTCCTATGGAAAGAGGGCATAACTGGGCCGGAATCGTTCCTCTGAAAAGGGTATATGATCTCGATCCGGAAGAAGGCATCGATTCGGCTGTTATAAGAAAAAATCCGGTATTGGGAATACAGGTAGGATTATTCACGGAATTGCTGAACAAACCGCCCCGGTTCATAGAATACCAGACTTTTCCACGGATATGCGCTGCATCCGAAGCAGGATGGACGGCACAAAAAACAAGAAACTGGGATGACTTTTATTACCGGCTGACCAAAACCCATTTTAACCGTTTATATGAAATGGGTATCGCTTTCAGAATTCCGTATCCGGAAGTCAGGTACGAAAGAAACATCCTTAAAATAAAACCTCCTTACCCGTGGGCCGTAATAAGATATACCACCGACGGGACAGATCCCGTTCCCGAATCGGATATTTATACCGGCGATATCGTCACGTATGAACCCGAGAATTTCAGGTTCGCCGTTTTCTTTAAAGACCGGTTCAAAAGCCTGAGCGTAGGAGCGGAAAACATAGCTCTGCATACCTATAAAAAGCCGGCTACGGAAATAGAAACGAATCTTCCGGAGAATAAGTCATTCCCGTTATCCAATTTATCCGATTACAATTTTAAGACCTATTTCCGCAGCGAACGCAAGGCAGGACCCGGAGATTACTTGGTCTATAAATTTAAAGAACCCGTATCCTGCAAATCCGTAACCGTAGAAACAGGTATTCCGGATATAGATTTCTACGGCGTGACGGACGGTTACATCGAATATTCTTATGACGGAACCGTCTTTATAAAAGGAGACGAATTCAAGGATAATAAAGCCGTCATTTATCCCGACAAGCCTCTGAAAAGCGTCAAGATAGTCATAACGGCTCCCAATGACGGATATAATCTTTCCTTACAGGATCTGAAAATAGAATAAAGAATTATTCCTCGGAAAGGATACGATCATATACGGACGATATTTCCCCGAATATATCCCGATAATAATTTTCCAATTTATTACGGTCGTATCCTTTTTCCCGGAATTCATTTACCAATTTGTTTCCTTCCGAAAAAACATGTTTTTCAACCGGAGCCAGCACCTGCATGTACCCCGTAGCCTCCGGATTATATAACAAATTGAAATTAAAATACTTGTTTCCGTTACCACGGACAACCGGGAACACCTTGTGTTTAAGACTCAAGGCCATGTCACACATAGGTGCGTTCAAAGATTCGGCTGTCTTTAACATCATGGCCGGCTGGTTCTCTTTGGCAGCGATAAATACGGGCACGGCTACGGAAACCGGAGGATATCCCAATATTGTCCACATAACCGTATTCAACGGATTTTCTCCCTTCTTCACTCCTTCTATTACGATAGAGGCGGTAGAAGATTTCCGGGGAATAAAATCCTGATCCACGAACCAACCGCTTCCCCTTTGAATCAAATCATTGTCTTTTATAAGATCTATTCCCATCAGAGAATGATGAAAAGAGCGGGAAAGATTCTTGAAAATCCATGCAGGAGTAATGCTTCCGGCAGTACCGATCCTGTTCTTTATAATTTCATCGGCGGTAGTATAGCGGACATACCCCATCCCTTCATCCAAGCGTCCGGTATAGGAATGATTGGTATATACCAAATATCCCTGAGGGGCGATTTTAGGATCATTCACATCCACTTTGGTCCATTTATGATTATTCACTTCATAATAAGCCGCTCCGCCTTCCGCATCTATTACGCCGAAATTCGCTTCCACCCCGATAGGCCGTTCATAATTATCTAAAAATTCCTCGAACTCCTTCAAATTCCGGCAAGAGGACAAAACTTTAAACATCAGGATGCCTTCCTTGTCCATCTGATCGGCTTTAACATCATCGTCTTTCAGATTGTACGACGCAGTATTCATGATACAAAGACCTGCACTGTTGATTCCTGTCCAGGCTTCATTATATTTATGGGGAGAATCCACCAATGCAAGGAAAAAGTATTTGTCTCCCTTGAAATATTCGATCCGGTTATTTTCCTCTCCCGTATCCCGGTGTTTCCACATCAGCGGCCTTCCATCGCGGGTCAGCTTGCCTGTAATAATGGTTGAGGTACAACAAAACATATCCGCACAAAAAAGACAGGATATGAAAAGTAACAAAAACAGTTTTTTCATAGCATTATATATACTTAAAAATTATATCAAAGTCTCTGTCGGGAAGCTCTTCCCGACAATTAAATTAAAAGAGTGTTTCACCGTCATATTTGGACAGTCCCAAATGTCGGTAAGACAATTCCGTGGCCTCCCGTCCCCGGGGAGTGCGCTGCAGGAAACCTTCCTTAATCAAAAACGGTTCATATACCTCTTCGAGCGTTCCCGGATCTTCCCCCACGGCCGTAGCGATAGTGCTTACCCCCACCGGACCTCCTTTGAACTTATTGATAATAGTAGTCAATATCTTATTATCCATAAGATCCAGCCCTCTCTTGTCTATATTCAAAGCATCCAGCGCATACCGGGCGATAGGAAGATCTATGATTCCGTTTCCCTTGACCTGGGCGAAATCCCGGACCCTTCTCAAAAGAGCATTGGCAATACGGGGTGTTCCGCGGCTTCGGCAGGATATTTCCAGCGCAGCATCCGTATCTATCTGTATATTCAATATAGAAGCGCTTCTTTCCACTATTTTTTTCAAGACGGCGGCATCGTAATATTCCAGATGGCACTGAATCCCGAAACGGGCCCTCAAAGGCGAGGTAAGCAATCCGCTGCGCGTTGTGGCGCCTACCAAGGTAAAAGGATTCAAGGCAATCTGTACGGAACGCGCTCCCGGACCCTTGTCTATCATAATATCTATTCTGAAATCCTCCATAGCGGAATACAGGTATTCTTCTACTATGGGAGACAACCGGTGGATTTCATCGATAAAAAGCACATCCCCCGCTTCGAGACTTGTCAGAAGGCCGGCCAGATCTCCCGGCTTATCCAAAACAGGCCCGGAGGTAATTTTCATATCTACTCCAAGCTCGTTGGCCACTATATTCGCCAGAGTGGTTTTTCCTAACCCGGGAGGACCGTGCAACAGGACATGATCCAAAGATTCCCCCCGTAACTTTGCCGCACGGACGAATATTTTCAAATTTTCTATAATTTTGTCCTGGCCGGAAAACTCGGTAAATTCTTTCGGCCGGATGGCCCCCTCCATGTCCTTCTCTTGCTGCTGGCTGATTTTCCGGGGGTCGAAACCGTTATCCACAATATTCATAATACAAATATAATCTTTTTATATTTATTTTTAATTTGATTTATATTATTGTCTGTTAATATGTGGATAAAAAATTTTATTCACATGTTCGGGCAATTATCAGTATTTTATCCATATTTTATTAACAGTTTTAAAATTCGTATGGAGGTGTATTACAGATTGTTGATTATAGTTATCCACAATGGTTGATAAAAAAGCCGAAAAGTTGTTCACAGATAGGACATGTTGATAACCGGGTGATAAATGCAAGATAAAATCTGTAAAAAATATTTGCACGGCAAGAGAAAAAAAGAGTATATAATTTTTTACCGTTTTTCATAGTCTTATTTATCAAAAATTATAAACACGGGTATTAAAAAGTTTTCAACCACTTTTTTTTTGATAGTTGTTGAAATGTTGATTTATTTTGCATCCCGTATGGATAATATGGAATTGAAAAATATTTTTTCTTTTCAACCTCCTCAAAAAGAACTGGTTCGTTTTCTGGAAGACCCTTTTCCCGGAAAAAGGGAGATAACGGGATTGTATGCTTCGGCCAAATCGTATGCCTTTTCTTATGCCGTCAGATCGGGCCTGCATATCGTTATTCTGAATAATAAGGAAGACGCCCGGTTTTTTTCCAACGATCTGTATAATATATTGAACGATGAGATCGTTTATTTTTTTCCTACTTCCGCCTCTGCGGGCAGCAGGGTCGGTACGGTAAAGGATTCCACTCAGAAAGTGCAGCGGAGTGCCGCCATGAGCGCCATAAATCATTATCGGGAGAAAAAAGAGCTGTTGGTGCTGGTAACTTATCCGGAGGCCCTGTTGGAACCCGTTCTCAATGAAAAGCTGTTAAATAACAATATTCTGAAAATTTCCAGAAACGATTCCCTGACGCATGAATTTATAAAGGAAACATTGCAGGCATACCGTTTTGAAAAAGTGGATTTTGTCAGCGAACCGGGCCAGTACGCCCTGCGGGGAGGAATTATCGATTTATTTTCATATTCTAATGACAGGCCTTTCCGTCTTGATTTTTTCGGAAATACGGTCGAAAGTATCCGGTTGTTCGATATCGATACCCAACGCTCGGTGGAGGAACTGGAGAGTGTGGAAATTTTCCCCAATATTTATGATCCCGAGCAATTTGCCCCGGAAAACGATGTCAGTATTTTCGAATATCTAAAGGATGAAAATATAACGATATGGATAGATAACTATCCGTATATGGCGGATCAGATGAAATTGATGGAAGAGGCCGCCCGCAGCAGCGGTTTTTCGGACAACCTCTCGGCAACATCGTCCGGAAAGGAGCGGTGTAAGACCGTCTTTTTCGGTTCTTCTCTTTCGGCAGGTCCCGACGGAGGTCCGTTGTCCGGGAAAAAGGATATTCCGCAGATCCGGTACGATACGGCTCCCCAGCCGGCTTTCAACAAGAATTTCGACTTGCTTCTGAATAATATAAGGGACAGAATATCGGAAAATTATAAAATTTTCATCAGCAGCGATAATGCCAAGCAAATAGAACGGCTCCGGAACATCTTTTCCCATAATGATAAAAACGGGCAGAATGTGCCCCGGTTTACGGAGCTCGATTATTCCGTTCACGGGGGATTTGTCGATCATTGCGCCCGATTATGCCTTTATACGGATCATCAGATTTTCGACAGATACCATCGGGTAAAGATAAAGCGGGAAGTGGCCAGAAGCGAGCGGCTTACGTTGAACGAACTGAACGCCTTCCAGATAGGGGACTATGTGGTGCATATAGATCACGGAGTGGGAATTTTCGGCGGTTTAGTGAAAACGAATATAAACGGCAAGGTACAGGAAGCCATTAAGCTGATATATAAGGACAATGATGTTATTTTCGTTTCTATCCACGGTATTCACAGAATTTCGCGGTATAAATCCAAGGACGGTACGCCTCCGAGGATTTATAAATTGGGAACGGGAGCGTGGGAGAGGCTCAAGAACCAGACCAAGTCTAAAGTAAAGGATATAGCCCGGGATCTTATCAAGTTATATGCTGAACGGAGACAGGCGGCGGGGTTCGCTTTTTCGGAAGACAGTTATCTCCAGCACGAGCTTGAGGCGTCGTTCATTTATGAAGATACGCTGGATCAGCTGAAAGCGACCCGGGAGGTAAAGGAGGATATGGAAAGACCTTATCCCATGGACCGGCTCATTTGCGGGGATGTGGGATTCGGTAAAACGGAAGTCGCCATCAGGGCGGCGTTTAAGGCCGTGGCCGATAGCAAGCAGGTGGCCGTTTTGGTACCTACCACCATTTTGGCATTGCAGCATTATAGGACTTTCGAAGCCCGTTTGAAAGAATTTCCTTGCAATATAGCTTATCTGAGCCGGTTGAAGACGGCCAAGGAGATAAAGCGGATAGTGGAGGATCTGAAGGAGGGGAAAATAGATATAATTATCGGGACGCACAGACTATTGAATAAGGAGATAGGCTTTAAGGACTTGGGGTTGCTTATAGTGGATGAAGAACAAAAATTCGGAGTGGCGGCCAAAGAGAGGCTCCGGCAATTGAAACTGTCGGTAGATACGCTTACTCTCACGGCTACTCCCATTCCGCGTACTTTGCAATTTTCTCTGTTGGGAGCCCGGGATCTTTCGATTATCAATACTCCGCCGCCGAACCGGCTTCCGATACAGACGGAAATCATCGATTTTAATGAAGAAGCGATAAGAGATATAATTAATTTTGAAGTGGAACGGGGCGGCCAGGTGTATTTCGTTCATAATCGGGTGGAAGACATTCTGGCGGTAGAGGATATCCTGAAACGGATTTGCCCCGGAATAAAGACGTGCGTCGGACACGGGCAGATGGAGCCGAAGGAATTGGAAAACCGGATACTCGATTTTATGGCGGGCGATTATGATGTATTGGTAGCTACCAGTATTGTCGAGAACGGAATCGATATTCCCAATGCCAATACTATTATTATAAATCAAGCGCAGAATTTCGGTCTGAGCGACCTCCATCAACTCAGGGGAAGGGTGGGAAGGTCCAATACCAAGGCGTTCTGCTATTTGATAGTGCCTCCGATGGTATCCGTTTCGGATGATGCCCGCAGGCGTCTGAGAGCAATCGAAGCTTTTTCCGATCTGGGCAGCGGATTCAATATCGCCATGCAGGATCTGGATATCCGGGGAGCCGGGAATCTGCTCGGAGGCGAACAAAGCGGGTTTATTGCGGATATGGGTTTTGAGACCTATCAGCGTATCTTGGCGGAAGCTTTTATGGAAATCAAGCAGGAAGAGCGGAACGGCCAGGACCGGAACCTGTCGCAGGAAGCAAAGGAAAAGGAAAATTCCTCATGGAAGAAAAAAGATTCTATAAGGAAGACCGACAATGCGGAAAGCTATCGGGAAGCACTGGAAAAGAAGAAACAAGAGCAGTTCATAGCCGATTGTACGATCGATACCGATCTGGAGCTGTTGATTCCCGACAATTATATTTCCCAAATATCCGAAAAGATCCGTTTATATAAGGAACTCGATACGCTCTCCCGGGAAGAGGACCTGGAAAAATTTACGGCGGCCTTGCTGGACCGGTTCGGTCCGCTGCCTCCACAGCTGGAACAGTTGATTTATGTAGTGCGCCTGAGAAGGGAAGCCGTGAGATTGGGTTTCGAAAGAATCGTAATCAAAAACGGGCAAATGCTGGCTTATTTTGTGACCAATCAGTCTTCCCCTTATTATGAAACGGAGCTGTTTTCCGGGATTCTCAATTATGTGCAATCGCATCCCGGAATTTTCCGGATCAAGGAACAAAACAACAAGCTCGTTTTACAAATTTCCGGGACGGATACCGTGGAAAAAGCCTACCGCATTCTTACGGAAATGGAAGAGGGCGTTCATAATTCTAAATAATATTTTTTATTTTTGTCTTGTGAATTTATTAATCGATATAGGCAATTCCAATTGTAAGGCGGCTTTCGAAAGTGAGGGACGGATCGGAGAAATCTTCAGATCTCCCCGCAGGGATATTCCGGGTTTTATTCTCGAAATTCTGGAGGGACGAAGGGTCGATATTATCGTGCTTTCGAATGTACGGGAGGAGAACAGGGAGATGGAACAGGTCCTGGCTTCGGTATGTAACAGGCTGATCGTATTGGACAGCCGGACGGAGCTTCCCGTAGACCTGAAATATAATTTTCCCAACCAGGGTCTGGGTGCCGACCGGATTGCCGGAGCTTTGGCCGTATCGGTGCTTTTTCCGGGAAGGGATTGCATTAAATTCGATTTCGGTACGGCGCTGACCATCGATTTTATAAACAAAGACCGTGTTTATGAGGGAGGAAATATCTCTTTGGGATTTCAGAGCCGTTTCCGGGCTTTGAATGCTTTCACCAAGCGGTTGCCTTTGATAGAACCGGATAGGGAATTTAAAGAAATAGGGGTAGATACTAACGGGGCTATGACGGCGGGAGTCGTTTTAGGCCTGAAATTTGAGGTGGAAGGATATATTAAAAAAAATCCCCGTCATACAGTTGTTTTTACGGGAGGTGATGCATTTTATTTTGCCAGAAAAGTGAAAAGTACCATCTTTGTAATCCAAAACCTGGTTTTGATAGGGTTAGCTCAAATAGCGGATTATTATGCAAATGGCAAAAAAAAGTAAGAATTATTTAATTATATTCTTTTTATTATTTGGTTCTCACTTGCTTGAAGCCCAAACTACGGATGCGTTGGGTACCTTTACCCCGTATTCCCTTTTCGGGATAGGAGAAATAGAAAAGCAGGGAACGGCAATCAATAGGGCCATGGGCGGAATCGGCGTGGGAGTACGCGACAATCGTTTTATCAATTATGTGAATCCGGCCTCCATCACTGCCCGGGATACCTTGTCTTTCATGCTGGATTTCGGAGTGGACCAGAAAAATTTCTATAATTCCAGTAACCAGAGTGGAGAAGGGAAGATAAAATCCGCATATAATACTTTCAATATGCACAACATTGTGCTGACCGCGCCCATATATAAACAATCCGCGCTTATTGTGGGGATAAATCCTTACAGCGATGTAGGATATAAATTCCAGTCCACTGAAAACAATCCGGCATTAGTTTCCAAGTACGGGGATATAAAATATCAGAAATACGGCTCCGGAAGCGTTAACCAATTTTTTATAGGTGCGGCGATGAACATGTTTGAGCGGTTTTCTTTGGGAGCGGAGTTCATATATTATTTCGGCTCCGTTACCAAGAACAGCAATATACTTTTCAATTCCGATGGCTCTGTCCGGGATGTGGAAACGGGATGGGATTATTCACTCCATTCCGTATCGGCCAATATCGGTTTACAGTATTTCACCGATATAGGAAAGGAAATGGAATTGACGGTAGGGGCGGCTTACCGCATCAAATCGAATCTGAAAGGAGATTTTACCAAATTTGCCTATGCAGCCCAAAGCGATAATTTAAAGGATACTATCCTTAACCAGTCATTCGATGATTCAAAATTTACGATTCCTGCAGAACTCTCCTTGGGTTTTACTGTCAGGAAAAAGGATAAATGGATGTTCGGAGCGGATTATGTAAGACAGGATTGGAAAAAAGCGGTTTTACCGGAAACTCCCGGCGTGGATTTTCACCCCACCGCTGCCAATTACCTGAAAGCGGGATTCGAGTATATTCCTAATAAATACGATATCCGGTATTACATGAAAAGGGTGACTTACCGGATAGGAGCCTATTATGAACAGACGTATATCAAAGTAAACGGCAAAGGGGTAAATGCCGCGGGCATCACTTTGGGGATGTCCTTTCCGATCTACCGTTGGTATAATGGTTTGAATATTGCAGTGGATTTTGGACAAAGAGGTTCTTTACAACATAATATGGTACGCGAAAGATATGTTCAGTTCATTGTCAATATAAGTTTGCACGATATTTGGTTTGTTAAACAGAAATATCAATAAACCGGTAAAAAGAAGGTAAAACTATAAAAATTAAAATATACACATTATGAAAAACACGCGCGTTTTATTGAGTTTGGTTATTGCAATCCTGGCAGTTTCGTTAGCCGCCCCTTCTTATGCTCAGGGAAGGTTCGGTGCTGATAGTGCGAGCTGCGTCAATTCCTTGAACTTTTATAGAGATTACCTGAGACAAGGCAATATAAAAGATGCGGCACCTATTTGGAGAAAAGCCATGCAGACCTGTCCGCCCACGGTCAGCCAGAATATGTATATAGAAGGTCGTAAAATCGTAAAATATTTATTGGGCAATGCGACCGATGCGGCTTTGAAGAAGAATTTGGCGGATACTTTGTTCATGTTGTACGACACCCAGATCCAGTATTTTCCTAAATATCGTGCCAAAGGTTTGGAAAACAAGGTGTATGATATGATTACCTATTTGGGTGAGGAAGATAACCAGAAAATATTCGAGACATTGGAAGAAGTTATCAAGACCAACGGGACCAATTCCGACCCGGGTTTGCTGGTCGCTTTCATGAGCCAGGCAAAGAATTTATATATGGAGAAGAAACTGTCCGATGCGGAAGTTCTCAATATTTATTCCGAAATGTCCGGCAAAATGGATGAGATCGTAAAGACTCATCCTACTGATGATAACAAATCCGCCCAGAAAGCTTTTGAAAATGCCTTCATTACCAGCGGAGTAGCCAATTGCGATAATCTGGTTACCGTATTTACGCCCCGTTTCGAAGCGAATCCTACCGATAAGGATCTGCTCAATACGATCGTGAAACTGCTTTCGGATAACGAATGCGTGCAAACGGATCTGTTCCTTAAATCGGTTGTAGCCCTCCACCAGATCGATCCGTCTTACAATTCGGCTTATTTCCTTTACAAACTGTATAATAGCAAGGATGAAAACGATAAGGCCCTAGAATTTTTGCAGGAAGCTATCGACAATCCGGAAGTGGACGATGCCAGAAAGGGTGAGCTGCTGTTCGAAAAGGCGACTTATTTATATACCAAAGCCAACAGTCCGGCAAAGGCCGTGGCTATGGCCAAGGAAGCTATCGAGAAAAACCCTGCGATGGCCGGCAAAGCCAATTTCCTGATCGGATCCATTTGGGCGCAGGCTAAATGTACCGGCAACGAACTGGATGTGCGGGCCAAATATTGGGTAGCCGTAGATTATATGATCAAGGCCAGAAATGCCGATCCTGAGTTGACGGAGGAGGCTTCCAAACAGATTGCCACTTATTCGAAATATTTCCCTTTGGTAGAGGACGCCTTTATGTATGATGTTACCGACGGCAAGCCTTATACGGTTTCCTGCGGAGGATTGAACGCTACTACTACTGTCAGAACGCAGAAACAGTAATAAATGGATTGCGTCTTATCCCGCATAAAGAAAAACATATATCCGGTAGCAGTTACATTTGTAATTGCTACCTTTGTTGTATCATGCGGCGATAAGATAGTGAAAGGGGATTTGCTGGATCTGACAAAAGTTCCTTTGCAAACGGTGGACAGCATGTATGCCGTGCAGACCGGGAACGGTATGCTGCAGATGAGGATGGAAGCTTCCGTTATGGAGCGTTACAGCAACGACAAGGAATCCTACGAGCTTTTTCCCCGGGGATTCAGCGTATATGCCTATAATAATGAAGGCTTGCTGGAAACCCATATATATTCCCGTAAGGCGAAACATACCACCACTGAAAATGATGAAAAATGGGCGGCGTACGGAGACGTGGTCATACTTAATTATCTGAAAGGAGAGCGGATGGAAACGGATACTTTGTACTGGGACCGCCAGAATAAAAAAATCTTTACCGATTGTTTCGTAAAATTGCATTCTCCCGACGGATTTATGCAGGGGTACGGAATGGAATCGGATGAAATGGCCCGGAATGCGGAAATTATGAGGCCTTTCGATAGTTTCGGAATCATACGGGATTCTACCCAGACTGAGGTTTACCGGGATACCGTGAATTTTATCGGGCCGCTTCCCCGTGCAGACGAAAGAAAATCTTTACGGCTTACGAACCCATGAGTGCAGTAGCAATTACGATCATCGCCTTATTTTTCTCAGCCTTTTTTTCGGGTTATGAGATCGCTTTCTTTTCCAGCAACAAGCTGCGGATCGAATTGGATCGTAAGCAGGGTCGCCGGTACGCAACGGTAATGAACCGTTTTCTCCAGAAACCGGAGAAATTAGTGTCTTCGCTGCTGATGGGAAATAACGTGGCTATTGTCATCTACGGTATTTCCGTCGCCAAAATCCTGGACCCTTTGATTGAGAGATACATTACCTCTTCTTTGGGCGGGATTTTAGCCGTGGAGACGGTAATTGCGACCTTGATTGTACTCGTAACGGCCGAATTTCTTCCTAAAGCATTGAGCCGCCTGAATCCGAACGGAGTATTCTCTTCCTTATACTGGCTTTTTATAGTTTTTTATTATTTATTATATCCTTTGACTTTAATTACGAATTATATATCGGGTCTGGTCATCCGCGCCATCGGGTTTAAGGAGGAAAAGGATTCAAGTCAGAAGGAATCGTTTAATAAAAGCGATCTGTTGTATTTGTCCAATGAGGTCAGTGCGGATCCCGAGCAGGAAAATGAACCTTCCAGCGAAATGGTTATTTTTCAGAATGCCCTTAATTTTTCCGAAGTAAAAATCAGGGAGTGTATGATTCCGCGTACGGAAGTAACCGCCATCGACGTAGAGGCCAGCGTAAAAGAGCTGCTGGAGCTTTTCGTCGAATCTGGATATTCCCGGATTATGGTGTATCGGGATAATATAGACAATATTATCGGATATGTACACTCGAAAGATTTGTTTAAGGATAATAAGAAGACCATCGGGGAATTATTGCGGCCGGTTAATTATATATCGGAAGAAATGAGTGCGCAGAATCTGCTGGCATATCTGACCAAGAACCGCAAGTCGGTTGCCGTAGTAAGGGATGAATACGGAGGTACGGGAGGAATCGTGACGCTGGAAGATCTGATCGAGGAGATTTTCGGCGATATCAGCGACGAGCTGGACAAAGAGGAATTTACCGAAAAGAAAATCTCCGATAACGAATATGTTTTTTCCGCCCGTCTGGAAGTAAAGGAATTGAACAGGAAATACGATATCGATCTTCCCGAGTCGGATGAATATGAAACCCTGGCCGGACTTATTATTTATTGTAACGAAAATATCCCCTCGGAAAAAGAGACGCTGCGGATCGGAAAATTTACTTTTACGATTTTGAAAACCACATCCAACCGGATCGAGACCGTCTCCTTGAAAATAGATCCGGAATAAATTTCTGTTATTAACATAAAAATTACTATATTCGCGGTTCACAAGAAAAATTTAATTAAACTATTATAAAATGGCAGTTTTAGAGAAAATACGCGTGAAGATGGGTGTCTTTATAACCATCGTTATCGCTGTCGCGTTGTTATCGTTCATTATCGACCCTGATACATTACAATCCTCTCTGTCCATGTTCTCTTCCAAATACGATGTCGGAGAGATGAACGGAGAATCGATTACCTATCAGGATTTTCAGAAAAAGGTAGATTATTATACCCAAATTTATCAAATGACTTCCGGTACTACGTCTTCCGATGACAGAACCCAGGATATGATCAATAATACCGCATGGCAGGATGAAATAGCGGAAAACGTATTGATTCCGGCGGTGGAACGTGCGGGAATCCGGGTCGGGGGAGAAGAACTGCTGGATTTGAGTCAGGGTAAAAACATATCCCCGGTAATTGCCAATGAGGCTTCCTTCCGGAATGAACAGGGAGAATTCGACAGGGATAAATTAGTGCAGTTCGTGCAGGCGATTCCCCAGGATGAAAGCGGCAATTTGCAGTTATATTGGAACTATCTGGAGGACAATATGTATAAAGACCAGATGTACACCAAATATCTGACATTGCTGGCTAAAAGCGATATCGTTAATCCGGTGGATTTGAAACAGGCGATCGCCGATAATAATACCACTTATGATGTGGATTTCGTAATCAGGCCTTTCGGGTTTGCCATAGACAGCACTATTACCGTAAGCAATCAGGAGATAAAGGATTATTATGAAAAATACAAGGAAGGATTTAAACAGCAGCAAAGCCGCGATCTGGAATATGTGGTGTTCGAGGTAGTTCCTTCCGCAAAAGATATCGAACTGGCCCAGAACGATATCGAGAAAGTATTCGGGGAATTCGAATCCACTTCCAGCATGAAGAGTTTCCTGGCACGCAATTCCGATCAGCCTTATAACCCTTATTTCTATAAAGAAGAAGAGTTGGGCGGTCTTGCTCCGGAAATAAAGGATTTCGCCAAAGATGCCAAAACGGGAGATGTGCTTCCGGTATTCCGTCAGGATAATTCATTTATGGCCGCACGCGTTATGGATATTAAATCTCTCCCCGATTCCGTTTTCGTAAAACATATTTTATTACAAGGAGATGATGAGAAAAAGGCCGACAGTCTGATGCAGGCTATCCGGAAAGGAGCCGATTTCACACAGGTAGCCCTGGAAAATTCGGCGGTCAAAAATGTGTCGGGAACGGATGCCACTCCGGGAGATTTGGGATGGATGACCCAAAATTATCTGATTCCGGGATTCGAAGAGGTGTTTACCGCCAAAACCGGCGACCTTCTTCAAATAAGGACCGATTACGGTTTGCATATCGTAAAGGTGGGCGAGACGACCCAGCCGTTGAAGAAAATCCAGCTGGCGGTTTTGGTAAAAGAAGCGGTGGCCGGAAAACAGACGTATTCCGATTATTATGCTAAAGCCAATGAACTGGTATCCAAAAGCGAAGGGGAGTTGGATAAATTCAATGCCGCTGTTAAGGAATTGAATCTGAATGCCTACCCGGCTATCAGGGTACTTCCGGGAGCCAAAACGATTGCCAATTATGAAAAAACCAGAGATGTCTCCAAATGGGCTTTTGAGAATAAAAAAGGAGCGGTATCTCCGATCATTACCGTTGATAATAAATATTTCTTTGTGGTTGCGGTAACGGATATTCATGACGAGGGTTACGCTACCTTGGAGGAAGTGGCTCCGCAGATCCGGAATACCTTGGCATTTGAAAAGAACGGCGCGAAGCTCGCTTCCGAAACGGAGGCTGCGGTAAAAGACGCTTCCAATCTGGAAGAGATAGCCCAAAAGTTGGAAACGACCGTCAGCAAGCAAACCGGAATCGCATTTTCTTCTCTGACATCCCAGTCGCTGGACCCTAAATTCGTGGGAGCGATAGCCGGTGCCCAAGAAGGCGTTCTTACAGGTCCCGTAATCGGGGAGGTAGGCGTATATTATTTTACGGTTACCGGTAAAGAAGTCGGCGCTTTCTATACGGAAGACGATGCCAAACAACGGAAAAACCAGGAATTCATGTTCATGACCCGTGTTTTGCCGAATATTATGGCGGAAGATGCGGATGTAAAGGATAACCGTTATAAATTCTATTAAGAGAAATAAAACCTTCGGGGTTGAAAGAAAAGAGCTGTCGGGAAAATTTGCGCCGACAGCTCTTTCTTGTATGGAGTTGGAGTACCCTTCCGTAATCCGGTATTCAGACGTTGAACAGGAAGTGCATGATATCTCCGTCCTGCACTACATAATCCTTGCCCTCTATACCTAACTTTCCGGCGGTGCGGCAGGCGGCTTCCGATCCGTATTTTACATAATCGTCGAATTTGATCACTTCCGCACGGATAAAGCCTTTTTCGAAATCAGAATGGATAACGCCGGCCGCCTGCGGGGCTTTGTCTCCTTTATTATATGTCCAGGCCCTGACTTCCTGGGGACCGGCGGTAAGGAATGTTTCCAGATTCAGAAGGGCATAGGCGCTTTTTATCAGCCGGACTACTCCCGATTCCTGAAGTCCGATCTCTTCTATGAACATCTGCCGTTCTTCATAGCTTTCCAGTTCGGCGATTTCCGATTCGATTTTTGCGGCGATGACCAGAATCTGGGCATTCTCTTCCTGCACCGCCTTGCGAACCTGTTCTACATAGGCATTCCCGTCCTTTGCGCTGTTCTCATCTACATTACATACGTACATCACCGGCTTATTGGTAAGCAGGAAAAGTTCTTTGACTAATTTGGCATCTTCCGCGTTATCGAAAGTTACGGTTCTGGCGGATTTGCCCTGGATCAGGACATCTCTATATCTAAGCAGGATCTCGTACAGCTTTTTTGCCGTTTTGTCGCCGCCTGTCTGGGCTTGCTTCTGTACTTTTCCTATCCGGTTCTCTATGGTTTCCAGGTCTTTAAGTTGCAATTCGGTATCTATGATCTCTTTATCCCGGACAGGATTCACGCTGCCGTCCACATGGACGATATTGGGATCGTCGAAGCATCTGAGTACATGCAATATGGCATCGGTTTCCCGGATATTGGCCAGAAACTGGTTTCCCAAGCCCTCTCCTTTGCTCGCGCCTTTGACCAATCCCGCTATATCCACGATCTCCACCGTTGCCGGGACTACCCGTGCCGGTTTTACGATTTTTTCCAGGATTTGCAAACGTTCGTCGGGAACTATGGTAGAGCCGATATTGGGTTCTATCGTGCAAAAAGGAAAATTGGCCGATTGAGCCTTTCCGGAGCTGATACAATTAAAAAGAGTGGATTTGCCTACATTCGGCAGGCCTACAATTCCGCATTTGAGTGCCATTTTGCTTATTTTAAAAAATTTAGTGTGCAAAAATAACCAATAATCGTCAAAAAATGCGGAAAATTTATCCGAGAGGCATAGTTTGAAAAAGAATACGGCTATTTTTATCGGGATATGAAAGAGATTTTGTTATTGATCGTGATGTTCTGGAACATCGAGAATTTCTATGACCCGTTCGATGATCCCGGTACGGACGACGGCGCTTATACTCCGGCGGGAGAGAAACGGTGGACCTGGAATAAATTTATCCGCAAACGCGATTTGCTCGCCAAAACCATATTGCTGGCCGGAGAAGAATACGGCCGGTATCCGGCGCTCATAGCTCTGGCGGAGGCGGAAAACCGGTTCGTGCTGAATCAGCTTGCGGGACAAACGCCTTTGGCGGGATTGGGCTATAAAGTCATTCATAAAGATTCTCCCGACAGGCGGGGCATAGATGTGGGCTTACTGTACCGGGAGGAGGAATTCCGGCCGGTAAAAATACGGTTTTTCCCTTTGATTCATGCAGATACGGTGCTTTCCACCCGATTCGTGCTGTATGTGAAGGGAGTTTATAAAGGAATGGATACCCTTCATTGCTTTGTCAATCATTGGCCGTCGAAGTTGGGAAATAAGAAATTTTCTGCATTTCGGAGAATGATTGCATCCGAAACGGTGAAGGAGAAAACCGATTCGATTTTATCCGTTTCTCCATATGCCAATATCATACTTGCCGGCGATTTCAATGACGGAACGGAATCCGCTCCGGTAAAAAATCTATCGCGGTTCGTGAATTTAAGCGGGCGTTTTTCCGAGGGGAAGCGGTCATCTCTCCCGGAGGCGGCAGGTACATACAAATATAAAGGCAAATGGGAAACGATCGATCAGTTTTTAGTCTCTCCCGCACTGGCGCCCGGCGGCCGGAGAGTCAGGGGTATTTTCTGTAAAAATGAAAGCGCGGACATTTTCGGTAACAGTTTTTTATTGGAGCCGGATCACGAGTTCGGAGGTTGGAAAATCAGAAGAACCCTTGTAGGACCGCGTTTTACAGGGGGTGCAAGCGATCATCTCCCGATAATTTTGAAAATTTACGGATATGAATTCAGGTAATTTTATTATTTTTATGTAAAATTGTTACTTTTGCAAATCTAACGTTTAATACAGATAATTATAATATGCGGCAATATCTGGATCTGCTCAAAAAAATAATGGAAGAAGGTATGGTAAAAGGAGATCGCACCGGTACCGGAACCAAAAGCATTTTCGGATACCAGATGCGTTTCGATCTCGGAGCGGGTTTCCCGTTGCTTACCACAAAAAAATTGCATTTGAAATCGATCATTTATGAACTGCTCTGGTTTATCCGGGGCGATACCAATATAAAATATCTGAATGATCACGGGGTTACCATCTGGGACGAATGGGCCGATTCTAACGGGGAGCTCGGTCCCGTGTATGGGGCCCAATGGCGCAGGTGGCGTACGGAATCGGGCCGCGAAATCGATCAGCTGGCCCGGGTAATGGATAGTCTGAAAAAAGATCCGGATTCCAGACGTCATATCGTTTCGGCCTGGAATGTGGCGCAGGTGGATCAAATGGCCCTGCCTCCGTGCCATTCTTTATTCCAGTTTTATGTGGCGGACGGCAGGCTTTCCTGCCAGCTTTATCAGCGAAGCGCCGATGTCTTTCTGGGCGTTCCTTTTAATATCGCCTCGTATGCGCTGCTGACCATGATGGCCGCCAAAGTGTGCGGATACGTCCCGGGAGATTTTATCCATACCTTAGGAGACGCCCATATTTATCTGAATCATTTCGGGCAGGTGGAAACCCAACTGACCAGAACGCCGCGTCCTTTGCCCCGGATGATCCTTCACGGCGAGCAAAAAGATATCGGTGAATTCGGATATGAAGATTTTGAATTGACAGGATATGATCCGTATCCCGGAATCAAGGCTCCGATAGCCGTTTGAAAATCCCGGAGAAATATCGCAGTTATCCGGCAACCCGATATTTGCGGAAATGGACTATACGGATAAAGTATGTACATAAAAATAGAGACCTCAAATCCGCAACTTCCCTCACGAAGTGCTACAGACTGAAGAGAAATGTTCTTTTGATTAGAAATCCACCCAT
>CANRID010000034.1 GCA_947630665.1 uncultured Bacteroidales bacterium | reverse complement strand
CGGACGTTTAACTATGGCAATTATACGGACGAAGAGAGTGGACGGCTTTTCGGATGCCGTTTTTTGACATGATTCCGTTCCGAAACTATAAGGCGCTTGCCTGCCGGATAAATAAAATTGGCAAAAAGAAGAATGTACCGGAGCTAAACCTATAACATTTATTTATTAATCTAAAATTTTATTTATGTTCATTCACAAGATTTCAAGCCGGCTGTTACGATCTGTAACGATGGCTTTTGCCGTTACCGCTTTGTCGGTAGGGACGATGTGGGCTCAGAATATTTCCGTAACGGGTACCGTAACGGATAAAAGCGGAGAACCTCTGCCCGGCGTTTACGTTCTGATTCAAGGTACTACTACCGGAGTAAGTACCGAGATGAATGGAAAGTACACCATTACCGCGCCAGCTAACGGTACTCTGGTATTTACCTCTATGGGCATGAAAGATTTAGTATTACCGATTAATAATCGTGCCATGATCGATGTCGTTATGGAGGAAGATGCAGTACAGTTGGGCGATGTGGTCGTAACGGCCATGGGTATTAAGAAAGAGAGAAAGGCCTTGGGTTATTCCGTTCAGGAACTTAAGAGCGACGAGATCCTTAAAAACAAAAGCTCCAATGTGATCAATTCCCTGAGCGGAAAAGTTGCGGGCGTGAATATCACCCAATCTGGCGGTTCCGCTGGAGCAGGTTCCACTATTATCATCCGTGGAGGTACTTCTCTGGAAAGGGATAACCAGCCGTTATTCGTAGTGGACGGTATCATTTACGATAACTCTACCCCGATCGGAGGTGACTCCGGATTCGATGGAGCAACCCGTACCGCAAGTACTAACAGCAACCGTGTGATGGATATCAACCCGGAGGATATTGAAAATATGTCCATCCTTAAAGGCCCGGCCGCTGCCGCCCTGTATGGGTCCCGCGCCGCAGCAGGTGTAGTGATCATTACTACCAAAAAAGGTCAGGAAGGAAATGTACAGGTAAATTTCAGCACCAAGTTCACCTCCAACTGGATAAATCGTTATCCGGAACAACAGGACAGGTATGTAAGAGGTTATTACAATAATGAAGGTAGATTTGATGATTACAGCACACAATCTTGGGGACATGCCATCGAATCCGGCCAGAAATTATATAACAATATCGAAGATTTCTTCCAGAACGGTTCGGTATGGGATAACAGCCTGAGCATATCTGGCGGAAATAAAAACGGAAGTTTCTATCTGTCCGCTTCCCGGTATGATCAGACCGGTATCGTCCCGACAACCGGTTTCGACAAAACCACTTTCCGTTTCAACGGGGAACAGAAATTCGGACGGCTGACGGTAGGAGCCAATGTAGCTTATTCCATTTCCGGAACAGATAAGACTCTTACTTCCGCAGGTTTGTACAACTCAGGTGGAACAGGAGCCATGGTTTCCGTTTATCGTTGGGCCAGAAGTGATGATATGACTCATTACCTGAACGAGGATGGAAGCAAGTACAGGATGTTCGAAGGCAGACAAGAACTGGCAGACGATGTTGAAAACCCTTACTGGATACTTTATAAAGACAGACTGTATGATAAAACCAACCGTTTTACGGGTTCCGTGAACGCTAATTTCAAAGTAGCCGAATGGTTCGATATCACCTACAGATTAGGATATGATAATTACGATACTTATAACTATTCTTTCATCGCTCCGGGATCTGCAGTTAAGGAAACTTACCAGAACGGTAAATTATCCGACAGCGATTATAAATACGAATATATCACGTCCAACCTGATGATGAACTTCCACAAGACTTTCGGAGACTGGGATCTGAACTTGCTTTTGGGTCAATCCGTAGAAGACACCAAATCCCGTACCGACAGGAGAAACGGTTATAACTTCATTACCGAAGGTGTAAGCAGTTTCGAAAATATAGCGACAGCGGATAAAGTATTCCAATCTACACATTCTCGGAAAAGACTGATGGGTCTGTACGGCGAATTCCGGGTAGCATACAAAAATATCGCTTACCTGACCGTAACCGGCCGTAACGACTGGTCTTCTACACTTCCGAAAGAGAACCGTTCTTATTTCTATCCGTCCGTGAGCGGTTCATTCGTATTTACCGAACTGTTGCCTAAGAGCGATGTATTGTCATTCGGTAAGATCCGTGCTTCCTGGGCTAAAGTAGGTAAAGATACCGATCCGTATGTTACATCCACTTCTACGTGGGCTCCTCGGGAATTTTTAGGAGGTATCGGTACTGGAAACAGTTGGGAGAGAGGTAATGTATATCTGAAACCGGAACGTACCCGCTCTTATGAACTGGGACTTGAAATGCGTTTTTTCAACGGAAGGCTCGGTCTGGATTATACGTATTACGACAACAAATCCATCGACCAGATCGTTGTACCGCGTTTGAGCCAGACCACCGGTTATATTTTGCTTTCAACCAATGTGGGTAGCGTAAGGAACAGAGGTATGGAATTGGCTTTGACCGGAACTCCTATCGCCAAAAGGAATTTCACATGGGACATGACTTTGAATCTTGCAGGAAACCGGGGCCGGGTAAGCGATTTGCTGACCGGACAGGACGTATTATACGTGACCGATGTTCAGGTGGGAAATGCAAAGGCCGCTTCATTCAATACCTTGTATGATGAAAACGGTAAGATGACTCAAAAAGGATTGTTTATGGGTATTTCCGGTTCAAGATGGGATCGTGACGAACAAGGAAGAGTAATAGTGGATGCAACAACCGGTATGCCTAAATCCGATGGAGTAACGACTTATGAGATAGGCAACCGCGAACCTACCTTTACCGGCGGTTTCAATAACAGTCTGCAATATAAGAACTGGAATTTGTCCTTCCTGTTCGACTTCCGTGTAGGAGGCGATATCTATAACGGTACCGATTATTTTATGACGGTTAACGGTATGAGCAAGAGATCTATGGACCGCGAATCCATTACGATTGACGGCGTAGTGAATACCGGTACCAGCGATGCTCCTGTATATGAGCCTAAGACAACTACTTACAAAGCCGGTGAGATGTATAATATAAACGGAGCGGTACAATCCGGAGAATCATTGATCCGTTCATATTACAACAGTTACCTGGCAAATGAAACGGCTGCTTACATCACTAAGACCAATTGGTTGCGACTGAGGTCTTTGTCTTTATCTTACGATTTTAAGAACCTTATCAAAGGGCAGAATATACTAAAAGGTCTGACTGTTACCGCATCCGGTACCAATTTGTGGTTATGGACCAATTATAAAGGAATGGATCCTGAAACCTCTGCTGCCGGTTCCGGCGTAGTAGGCTCCAGCTCTACCGGTATAGATTATTGCGGTGTACCGGCTACGGCAGGATTCTCCCTCGGAATCAACCTGACCTTCTAAATATTCAACCATTAAAGAATAATATTATGAAAAAAATATTTTATATACTTGCTATTTCTTTTTTAGCATTAAGTATTTCCTCCTGCGACAAGTGGCTGGATATTAATATGAATCCGGATTCTCCCACGAACTTGTCGGTTTCGGTAGCTTCGCGGTTGCCTTGGTTGCAACATGCGTATGGATATGCTTACGGGAATGCCGCAGTAACTGCATCCGTAGCCATCGGGCACTTGGCATCCAATAGTTCGTACACCGGATATGAAGATTATGCACCGGGTACAGGCGCCGGTCCTGTTACTCCTTATCAGCAGTGGTTTGTAGATGGAGCCGCCAATGTGCAGGATTTGATCGATAAAGCGACTCAAGAAGAGGCATGGCACTTTGTAGGTGCAGCGAAAACAGTACAAGCTATGGGATTCGTGCTGATGGCGGATATTTATGGAGAAATGCCTTTTACGGAAGCCTGCGGAGAAAGTCTTACGCCTGCTTTTGATGATGGCAAGACGATTTATGAAGGCTGTCTGGCCCTTTTGGATGAGGCATTGGAGGAATTTGCAAAAGAACAACCTGCAACCGCTACCAAATTATCCAGCGGAGACAACTGGAACGGTGGAGATGTACAGAAATGGATTAAACTTTGCCACGGACTGAAAGCCCGCTGGATGAATAACATGTCCAAAAAATCCTCTCTTTACAATATGGACGCCATTCTGGCTGAAGTAGCTATGGGACCTCAAAGCAATGCGGAAAGTACTATTATCACGCATGTGGATGATGTGAGTGATATGATAGGTGATCCGCTGGTAGGAGACCCTTTAAAAACGGCTTTCGGATTTGATGTGGCCGCTTGGGGTACATGGGCAAGGATAAACCAGTGGTATCTGAATCTGCTGACCAATGAATATACCGGCGGCTCCGGAGAGGAGGATCCGCGTATCGATAAACTCGTGCCATCCTGCGAACGTTGGGCGGATTTGGATGGCGATGGACAAAAAGAGAAATATTGGGACAGAACCAAGGGTGTGGATTTGATTAATGGAACCATCCGGATAGAAGGCGGTCCTAGCAATCCTCAGTACAATACCGACACAAAGAAATGGTACATTGAATCCAATGATTCCAGACGGCTCGGAGATACCATATACTTACAGATCCGTTCACTCTGCGCTATGATTGCCGGAGCGGGCTACGATGGAAACAGTACCAGGGTTTGGGATGATGGGACAGTGATGACTACAGGTACTTTCTATACCCGTCCCGATGCTCCTACGGATGTGATGACTTACCATGAAATGTGCTTTATTAAAGCTGAAATAGCATTCCGCAAAGGTGATTTGAGCGGAGCCAAGGAAGCTTATAAAGCCGGCATAAAAGCCCATATCGATCACATGAACGCCAAACTCCAATCTTACGGAGGTGATGCACAGAATCCGGGCAGAAATCCGATGGATCAGGCTGCAATCGATGACTTCCTCAATAACAGCGAGGTGGTAAACGGCGATATTTCTATGGCCAAGATTATGATGCAGAAATTCATAGCCATGTCCTTTACCGTACAGAACTGGAACGATATGCGCAGATTCAATTACAGCGCCGGAAATATCGGAAACTTCGGTGTGGTTTATATTGATTTCGACCGTCCGAATGTATTCAAGAATACCGCCACTTCACAACAATATTTCCCGGGCACCAGCAAAACGGATGATACCTATTGGTTCCGCCGTTTCCGCCATTGCTCTCATGAAATAAATTATAACAGGGCCCAGTTAGAGGCTTCCAATTCAAAAGCCTTTGCTCCGGACATCTGGTCTGTGCCTGTATGGTGGGATACAGTTGAATAATAAGAAAGAAGTAGAGTCGCTTTTTTCTTAAAAAAGTAAAAAATCGTTAGAAGAAGGGCTGTCTGACATAAAACGTCATTCAGCCCTTTTTTTGTCCTTCCTCACTCCGAGTTTTAACGAATTCACCCCTGCCGGAACAAATTTCGACAGGGGTGATTTTCAATTTTCAGGGGCTTTTGGACAGCCCTCTGAATATGGGATGATTCAAAAATTAATCGTTGAGGGAGAATCTTTTGAATGCCACTACTTTTACCTCGGGATCCACGGTTTTCAGATAAGCCGCAACGGATATTTTCCCGTCCTTTACAAAAGTCTGCTCTTCCAAAGTGCTTTCTTTGAAGAATTTATTCAATTTTCCCTTGGCGATCTGCTCTACCATATTGGCAGGTTTGCCTTCTAAGGCAATCTGCTCGCGGTAGATTTCCAGCTCTTTGTCGATTACCTCTTGCGGGCAATCGTCTTTGCTGATGGAAACGGGATTCATGGCCGTAATTTGCATGGCGATCTCGCGACCGGCATGTTCATCGATCGGTTTGTTGAATCCTACGATGGTAGCCACTTTTCCGTTGATGTGGATATACTGAGCGATATAAGGAGCTTCGATTTTCCCGTAATAAGGAATATCATGTTTTTCTCCGCTTTTGCCGGTCTGCTCGGTTACGGCTTCGGCAACGGTCAGATTATTATCCAGTTTTACGGTTTTCAGAGCTTCCGGATCGGCAGGCATCTGTTTCAGGGCCGCATCCGCTATTTGTTTTGCCAACTGCTGGAATTCGGCATTCTTGGCCACAAAATCTGTTTCGCAGCTCAGACATACGAGAATGCCCTGGGTGTGGTCTCCGTTGGTCAGAGCGATTACGGCACCTTCCGTAGTCTCCCGATCGGAGCGTTTTGCTGCAACTAATTTACCTTTCTCGCGGATGATTTCCTTTGCCCTTTCGTAGTCGCCGTTGGCCTCTACCAAAGCCTTTTTGCAGTCCATCATGCCTGCGCCTGTCATCTGGCGTAATTTTGCAACATCTGCTGCTTTAATTTCCATAATAATTAACCCTTTTTATTCGTTAACACTTTCGTTTTCATTCCCGGTCTCTTCTTCTGCAGGGGCTTGTGCGGCATTCTTGCGTGCGCGCAACTTTTTGCCTACCGGAGCATCGCCCTCTTTGTTATCCGCAGACGCTTCTTTCTCTTTCGCCTCTTTCTCTCTTTCCCTTTCCTTCTCTTTTTCTTTCTCTATTTCCCTCTCTGAAAGACCTTCGCTTACGGCCTGGCAGAGTACCTCCGTAATCAGGGAAATGGATTTGGCGGCATCGTCATTGGCAGGGATAACATAATCGATAGGGGTAGGGTCGCAACAGGTATCAACCATGGCGATTACCGGTATGTTGAGGCGGTTGGCCTCTTTAACTGCATTCATTTCCTTTTGCACGTCGACAACGAACAGTGCGGATGGCAGACGGTTCAGGTCTGCGATGGAACCTAAGTTTTTCTCTAATTTGGCTCTCTGACGGGTAATCTGCAATTTCTCGCGTTTGGCAAGAGTTTCGAAAGTCCCGTCGGCGATCATTTTATCTATGGTGTTCATCTTTTTCACCGCCTTACGAATCGTAGGGAAGTTGGTAAGCATTCCACCCGGCCATCTTTCCGTTACATAAGGCATATTAACGGCTTTGGCCTTTTCGGCAATGATATCTTTTGCCTGTTTTTTAGTCGCTACGAACAGTATTTTGCGTCCTGCCCGTGCAAGCTGCTTCATCATATTCGCAGCATCATCTATTTTGACAACGGTCTTGTGCAGGTCGATAATGTGAATACCGTTTTTCTCCATGAAAATGTACGGAGCCATTTTGGGATTCCATTTTCTTTTTAAATGACCGAAATGCGAACCTGCGTCAAGTAAGTCTTGGAAATTTGTTCTTGGCATTTTTTTCTTTTTTAATTGATTTGTTCTCTTTTTGTCAATCCCGGGTAACGGCAAGCGGTCCCGGAGATTTTCCGCAGCCGGACAAACTGGAGTAGTCTTTTTTGCGTATCCCGACAGTTCTGCGCCGGTGCCGCTAAGAATCTCTTTGTTTTGAATCCTGGCTGTGCAATAAAACCAGCAAGCTGTAAATGTTAACGTTTACTGAATTGGAAGCGTTTACGTGCGCCAGGCTGTCCCGGTTTCTTTCTCTCTACCACGCGGGAGTCGCGGGTAAGAAGGCCGTTGAGTTTCAAAACAGAACGGTATGCTTCCGCATCTATTTTGCATAATGCGCGGGCGATTCCCAAACGCACTGCTTCGGCCTGACCTTTGATTCCGCCGCCGTCCAGATTGATTTTAATGTCGAACTGCGCCTGGGTATTGGTCAATTCCAGAGGCTGTTTTACAATATACCGGAAGGTGTCTTCCTTAAAATAATTGTCCAGTTCCCTTCCGTTGATTGTAATGCTGCCTTTGCCTGTTGTGTTCACATAAACGCGAGCAACTGCTGATTTACGTCTTCCAAGGGCGTTGATTACTTCCATGCTCTGTTTAAATTTCGTTTAAATTAATTGTTTTCGGTTGCTGTGCCTGATGCGGGTGTTCTCCGCCTTCATATACATGAAGATTGCGGAACAATTGCGCCCCCAGGCGGTTTTTAGGAAGCATACCTCTTACCGCCTCCTCGATTACTGCTAACGGTTTGCGTTGAAGCAACTCTTTGGGAGTAGCGAAACGCTGGCCGCCGGGATACCCGGTGTAACGAACGTACACCTTGTCGGTCAACTTCTTTCCGGTCAGACGGACTTTCTTTGCGTTCAGGACTATAACGTTGTCCCCGCAGTCCACATGTGGAGTATAGTTGACTTTGTTCTTGCCGCGCAGGATAATGGCTATCCTGGAAGCAAGTCTTCCTAACACTTGATCCGTAGCGTCGATCACTACCCATTCTTTTGTGACGGTAGCTGAATTCGCCGATACGGTCTTGTAACTTTGTGTGTCCACTCTGTTGATTTTTAAGTTAATACCTGTTTTTTGTTGCGATTTACCCTAAAATAAGGGGTTGCAAAGGTAAGAAAAAAAATTAAAGTGACAAAATATGAGCTATTTCGTACCACAATTTATTGATTTCGTTATGACGGGTACAGGCCTCCTGGAAAGGAGTATAGGTGGTCTGTCCGTTTACCTGGCCCACCATTACGCCGCTTTTCCCCTCCAGCAGGGCTTCCACCGCACGGTTCCCCAGAATGCTGGCCAGCACCCGGTCGTTGCAGGTAGGAGATCCTCCGCGCTGGATATGGCCTAAGGTAGTTACCCGGGTTTCATAATCGGGCAATTTTTCACTTACTTTTGCCGCAATTTCGTTGGCATTTCCCATATTATCGCCTTCGGCTACGATGATAATGCCGGAGGTCTTGTTTTTGCGTCGTTCATGGTCGAGATATGCGCATAGCTTATTGATATCGGTATGCACTTCTGGAATAAGGGTTGCTTCCGCACCTGTGGCGATGGAAGTGTATAATCCGATGAAGCCGGCATCGCGTCCCATGACTTCCACGAAAAAAACCAGATTGTGGGAATCGGCGGTATCCCTCAGTTTGTCCACCGCCTCCATAGCCGTATTCACGGCGGTATCGAATCCTATAGTATAATCCGTACCGTATATATCATTGTCTATGGTACCCGGTATCCCTACGACCGGGAAATCGAATTCTCTGTATAGAGCGTCCGCTCCGCGGAAAGACCCGTCTCCGCCGATTACCACCAGAGCATCGATTCCCTCTTCCCGCATGTTATTTACGGCTATCTCGCGGTATGCCTTTTCTTTAAATTCCAGACACCGAGAAGATTTGAGGATCGTGCCGCCCCGGGAAATGATTTTGGAAACGGAATGGGTTTTCATTTCCGTAAACTGTTTCTGGATAAGCCCTTCGTAGCCCCTGTAAATTCCTACCGCCTCCAATTTCCTGAATATGGCGGTCCGGACTACCGCGCGAATGGCGGCATTCATGCCGGGCGCATCTCCTCCGGAGGTAAGAACCCCGATTTTTTTCAAGTGTTTAAGATTTGTCATACGATAAAATTTAGAAACGTTATCCTCGAATACATTCAATAACGATGAGACAAAAATAATGTTTTTTCCGTTTTAGTGTTAATTTTGCGGTATGAGAATTTCCGATATCGATTTAGGGGAAAAACCTTTGTTGCTGGCCCCCATGGAGGACGTAACCGATGCTTCGTTCCGGTATATTTGCAAATTATACGGGGCGGACATGATGTTTACGGAGTTCGTTCCCTCCGACGGTCTGATCCGGGATGCGCGGAAAGCTCTGAATAAACTGGTAATCTATGATTATGAAAGGCCTGTCGGGATACAGATCTACGGTCATATTCCGGAAGCGATGGTGGAGGCGGCCCGGATTGTAGAGGCGGCGGGACCGGATGTGATCGATATCAATTTCGGATGCCCGGTGAATAAAATAGCCAAGCGGGGAGCGGGTTCCGGGATGATGAGAGAACCCGACAAATTAGTGGAAATTACCCGGCGCGTGGTGGAAAGCGTAAAGATTCCGGTTACGGTAAAAACGAGATTAGGCTGGGACGAGGATTCCAAAATCATCGTGGAGCTGGCCGAGCGGCTGCAGGATGTGGGAATAGCGGCCCTTACCATTCACGGCCGCACCCGTTGCCAGATGTATAAGGGTCAGGCAGACTGGACGCTGATAGGCAAAGTAAAGGAAAATCCCCGGATGAAGATACCGATTATAGGAAACGGAGATATTACCTGCGCGGAGGAAGCTCGGCTGGCATTCGACCGGTACGGAGTAGATGGAATCATGATAGGAAGGGCTACCTTCGGCCGTCCCTGGATTTTCCGGGAAATCAAATATTTTTTACGGCACGGAGAGCCGATGCCCCCTCTTTCCTTGACGGAGAAAGTGGAACTTGCGAAAAAGCATTTCGCCAAATCTTTGGAAATTAAAGGAGAAAGAGTGGGCGTGCTGGAAATGAGGCGTCATTTTTCCTGCTATTTCAAGGGATTGCCGGATTTTAAGGAGACCCGCTTGAAACTCGTCACGTGCAATGATCCGCAGGAAATCGTTAAATTGCTGGATTATATCGGAGAACGCTGGAGAAACGTAGAAAATTAAGGAAGTATGTCGGGAACTATAGACAAAATATTGTTATTTCCATATTATCTGACCTTGCGTATAAGGCATTTCCTGTACGACAGGGGCATTAAGAAGGCCGCGGCTTATTCCGGGGTGAATATTATAGGTATAGGAAATATTACGGTAGGGGGGACGGGAAAGACTCCGCATGCGGAAATGTTAGTGAGATTGCTCAAAGACCGGCACAGGATAGCGGTTTTGTCGCGCGGCTATAAACGTAAAAGCAAAGGATTCCGGATAACCGGAGCGGACGATACGTTCCGGACGGTGGGAGACGAGCCGTTGCAGATCAAACGGAAATTCCCCGGGATTATCGTGGCGGTTTGCGAGAGCCGGAGAGAAGGAATCGGAAAATTACTGGCTTTGCCTGTCGGCGAGCGTCCCGATATCATTATATTGGACGACTCTTTCCAGCACCGGAAAGTCCTTCCCCACCACAGTATCGTATTGATGAAATACGATAAGCCTGTTTTTAAAGATCATCTGCTGCCTTTGGGTACATTGCGGGATTTGCCGGATCAGATAAAGAGGGCCGACAGCGTCATTATTACCAAATCCCCCCGTTTCGATCAAACGGACGACGGCATAACGGATGAAAAATCGGCTTTGGAGAAAGTGGAGGCGGAATCGTTGCGTTGGCGCAGGGAGCTGGGGCTGAAGGCGGGCCAGCATTTGTATTTTTCCGTTATCGATTACGGTTTTCCTTTGCCGGTTTTTCCCGGCGAGGGGGATAACCGGTATATTTATTCGGAAAACGCTGTTTTCTTTACGGGCATAGCGGATGACCGGGAATTCAGGAACAATCTTTTGGGGAGGTATCATGTGCTGGACTGGCTGAAATTTCCCGATCATAAAAAATTTTCTTCTGCAGATCTCCGGCATATCGCCCGCTGGGCGCGCAAGTATCCGACGGCGGCGGTTTTTACTACGGAAAAAGACAGCATGCGTCTGTCCGGATGCGCCCGGATTGCCGGAGACCTGAAAAAAAGGCTTTTCTATATTCCTATAAAAGTAAGTGTCATACCGTCTTTAAAACAGCAGGAATTCATCGACAATCTTCTTGCATGACCTGAACTTCGGTTCACATTTGGCGGCATGCTTTCGGCGCGATGCCGATAACTGGCATGAATATCGTAGTCGGGAAAACTTTATTTGTCGCACTTGTGTTTTTACTGTAAGGATTTTTTTCTATTTTTGAAAGCCGGATATAATGTATGGGCGCTTGAGCGCCGCTATTTAATAACCATAAAAAAATTTATACGATTATGAAAAAGTATCGTTGTACCGTATGCGAGTATATTTACGATCCTCAATTGGGAGATCCGGATGCAGGAATCGAGCCCGGAACGCCGTTCGAAAGTTTACCCGATGATTGGGTATGCCCTTTGTGCGGAGTGGGAAAAGAAGATTTCGAGCAGGTGGATTAATTTTTGAAAAAGGGGCCGGCCGCAAGATTTTTTTTGGACCGGCCCCTGTACCGTAAATTATTTTCAAAGGGTGCGGAAACACCCTTTGAAAATATTCGGGTTTGGCCGAAATAGAATAAATTTCCTTATTTTTGTTCCTTGTATATTGAGAAAATCTTTAAAAAGCATGAAAATAACTGCATGTTTAACAACGATGCCGGCCCTGTTGATAGCGGCGGTATTGCTGTCGGGAGGCTGCAAAGCCGGAAAAAACGAAAAACAGGATGTGGCGACGGTGAAAACGGAAGAAGCCGCGGTATATGGAGAAGATGCCGTCGTGACTTTTCCGGGAAAAATCCGGGCCGCCTCGGACGTGAATCTGGCTTTCAGGGTTAGCGGAACCATTCTGCGCGTTCCGGTAAAAGAAGGTGCGCATGTGAAAAAAGGCGACTTGCTGGCGGAAATCGACCCTAGGGATTACGAAATACAGCTTTCGGCTACCGAAGCCGAATATAACCGTATCAAAGGGGAGGCGGAACGGATTATAGAGCTGTATAAAAGGGGAAGTGTCAGCCGGAATGAGTATGATAAGGCCGTTTACGGACTTCAACAGATCTCGGCCAAATACGATGCCCATAAAAACGCGCTGGCCGATACCCGGCTGACCGCTCCTTTCGACGGGTATGTGCAAAAACGGTATTATGACAAAGATGAAACCGTCAGTGCGGGCATGCCGGTGGTTTCCCTGATAAACACGGCTCTTCCGGAAGTGGAAATCAATATTCCTGCGACGGATTATGTGAAAAGGGATCTTTTCGGCTCTTTTTCTTGTAAAACAGATATTTATCCCGATAGGGAATTCCCGTTGGAGCTGGTGGGCATTGCCCGGAAAGCGAACCTGAACCAATTATACAACATGCGTTTGAGACTTAAAGAGGCGGCCGGAAAGGAGATTCCCGCACCGGGCATGACCGCTATCGTGACTATCCGGTACAAAAGCCAGGAATCGGAGATGACGCGGATTCCTCTTTCCGCCTTGTTCGGGCAGGAAGAGACCAGTTCCGTCTGGGTATATGATCCGCATTCCGGCGCGGTTTCCAAAAGGGATGTGACGCCTCTTAAATTAATGCTGGACGGCACGGTCGTATTGTCGGGAGGATTGAAGGCTGGAGAAAAAGTGGTGACGGCCGGGATTCATTCGCTAAGCGACGGTCAGCCAGTGCGTTTGCTGGAAAAACCGTCTGTAACCAATATTGGAGGAATGTTGTAATGGATTTGGGCAAATGGGCGCTGGGCAATCGGAATCTCATTAATTTTCTGATTGCCGTTATGGTGGTCGGCGGACTTCTGGCTTTCTATAATATGAGCAAGCTCGAAGATCCCGAGATCAGAGTGAAACAGGCGATGATCCTTACCGTTTATCCCGGTGCGTCCGCCCATCAGGTGGAATTGGAGGTGACGGATGTGCTGGAGAAAAATATTCGCCTGATGAAGAATGTGGATAATATCCAGAGCCGTTCCATGAATGATATGTCGTTGATCCAGGTTGAGTTGGCTACTACAGTTCCCGACGGCGAGCTGGAACAGGAATGGGATCTGCTTCGCCGTAAGGTGAATGACGTGCAGCCACAGCTTCCCGAGGGGGCGCAGACTTCGGTTGTGATGGATACATTCGGAGATGTATATGGGATGTTTTATGCCGTTGTTACCGACGGTTTTCCGGACCGGGAGCTGGGAGAATATGCGGAAATGGTAAAACGGGAAATCCAGGGAATCGAGGGCATTTCCCAGGTGGAGATTTACGGAGAGCGGAAAGAATGTATCAATATCGAATTGTTGCAGGATAAGATGGCTTCGCTGGGAGTTCACCCTGCGGAAGTCCTCGCCACGTTGGAGGGACAGAACAAAACCGTTTACTCGGGGTATTATCAGAGCGGGGATAACCGCATCCGGGTAACGGTAAACGATAAATACAGGAATGTGGACGATATCGGGAATCTGCTTTTGCAGGGGCACGAGGACGACCAGTTGAAACTGAGGGATATCGGCCGGATCTCCGTTGCCTATGAGTATCCTTCCCGCAACCAGTTGTTTTATGACGGACAGCGGGCTTTCGGCCTTTCCGTTTCGGCACGCAGCGGTACGGATATAACGAAATTGGGAAAAGAGGTGGACAAGACATTGGAGCGGCTGCAGAAGGAGAGGATTCCGACCGGAATAGAGTTCCGCAAAGTCTTTTTCCAGCCGCAGCGGGTAGTGACCGCACTGAGCACTTTTATGGTCAATCTGATAGAATCGGTCATTATAGTGATCGTGATCCTTATGCTGACAATGGGACTTCGCAGCGGATTGATTATCGGGAAGACTTTGGTCTTTATAGTGCTGGGATCCTTTGTGATATTGAGCCTGTTCGACGGGACGCTCCAGCGCGTTTCGCTGGCTTCCCTGATCCTGGCCATGGGAATGCTCGTGGATAATGCCATTGTAATCGTGGACGGGATTTTAGTGGATTTGCAGCGCGGCGTACCCCGTGCGGAGGCTTTGACCGCTATCGGGAAGAAAACGGGTATCCCGTTGCTCGGAGCTACGCTGATCGCCATTCTGGCGTTTCTGCCTATTTTCATGTCTCCCGATACGGCGGGAGTGTATGTAAGGGATCTGTTTATCGTTCTGGCGGTCTCCCTGCTTCTAAGCTGGCTGCTGGCCCTTACTTATGTGCCTATAACGGCGCAGCGGACGCTGAAGGTAAAGGCCGTCAAGGAGGGCGATCCTTTTGACAATGCGTATTACCGGACATTGCGGAATGTTCTTTACTGGGGACTTAAACATAAGAGTTTTACTCTGGGGCTGGCGGTCGTTTTAGTAGGATTGAGCGTGTTCTGCTACCGTTATCTGCCGCAGGAATTTTTCCCGGATATGGAATATGACCAGCTTTATATAGAATATAAATTGCCTGAAGGGTCGGATTATACGTTGGTGGAAAAGGATTTGCGGGAGATAGAGGCTTATCTGAAAACCCGGAAAGAAGTTACCCATGTAACGACCTCTTTGGGGGGAACGCCCAGCCGGTATAATCTGGTGCGCAGCATCGCCACTCCGTCCCTTGCGTATGGGGAGCTGATCGTAGATTTTACTTCGCCCCGGCAGTTGGTAAAGAATATGGAGGACATACAGCAGTATCTGACCGGAGAGTATCCTCAGGCGTATGTCCGGCTGAAACGGTATAACCTTATGTATAAGAAATATCCGATCGAGGTGCAGTTCAACGGGCCTGATCCGGCCGTTCTGAAAGACCTGACGGCCCAGGCGGAGCGGATTATGCGGGAAAATCCGCATACCCGGCTCGTATGCAACGACTGGGAACCGGAAACTCCTGTGCTGGTGGTGGATTATAATCAGCCTGTGGCCAGAAGATTGGGCCTTTCCCGTTCAGACGTGGGCTTGTCGTTGCTTTCTGCAACGGGCGGAATACCTACCGGTACGTTTTACGACGGGCGGCACCGGCAGACCATTTATCTTAAAAGTCTGGACGGCGACGGTAATCCGGTGGAGATGTTGGATAACGCTCCGATCTTCGGCATGATGCCGCCTATCCGGGATATAGACAAGAATACGATTACGGGATTGGTAACGGGCGCCATCTCCGAAGAAACCCTTATGGAGAATCTTCTGAGAACCGTACCGCTGAGCCAGGCCTCCAACGGTATTTTCCTCCGCTGGGAAGATCCGGTGGTGGTGCGGTATAACGGGCAGCGGGCCATGCGGGCCCAGTGCGAACCGGCTTCCGGAATCAGTGCGGAAACGGCCCGGCAAAGCATTGCGCCGGAAATAGAGGCGATAGAGTTGCCTGCCGGCTATTCCCTTCAATGGGAAGGGGAGCATAAGGCCAGCACCCAATCCACCCAATATCTCTTCGGAAACTTCCCGCTGGCAATCATATTGATGATCACTATTTTAATCATGCTGTTCAAGGATTATAAGAAACCGCTGATTATTTTCTTGTGTATTCCGCTGATTTTCGTGGGAGTGGTGTTCGGAATGATGCTTTCGGGCAAAACATTCGGCTTTGTGGCTATCGTAGGGGTGCTGGGCCTGATCGGGATGATGATTAAGAACGGAATCGTGCTGATGGATGAAATCATATTGCAGATTTCCCAGGGAACGGAGCCGGTAAAGGCGCTGTTGGACAGTTCCTCCAGCCGTTTCCGTCCCGTAATGATGGCTTCTCTGACCACTATCTTAGGAATGATCCCGCTGCTTTCCGACGGTTTGTTCGGATCGCTGGCGGTTACCATCATGTCGGGGCTGCTGATAGGAACGCTCATTACTTTATTGTTCATTCCTGTCCTGTACGCTCTGTTCTTTCATATCAAAGTAAAATAATCCGTTTAAAATGAGTATCCAAATGCTTGGCAGAATGAAAAAAATATCGATAATATATCTTGCGGTGGCCGTTATGGTTGTCTTTTTTGCGGGAGCGGCCCGGAAAAACTTGTACGGCCAGACGCAAATGCCTTCTTCCCGGACCCCGCTGCCGGAAGAATGCCGGACTTTGTCGCTGGAAGAATGCCGGAGCTTGGCGGTAGAATCGAATAAAGAGAGAGCGATCGCCCGGGAAACTTCCCGGAAGGCGGATTTTACGGCAAGAAGCTACAAAGCCAATTATCTGCCTAAAATTTCCGCTGCCGGAATGTATCTCTACTCCAACGGGAAGATGGAACAGACCCTTGCCGGCGGATATCTTCCTACTTTCGTGCCGGGTCCCGACGGAACCTTGCAGCCGAATGTCCTTACGGGTCCCGACGGCCGTCCGGTAACTGATAACGGCCAGGCGGTTTTTAAGGAATATGCTTATTTTCCCGGCGTACCGCTCAAGTTCCAGACGGAACATGTGTTTTCCGCGATGGCCCAGGTGGAGCAACCCGTATATATGGGAGGAAAAATCACGGCCGCATATAATCTTGCCAAATTGGGGCGGGAGCTGTCGGGACTGAATGAAAACCTTGCGGCCTCGGATGTCATTTTGCAAAGCGATCAGGCTTATTGGAATTGCGTCCGGGCCAAGGAGATGATGACGAGCGTTTCCAAGTATGTGGAGACGGTGGAGGAGTTTTTCAGGAATGTGAATAATGCCGCGGAGGTGGGGATGAAATCCAAAAACGATGTGTTGAAAGTGCAGGTGCAATTGAACCGGGCGCGGTTAGATCTGCTTCGGGTCCAGAACGCTCTCCGACTGGCTAAAATGAATCTGTGTTATGTGACGGGCCTTCCGTTGGATTCGAATGTGGATGTTACCGATGATCTGGAAGAGGTTTCCGCAAAGGAATTGCCCGAAAATTACGATGTGGCCGACCGTCCGGAATACCGTATGCTTACCGCACGGATAGAGCAGAAGGGAGAGGAGGTGAAACTGACCCGCAGCGATTTTTTGCCCAATGTGGGGATCATGGCCTCTTACGGTTATATGAACGGCTTGAAATTCAACGGGAGCAAACTGTTGGATAAGGCTTCGTTTTTAGGTGTCTTGTCGGTCAACATCCCTATATTCCATTGGGGTGAGGGGCGAAACAAGATCCGTGCGGCCAAGAGTGACCAGCAGATCATCGCGTTGCAGCGGGAAGACGTGCGTCAGAAAATGGAATTGGAGATAGAGCAGGCTTATAACGCTTTTACCGAGGCGCAGATGGAAGTGTCCCTGACGGAACAGTCGCTCGAACAGGCCCGGGAAAACCTTTCGGAAAGCGGCGACCGCTATGAGACGGGACTGGAAACCATTGCGGATCATTTGCAGGCCCAGGCACAATGGCAAAAGGCGTGGGCGGATCTGATCGAAGCCCGTGCGGATCTGAGGCTGAGCCGGACCCGTTATCTGAAAGCCATCGGGCAGCTGTAAAACGGAAGTAATGAATTCGTTAATCGTTTTCCGTACTGTTTTTCTTCAGCCATTCCACCCTGCGTAAATCCGGCAGATGCTTTATGGAGAAGTTTTCAAACAGGGCTTTGAATCCGTTACCGTCGGGACAAGCCCCCATAATCCCTACCATGACCGGATGATTGTCCTGCAGCCAAGCGTTACGCATCATCGTGTATTCCTTATCATCGAAAGAGTAGAAAATTTCCACGGCATCCAACCGGCGAACCGCCTTTATCCACACGAAAGGTACGGGTTTATCCAATGGTATGATGCTCCAGTCGCTCGTATGGTGGGTTACGACGGTACTAAGATTATATTTTCCGTCCACGAACTCGATACCTGCCTTTATATAATTTTCATGGTCGATGCGTAACATCAATCCCGACTGGTCGAAACGGGTCTTGTAGTCACCGGATATTTTCACCTTTACCTCGAACTCTCCGCCACGCAAAGCGTACAGGAACGGGGCGTCATCTACGGTAAATCCATAGTGGGAGATACGCCAGTAATCGGTTTGAGGGGTGACATCCATCGAAAGCGAGTTGTTTTTGATTTCCCATTGTTCCGGTTCATTAAACCATTGCATCTTTTCCAATGATTGCGCTATGCAACTGAATGAGGTGGAAACTATTATTCCGAGTAGTATTAATTTTCTCATTTTCATATATTTGTAAATTTATTAACATCGTGCAACTCCCTTTTTGGTATTTTCTTACGTACCATAAGGGTCATTGCTTTTTCAAAAACCGAAAATTATTCGTCGCTTTCGCGGATGCAACGTACAGAGTAGGCATCGGCGCGGGCGCCTCCGCCCAGAGGTGAGGTGGTGATCATCTCTTGGCCGTTCATGTCCGCGATCTGGAATGAGAGCACCGAGTAGGCCCCGCCTTGGAACATGTCGCCCGGGTAAGGCGCATTGCCCCAGTAAGACCCCCACAGACCGCTCATGCCGCTCATGCTGCCCATCGCCATGGCGAAAGCAATATTGTTTATAATTTGTTTATTAAAAATTCCGGAAGACGTTTCTATTCCCGGAAGGTATATTTATTTTTGCTGCCGGATAAGGTTCCGCGCCGGTTGTTGCCGGCAAGGGATTAAAAGGGAATACCTGTGAAAATCAGGAACTATGCCCGTAGCTGTGAAGTTCCATAACAGTCCGCACTTCTGAAAGCCACTGTCGGTAGGACGGGAAGGCGTGCGGCGGGAACCAGTCAGAAGACCTGCCTTGCCTTATAAAATGCGGCATTTACTTTCGGGGTCAAAAGAAACTGCCTGTTGTTCGTATATTGTTCAGGAATAGCGTTTTATCGTATCAAGATGCGCGAAGGCGCGGATTCCGGCATTTCGTTTATAATATAAATGTTGAAATATTATGGGTAGTTCTGAAATTTACATCGTAAAGAGGGACGGGAAACGGGAATCGTTTTCTGTCGGGAAAATCAAACATGCAATCTGCAAGGCTTTTCTTTCGGTAGGCAGCTATGCTACGGAAGATGATCTGATCGCAGTGCTGAGCCGTGTACACGTTTCGGACGGCATGACTGTAGAGGAAATTCAAAATCAGGTGGAAGTAGCCTTGATGGCGGAACGGTATTTTTCCGTAGCGAAAAGTTATATGCTGTACCGGCAGAAGCACGCCGAGGACCGTGAAGTCCGCGAAAAACTGGAGTTCCTTATCAATTACTGCGAGGCTACCAATCCCGCTACCGGAAGCAAATACGATGCAAACGCCAATGTAGAAAATAAAAATATCGCCACGCTGATGGGCGAGTTGCCCAAGCAGAATTTTATCCGGCTCAACCGCCGCCTGCTGACCGACCGGATCAAGGAATTATACGGCAAGGAGATGGCGGATAAGTACCTGGATTTGCTGAAGAATCATTTCATATATAAGAATGACGAGACTTCCATGGCCAATTACTGCGCTTCCATTACCATGTATCCGTGGCTGCTCAACGGCACTTTGTCCATAGGGGGAAATTCGTCGCGGCCCACCAATCTCAAATCCTTTTGCGGCGGGTTCGTAAATATGGTTTTCATCGTATCCAGTATGCTGAGCGGAGCGTGCGCGACTCCGGAATTTCTTATGTATATGAATTACTTCATCGGTCAGGAATACGGAGAGGATTATTATAAAAGGGCCGATGAAATAGTGGATTTATCCCGGAAGCACCGCTCGATAGATAAAGTCATTACCGACTGTTTCGAACAGATCGTCTATTCGATCAATCAGCCTACGGGAGCCCGTAATTTTCAGGCCGTATTCTGGAACGTGGCCTATTACGATCGCTATTATTTCGAGAGTCTTTTCGGAGAATTCGTGTTTCCCGACGGCACCCGTCCTCATTGGGAATCGCTGAGCTGGTTGCAAAAACGGTTTATGAAATGGTTCAACCGGGAACGCTGCAAGACGCTGCTGACTTTTCCCGTGGAGACCATGGCCCTGCTTACCGAAAACGGGGATGTCAAGGATCGGGAATGGGCCGATTTTACCGCTCAAATGTATTCGGAAGGGCATTCGTTCTTTACTTATATCAGCGATAATGCGGATTCGCTGTCGAGTTGCTGCCGCCTGCGTAACGAAATACAGAACAACGGATTCAGCTATACGTTGGGAGCGGGGGGAGTATCGACCGGTTCCAAAAGCGTTCTTACTATTAACCTGAACCGTTGCGTACAGTATGCCGCCAGAAACGGCATGCACTATCTGACGTATCTGGAAGAGGTGACGGATATAGTGCATAAGGTTCAGATAGCCTATAATGAAAATCTTAAAAAACTGAAAGAAAAAGGGATGCTGCCGCTGTTCGATGCCGGTTATATCGATTTGTCTCGCCAGTACCTTACCGTGGGCGTGAACGGTTTAGTGGAAGCGACCGAATTTCTCGGGATTCCTATTAACGACAACGAGGAGTACGCATCATTCGTGCAAAGCGTCCTGGGGCTCATCGAGCGGTATAACAAGAAGTACCGCACCAATGAAGTCATGTTCAATTGCGAGATGATTCCGGCGGAAAACGTAGGCGTAAAACATGCCAAATGGGACCGGGAAGACGGATATGCGGTTCCGCGGGATTGTTATAATTCCTATTTTTATATCGTAGAGGATCAGTCTCTGAATATTATCGATAAATTCCGGCTTCACGGACGCCGTTATATAGAGCATCTGACCGGCGGATCCGCGCTGCACATGAATCTGGAAGAGCATCTTTCAAAAGACCAGTACCGTCATCTGCTGCGGGTGGCGGCTGCGGAGGGGTGCAATTATTTCACCTTTAATATTCCGAATACGGTGTGTAACGAGTGCGGACATATAGATAAGCGTTATCTGCACGAGTGTCCGCAGTGCCATAGCAAGAATCTGGATTATCTCACCCGCGTAATCGGATATATGAAACGCGTATCCAATTTCTCTGCATCCCGACAGAAAGAGGCCGCACGCCGTTATTATGCAAAAGCCGACAGATTATGATAAAATATTATAATTACGATGTGGTGTTTTCGGAAATCCCGGATGAAATCACCTTGGCAATCAATATTAGCGGCTGCCCCAACCGCTGTCCGGGCTGCCACAGCCCTCATCTGTGGCAGGATACGGGGCATCCGCTGGACTATGAGGAATTGTGCGCCCTGCTCGATCGGTACGGCCATTCGGTGACCTGCGTGTGTTTTATGGGCGGGGACGGGGATCCCCATGGCATCGCACGGTTGGCCGGCATTGTCCGGCGCCATTTCCCTGCTTTGCACACAGGATGGTATTCGGGCTGTCCCGAGCTGCCGCAGGGGATGAATCCGGAGATTTTCGATTATATTAAACTGGGTGCTTATGTGGAAGCGTTGGGCCCTCTTACTGCTCCCGGCACCAATCAGCGTCTTTACCGTATCGGCCGCGGGGGATCGATGGAAGATATAACGGAGCGTTTCCAACACAGACCTGTCCCCGAACCTTCCTCGGCTTTCTTATGAGAATAAAATTATTTTGGAAAATGAAAAGAATTCTTCTGCTATTTCTGTTGATGTCGATATCCGCAACAGTATCCGTAACTGCTTCGGTCGCCCAAACCGGCCGTGCGAAGTATTCATTGAACGGGATTGTCCAGACCGAAGGGGGCGAGGCATTGCAAACGGCAATCGTTACGATAAAGGAGAACAATACTCTCTGGAAAGAAACGGACAGGAACGGAGCATTCGAATTTAAACTGGCAAAAGGAACCTATACGCTTGTAGTATCGCTGACAGGTTACCGGACGCTTGAAAAGAAAATACGGATAGATGCGGATTCCCGTATAAATATAATTTTAGCGGAGCAGGCGGAAAATCTGGATGCGGTTACAGTTGTCGGGAAGAGTAAGGCGCAACTTCTCAAAGAGAGCGCCTTGTCTGTAAATGCCCTTAATATCAGGCCTGTGATAAATTCTACCCATAATATTAATGCGATAGTGAACAAGACCACAGGTGTCAGGGTGAGGGAGACGGGCGGCGTCGGGTCGGATTTCGAACTCTCCATCAATGGAATGTCGGGAAATTCCGTGAGATATTTTATAGACGGAGTGCCTCTTTCTTCAAAAGGTTCCGGGGTGAACCTTGCCAACCTGCCTGTCAATATCATTGATAGAATTGAAATCTATAAAGGAGTCGTCCCCGCATATTTGGGAGCGGATGCACTTGGGGGTGCGATTAATATCGTTACGAAAGAGGACAAGAGTAATTATCTGGATTTCTCCTACGGATACGGCTCTTTTCAGACCCATAAGACGGATTTCAATGCCCGGTATGTGACAAAAGGGGGGTTGATATTCAAGCCGACAGTCGGAGTCAATTATTCGAAAAATGATTATAAGATGAAAAGTGTCGAAGTGTGGAGCGAAGAAGAGGGTAATTATGTTTATCAGGAGAGGAAACGTTTCCATGACGACTATTTTTCGGTATTCGGACAATTGGAGGTCGGGGTGACGAATAAGAAATGGAGCGATGCCTTTTTTGTTTCCGCTTCATATTCCAAAGTCGATAAGGAGCTTCAGACAGGCTCGATTCAATCAATCGTGTACGGGGAGGCGGAGAGAAAATCGGATGCCGGGAATATCTCTGCGACTTACAGGAAAAAGGACTTTATTTTTGACAAGTTGCAGTTCAATGCGGTTGCTTCTTATACCTGGGATCATTCCCGTACGATAGATACGGCTTTTAGAAAATATGACTGGAACAGGAATTACATACTGACTACCCGTAATGAAATTACGGGAGACAGCAAGTCTATAAGACATTATAAACGTCCCAGAGCGGTGGTTCGTGCAAATGCCGATTATCCGATAAACGGCAATCATTCATTCAATCTCAATTATTTATTCAACAGACTCGGCAATGAGAGATACGACCAGGTCGATAAGTCTTTTACAAAAACGAATGATGTGCTGGCCAATCATATTTTGGGCCTTTCATATAATCAGATTCTGTTTGACGGAAAGATGAATAACGTGTTTTTCGTAAAAGATTATATCGACTATCTTGTGGTAAGACAGAGAGATGAATACTGGGTGTCGGGTTCTGACAAGGTTGATGAAAAATCCGTTAAAGTTTATTGGGGGTATGGTGCGGCGCTGAGGTACTCGCTGTCGGAAGAAATCTCTTTTAAGGCATCGTATGAACACAGTGTAAGATTGCCGCTGGGTAATGAATTGCTGGGAAATGGGATAACGGTATTGCCGAATCTGACACTTAAACCGGAGAACAGTGAAAATTTCAACATAGGCGTATTCGGTTCTGCAAGAATATCCGACAAGCATTTGTTCAATTATGAGGCGGACGGTTTTATAAGAGATGCATCCGATTATATCAGGGCGGTTTTGTCCGAGAGGGATGGCCTTATGCAATATGAAAACGTTTCCAGTGTAAAGATAAAGGGGATAGAAGGGGAGCTTTCATATAATTATAGCGATATCCTGAAGTTTATATTGAATTGCAGTTATCAGGATGCCAGGGATATGAATAAATATAAGGAGGACGGGAAGGCTTCCATTACATATAAGAACAAGTTGCCTAACAGACCTTGGCTCTTCGGTAATGCGGAACTGGATTTATATTTCAGGAATGTAGTTGGCAGGGGGGACAGACTGAGAGTAGGTTATCATTATCAATATATGCATTGGTTTTATCTTACCTGGGAGGCTTATGGCTCTTTGGATGGAAAATCAAAGATTCCTACTCAGCACCAGCATAATGCGGTAGTGTCGTATTCTTGGAAAAATGAACGTTACAATCTCTCGTTAGAATGTAATAATATTTTCGACAAAGCTCTGTATGACAATTTTATGTTGCAGAAACCCGGCAGGTCGCTTTTCCTTAAGTTCAGATTGTTCATTAACTAATTTTATAAAAATGAAAAAGTTCAAATTCCTTTTGTTTGCCGTTATGGCAATGTTGACATTAGTTTTTTCATCCTGCGGAAAAGAGGATAATCCTTCCCTTTCCCCTGACCCCGAACCGAATCCGGAGCCGGAGAATCCGGTAGAAAAATATTTCGATCTTTGGGTTGCGGCAGGTACGGATGAAGTCTCTTATCTTGTAAAGAATGTCCCCGATGTATCTGACCCCGGCCTTGTAATCGATTATAAAAATACCGGTGCGGATATTACGGCGAAATTGGATGAGGAGATTATCTTTAAGGATGGGTATTATTATGAAATTCCGATTTCTGGAGACCGTTTCGGAAAATATCGGATTTACGATGGAAAGCTTACGACGATTGCGGAGCGTCCTTTTCAGAATAATACATATAAAACATACAGATATACACACTGCTGGCTTGATAAAAACACATTATGCATTATGGCTTATAACGGTAACAGCCAGGCTCCGGGCATTATCTGGACGAAACTCAATGCTACCGATATGACAATCATAGCGGAAGGCCAGCTTGAAGGGGTGGAGATAGATGCTGAGAATGGATTTTATTTCAGTACTTCCGGTATCGCAAAATACAGGGAGTCTGACGGCTATATCATTTATATGACACAGAAGAAATCGAAATTCTGGTCTAATGACTTTAATGTGATTTTCATTAAGGCGAGCGATATGAGTGTAAAATGCGATATTAAAGAGACCCGGGTCCATACTATGGCAGGCACCGCCTATGGGGAGCTCTTGCAGGACAAGACCTTCTGGGATGACAAAGGGAATCTTTATGTGGCCTGTAACACCGAGCGGACGGATGCGAGCAGCTATACGGAGCAGGTCGGGAACCTTTTGCGCATAAATAAAGGCGAGTTCGAGTTCGATAAAAACTATATGGGACATAATTACCCTGCGGGCAAGCTTGTCACTTCGACTTATATGGGAAATAATAAGGCGATCCTGTATATTCAGGATCCCGTCCATACGGGAGCCTCCGGTTGGGGCAACAACTATAACTGTTATTTTGCGATTCTCGATCTTACAACGGATCAGAGAACGGAGATTATGTATAACGGCAAACCTCTTCCGTACAGCCAGGGTACGTTTGCGCAATTCGCAGTGGTTAGGGACGGCAAATTGTATCTTGCGACAAACCCGGAAAAGGAAGCTCCCGGTATATATATCTATGATATCGCTTCCGGCAATGTCGCTAAAGGACTTTCGATCCAGGAGGGGTATGCTTTCAGACGGCTTGTCCCGATGGAGAGAGTTGTAGAATAAATCTGTAAAAGTGATTAAATGAATGAGAATCAAGGTCATGAAGAAGACGGTGAATTTGCTTTTTAAAATACATAAATATACGGGCATTCTTATTGCCGCGTTCTTTTTAATGTGGTTCGTTACGGGGGTAGTACTTATTTACCACCCTTATCCGCGTCTGTCGGAGAGTATGTTTAATGAGAAGAAAGAGACACTGCCTTCTTCATTGCCTGATTTCAGATTCGTAGCCGAAAAGACCCAAGGGGAGATCCAAGGGGTCAGAATAAGGGAGTTTCAAGGACAAACCCTTATAGAAGTAAAGACACCGGGGAAGAAATATCTGCTGACGACGGATACGTTACAAAGGGTAAAGCCGGTAGATTTTGAATGTATCGGGAAGGTCGCAAAGCATTGGATAGATGCTCCTGTGATTAAAGTGGATACGCTGCGTAAACGGAGCCAATGGGTGCTGTTTACCAGATATGAAAAGGAATTGCCTATCTATAAGTTCTATTTTGATGATAAGGCCGGGTCCCAGCTTTGCATATCGGGAAGGACAGCCGATGTACAACAGTTGACTACTGCCAAGGAGCGATTCTGGGCGTATTTGGGTGGTATTCCTCATAAATTGTATATTCCGGCTTTGAGAAGGAATACGGATGTATGGATGGATACATTCGTGGTGGCGGCCTCTATCTGCCTTATCGCCTCGCTTACGGGGCTTATATTCGGCCTGTACGTTTTTATCAGGAGGAAAAGAGTTAAAGGGAAATGGGGAAATCCTTATAGAAAACGTTGGCAGAGAATACATTTTTCATTCGGACTGATATTCGGAATATTCCTCATCAGTTGGGCCATAAGCGGTATGTTTGCCATGTCGAGGGTACCGCAATGGCTCATAAAGACAGAGGCTCCTTATATTTTCGATAAGACAAGGCTTTGGGGCAAGAATATCCTTCCATTGGATACGTATGTTTTGGGGCTCGACAAGTTAAAGGAAGTATATCCGCAGCTTAAGGAGGTCGAATTGGTCCGCTTTGCGGATATCCCTGCTTATAAAATCATAGAAGGAGAGAACCAACGGTTCATAGATGCTTCGGGTGGGGAGGTGAAAATCCTTGAAGTGCCTGAACAAGTAATAGCGGACGGATTTAGAAAGATATATGGGGCGGATATCCGTATGAATATTTCCCTGCTTGACAAGTATGATAACTATTATGTGAATTTGCGTGGGACATACGGGCTTCCCGTGTATAAAGTGGAAGTGGACAATAACGACAGGGACCTTTATTATATAAATCCGAAGGATGGCTACATAAAATACCTCAATAAAAATAAGAAGGCGGACAAGTGGCTTTTCAGCGGACTCCACTATTTCAATTTCCCATGGCTGCTCTCAAAATCCGTTCTCTGGACCCTTGCTATATGGGTGCTTTGCGGAGGCTGTGCGATAGTCTGTCTGTCGGGACTGATATTGGGTGTGAAATCTATATTCAAAAGAAAATAAAACAGCTATAGTTTTCCTTTCCCCAGTTCGTCTTTAAGGTAGGAATAGATGTAAGCCGGTCCTTCTTTGTAGAGGGTTGTGGCGGGGTCGGAGAGTTTCTGGAAGATTTCAGAGGAATAGACAACATCCAGGGCTCTTTCGAGGTCCATGTGATATTCGGCCATCACGTGGTCCACAAGGTCTGCTACGAGGCCTTCTTTGAGGTATTGAAAGTGTTCGCTCATAGTTTGTGGAGGGTTTTGATCGCAGCTTCTGTTCCGAAGTAGTACTGGAAAGTGATGCTCTTGATGTATTTGATACGGCGTAGGAGTTCGTCCAGATTGATGCTCCCGTTCTTGTAGTTACGGATTTGGGCTCCTACTCTGTCATTGGCGATGGGTCCTGTTTTCGTCATGCGTTACCCAAATCACGAACTACCCAATCAGAGACCAACCGATATAGTTCCTGTTGCTGAG
>CANRID010000033.1 GCA_947630665.1 uncultured Bacteroidales bacterium | reverse complement strand
AAAAACACTTTTTTTAATAAAAAATAAAGCCTTTTTCTTCATCCCTCTCTTACCAAGAGAAGCAGTAACGCGGGAGAGCGTGGCAAATATCTGAAAAACAACTGTATCTACTCCGGAATAACCGCAAGTCCGCTCAACAAAGATTATCAGTAAGCATTCGGAGAAGTACGACTGTCAGTTTGTGTTAATGGCATGTAACTTTGCATATTAAAGAAAATTATGAAAGGAAAGAATCAAGTAGTGCCCGATGAGGTGTTAAGCAAGGAGTTCCTTAGGCAGTTCAAAACAGAAGCCGATGTGAGCACGCTTCTTGCACCTGCTTAGTAGAGATCAACCTATTCGGGACACAATGCGAGTACAATGCCATTGTTAAAGTCCGCTTAAATGTTATTCCGAGAGCAAGCTACTCAGCACTCCAACGTGAAAACGATGCAGATATACGCTAAAATTGTTGACAGCAAGAAGGTTGAAGCAGTTAATCTTGTGGACAGCGTGTTTGATAGATAAGGTGACACGCACGAAATCTTACCCTGCGAGTCTTACCAAAGCTTTTCAAGGTTATTTTTTGTGTTGATTTTTTGAGGTGTCAATGAAAAACAATCACGAAACATTACCCTGTTGGAAATTTTTAATCCATCAGGGTTATTTTTCGTGTCAAATCATTGTGCAGCTTAAAAATTAAAGCTACCTTTGCAAAAAAATAAAAGGCATGGAGAACAAGCTTATAGCACGACATAACGAGTGTGATACACTAAAACGGTGTATGGAATCCAACGAATCGGAATTTGTCATTGTGTGCGGACGTCGCCGCATCGGCAAGACATTTTTGGTGGAACAATACTTTGGCGGCAAATTTGATTTCAAATTTGTCGGAGGACATAATCTTAGGACAAGAGACCAGCTCAAAAGTTTCGCAAGAGCATTGAAGTCATATTCAGGTATGAAATACGAACCGTTCAAGGATTGGATTGAAGCCTTTGATGCACTGGAGGATTATCTTTCAACATTGCCAAATGACCGCCGGAAAGTTGTGTTCATTGATGAAATGCCTTGGATAGACACCAAACGGTCTGACTTCGTGAGTGCATTGGAAAATTTTTGGAATGGATGGGCAAGTAGTCAATACAACATCGTGTTAGTCGCCACCGGTTCTGCCACCTCTTGGATGACCGACAAGCTACTTAAGAATCGAGGCGGTCTGCATAACCGTATCCGACATAGAATCTTTCTCAAACCATTCACCCTCATGGAAACGGAAGAATATCTCAAGGGTCATGGAGCTTATTGGGATAGATACCAAATTCTTCAGGCTTATATGTTTACCGGAGGTGTACCATTATACTTGAAATTATTGTCTCCTAAATTGAGTATCTCTCAAAATATCGATGCACTTTGCTTTTCTGCGACTGGAGCGCTGAAGATGGAGTTTGATGAATTGTATGGAGCAATTTTTCCCGGAGCTGATTCTTACGTGGAAGTGGTAAAAGCCTTGGCAACGAATAAATCCGGACTTTCGAGAAAGGAGATTCTAACAAAGACAAAAGTGAGTGGAGCATTTCTCTCCCGTGTGTTGGCCAATCTTGAAAGGTGTAACTTTATCGAGCAGATTAGCCTTTTCGGTAATCGTCGTACCGAAGCTGTTTATCGGCTGATCGACTTTTATACACTCTTTTACTTCAAGTTTATCGCCAACAACAGATCTAAAGATGAGCAATGGTGGACACACCATCTTGACTCAAGCGGCATATACTCTTGGATGGGAACTACATTTGAAACCATTTGCATACTGCACCATAATCAGATTAAGAAAGCATTGGGTATTTCAGGAATGGCGACAACCGTATCGACATGGCGATGTCTGCCAGATGAAAAGAACAATCTTCCCGGTGCGCAAATAGATATGATAATCGAGAGGGCCGACAGAATGATACATCTGTGTGAAATGAAATTCTCACAAAAGGCATTCAATATTTCAGGAGACTATGAAAAGAAACTTCGTGACCGGATGTGGCTTTTTGATACGAGAACCAAAAACAAGAAACCGCTTGTACACACTTTTATCACAACTTTCGGACTTGGGGAAGGCAAGCACCACAGTATCGTCCACAGCGAGGTGACGATGGATGACCTTTTCAATTCCTGACCGTTATGATGATACTGCAAATAACACAAAGGTTGCACGAGGTGAACGCGCTTCTTGCAACCGCCTGGTAGGGTAGTGTAAACTAAACTGTGTCAAGTTATTTTTTGGAGTTTTCTAAAATTGACGATAATTCTTTCTTCACTTTACGCCTGTCGGCATACCTGAAAAACCTGTTCCTGTTGATTGTGTACAGGTTAAAGGCGTTTTCTATGATACGGCCACTCTCACTGCCTTGCAGGTAAAAAAAGTCCGTATCTCTCAATATATCCACTAACAATTTTTCCAACGTGGGCATAGGCACGCCGGATACTTCTTGCATGGGAGCTTCCGAAACAAGGTTTTTTACGAAAATGACACGGCTGTCCATATCCACATATCGGTATATCATATTTTTGTCAGGTCGTAAGTAAACATCATGGTTCTTGTCTTTCAGAAAATTGAAAACGGTTTCTGCCGAGTCCCTGTCCGTTTCTACATAGATGATGCGGTTGGATGAAAGGTGATGCTGCAAAGGGGCTATGATGTCCCCTTGATAAACACAGAATTTCGCAAACGGAAAATCCGATTGCAACAAACCGTAAACCTCCTTCACTTCTTATTTTGTTTCCTTAGAGGTTGAAAGGATTTCCCAATGCCCCCCAAAACTTGGTCCAACACGTTTGATAACACTCTCTGCTTTCAAGCGTTCCAGGGTTATCCTCATTGCTTTCTCCGAGACTTCGCATTGTTTCGCCAATGCAGAAATACTGATTTGAGGGTTTTCTGCTATAAGAGAAAGTATCTTGTTATGCCCCTGTTGCGCCCCTGTTATGCCCTTGTTATGCCCTGGCTGGCCATTTTCTGGGTGCTTCTGGTCGGTATGGTTAGGCCCTTGCCCCTCATCCAAAATATTCGCACAAACAGTTGCTTTCATAATAAAGGCAACCAAGTTGTATTGCGGCTCACGGACACCCAATGCCGAAAGTTCACGACACATACGGTCAACTCCTTCCCCGAACTCTTTTACATAATCGTATGCTTTGAGATATTCCGCAATTTTAGGATTGCGAGAGAAATGAGTATGACGAATGTTGTCAGTGCGGACAATGCTCGGCAACTTGCCCGGTGTTTCAAATACAAGGCGGTCATCAAACATCTTTATTTGGATTTCCGTTCCCTTTATACTGTAATCACGATGGCAAACAGAGTTCACCACCATCTCTTGTATTACGAACTGCGTTGTTTTACAGAACGGATTCAATGGAAACAAATCTGTCGGGAAAAAGCGTATTCCCGATTTTAAACCTGGTAACAACCTCAGACGGTTGCATATCATCGATTTTACCTATGATTTTCTGAACAATTTTTGTAAGAAAAGATTACCTTGGTACATAAATTGTTGTTTAAATATGTTACGAATAAATAAACGCGCAGAGGGAGAAGAGAAAGAGAAATACTAAAAGGAAGAAACTAAAAAATACGAATATGAAAATACGGCTATTAATTCTCATGGTTTTTGCAGCTGTCATCTTAAATGGCTGCGGTAGTGATAAGGAAAATATGGACTACGACCTTCCCGATTCCAATCCCGACTCCGAATATCCGGCCTATGTAAGCAAAGAAACATTCGAGGCTTTCTACAAACTCTATCCGGGAGCCCAGAACGTAGAATGGAACATGCGGGGAGACTATCGTGTTGCAAGTTTCAACCTGCCCGTCAGCCGTGCGGCGGAAACATCAGACCATACGGCCTGGTTCGACAACAAGGGGAACTGGTATATGACGGAAACGGAGATCCTGTTCGACATGCTTCCGGAACCCGTAAAGGCAGCTTTCAGAAGTAGCGAATATGCGGAATGGACAGTCTCCGATATCGACCAGCTCTTGCGTGAAGGAACGGAAATAGTTTATATTATCGAAGTTCAAAGCATACAAAACGGTATAGAAACAGAAATGGACTTGTATTATTCCGAAGACGGAGTACTGATAAAGAAGGTAGTGGATATGGATGATGATTACGATTATAATGACTATATCCCTTCGCAGCCCGGTGATGGAATAGAGGCATTCATCAAACAACGCTATCCCGGAGCACGGATCTTTGAAATAGATAAAGAGAACGGAATGACCGAGATTGAAATATTGGACGGAAAGAAATGTCGTGAACTGCTCTTCGATTCTTCGAATAGCTGGATACATACCAAAACCGAAATGTCGTTCAACGAACTGCCCGAAAAAATAAAAACGGCATTTTCCTCATCCCAATATGCCAGCTACAGGATAGATGACATAGACTTTTATGAAACCCCTTCCAGAAACTTTTGCCGTTTCGACCTGAAATCCATCAACGGAGATATAAAGATTGAGATAAACGAAGACGGAACCGAATATAATCCGTCAGTCCCCGGACAGGGCGGAGAGCAAGGAAACGGCAATATGACAGATAAGACAATCCAGGATTTCATCTATGAAAAATATAGCAATGCCAAGATTGTAGAATTCGAGTATGAGGACGGCATGATAGAGGTAGAAATCATCCATGAAAACAGAGAAAAGAACGTTTACTTCAACGGAGCCCAAAAGTGGGTAATGTCTAAATGGGACTTGAGGCAAAGCGAACTGCCGGCATCGGTAAAAGACGTTATCAATGCCCGATATGCAGGTTACAAACTGGATGATGCGGAGTATGTCCAGACCCCTTCTGGAGATTATTATCAGGTGGAACTTGAACGAGGAAAACAGGAAATAAAACTGCGTATTAACCCGGATGGAACGACGATATAAGACTATCGGAGTAAATAAAGCGGAAAATGTCTTTTTTAAGTCATCCCATATTTGAAATAGTGTCCCGGACCGCAAAAGAGGAAGGAGTGAGGGCTTTTGTGATAGGCGGCTTCGTAAGAGATTGTTTTTTGCAGCGTCCGAGTAAAGATATCGATATCGTAGTGGAAGGGAGCGGAATCGACCTGGCGGAAAAGATAGGAGCGAAAATCAAAAGCCAGGTTTGCGTATTCAAGAATTTCGGTACAGCCATGCTTCGCTATAAAGGGATGGAAATCGAATTCGTAGGCGCCCGCAAAGAATCCTATCATGCTTCTTCCCGCAAGCCGATTGTGGAAAACGGCACTTTGGAAGAAGACCAAAAGAGACGCGATTTTACTATCAATGCGCTGGCTTTCAGCCTCCAGGAAGAAGATTACGGAAACCTCATAGATCCTTTCGATGGGGTGAAAGACTTACAGAATGGTCTGATCCGCACCCCTCTCGATCCGGATATAACCTATTCCGACGATCCTCTGCGCATGATAAGGGCGATCCGTTTCGCTTCCCAACTCTCCTTTTCCATTGTTCCGGAGTCCTTGGCGTCCATCCAACGAAACAAGACCCGTCTGAATATCCTTTCGCGCGAAAGGATCAGCGAGGAATTGCATAAAATACTGCTTTCTCCCAAGCCTTCCACAGGGTTCCGGCTTTTGTATGAAACAGGCTTGCTGCCGCAATTCCTGCCGCAGCTTTCCAACCTTAAAGGGGTGGAGACATTAGAGGGCAAAGGACACAAAGATAATTTCGAACACACTTTACAGGTAGTGGATAATATCGCCCGGGTTTCCGGCGATATCTGGCTCCGATGGGCCGCTCTCCTGCACGATATAGGAAAACCCGCCACAAAAAAATTCGAACCGGGAACGGGATGGACGTTCCATGCCCATGACTTTATCGGGGCAAAAATGGTTCCGGGAGTATTCAAGCAGCTCCGGATGCCTCTGAACGAAAAAATGAAATATGTAAAGAAAATGGTGCAGATGCACTTGCGCCCCATTTCTTTGGTACAGGAGGGTGTTACCGACTCGGCGGTACGCCGGCTTCTCTTTGATGCAGGAGACGATATAGATGATCTGATGACCCTTTGCGAAGCCGATATCACTTCCAAGAACGACAAAATAGTCCGCAAACATAAAAACAATTTCGGCCTGCTCCGGCAAAGGCTCGTTGAAATAGAAGCCAAAGACGCTATCCGGAACTTCCATAATCCGGTTACCGGAGAAATCATTATGGAATACTACGGGCTCAAACCGGGCAAAGAAATAGGGCAGATAAAGGAATATATCAAAGAGGCTATTTTGGAGGGAATCATCGAGAACGATTTCCAGCAAGCTTTCGAGTTGATGAAAAAGAAGGGAGAAGAAATGGGCCTGTCGCCGACAAGTTCCACTTATCCTGCTGACAAACAAGAAAATGGCGATGGTCCGGAATAATCAGAAGCAATAACGGACACCCACAGCGAATCCGCTCCAGTCGAACTCCGACTCAGGGGTAAAATACCATCCCGGACGATAGTCGAAGGATAACAGCAAAGGTATTCTAAAAGTGTATTCCAAACCGATCTGGCCCACTATACCAAAACTGAATCCTTCATCTTTGGCATCATCGAACGACCAATCGCCCATCGTAGCGCCCATACCGGCGTACCATTTGAATATTCCTTTTGTATTGGATGGGATGTTGAACACATACTGGTAAATACCGGCGGCATCGAATCCGAACCGGTTGATACCCAAATTTACCTCTACTCTGTTCTGCGGGAGGACATACCTCTGATATGAAGCCTGCACTCCCCAGCCGGCACGCACACCGATTGCGTTTTTATAGCCGTTATCGTCCTGCGCATTTGCAGTAAAGCTGAGGGAGAAACATAAAGCCAACAATAAAAAAACTTTTTTCATGACGTTATCTTTTAAAACATTAAACTTTTCCCCATTAGATTATTTGTCCTTCAGAAGGATATGGTCTATAGATTCTTATTTCAATCCGATTCTATAACCATTCCAACAATCGGCACAATTAATAGTTTACTGCAAATCCAAATAAATTAACCGCCTTCGCACCGGCAATAATAAGGTTCCGCCACTCCTTCCGGCTCAACGCCCGCGCAATAAAAATTCCCCGAAAATCCTTGCACCCTCCTTTACAATTTCCCGACAGGGACGTTTTTTATAATATTCCGGAGTTCTGGCCTGCGCCTGATAAGGCGCCTGTGTTTTTGTCTCCTTTCCCTGCACCCCCAATAATTGCGAACAGATCAGCGAACCGTTCCGTTTTTCAAATTCGGCCGCCAATTCCTGCACCACTTTATAATTATAACTCTTTCCTTCCCTGTCGGAAGGATCGGTACAACCGCATTCGAGCCCGGCCAGCAAAAACATTCCGCAAGCCGCTCCGCATGTCTGGCGCATCCGCCCGATTCCTCCGCCGAAAGAGGCGGCCATCTTTAAAGCCTGCTCCTGCGAAAAACCGTACAAATCCGCGAATGCGCCTACCACGCTTTGGGAACAATTAAATCCCGATTCAAACAATTCACAGGCACGGGATACCCGCCTTTCCAGCTCTTGCGCATCCATGCTTCCTGTCGATTTCGTATCCATTTCAATCCGATCATTAAAAAATCATTTCTACTTTCCGTGGGATCCGCAATCATGATGATCGCACAGCCGGCCGTTATCGGTCAGCTCCCCTTTAAGATAACGTTCCGCCACCATCCTTACCTGGCCGCTGCAACCACGGATAACGGAAATATCATTCCTCTCCAATACATTTTTGGCGCCCTCGCCCATATTCCCGGCCAGCATCACCCGAACCCCCATCTCATGCAGAACGGGTGCGATACCGGACTTGCATCCGCATCCCTGCGGAGCCGCCAGCTCTTGCTGCGAAACAATATTCTTATTCTCATCCACCGTAAATACAGTGTAAAACTCACAATGGCCGAAATGATCGTCCACTTGCGTACCTCTTGTAGGAACCGCTATTTTCATAATCATATCTGTTAAATATATAAAAGGCGCCTACCTGCACATGGCAGCAGACGCCTTGATTTCAGCCGGATTACGTGTAAAGACCGTCAAGGTTTGAAAGGAACCCGATTATCATCCATTGCAGCGCACAACGTCAGCCATGCAACTACGGCAGCATTGTGTTTCAGATCCGGGATAGAAAGCCTTTCGTAGGTATCCATGATGGTATGGTAAGAACGGTCATACTCCAATTCATCCTGAATAAACTGGAAGGCCGGAAGCCCGCTGCGTTGGAACACCACATGGTCGGTGCCACCGGTGCGGCGCGGCGTAAGGGTGGTAAAGCCCAGAGATTCGAGCGGACCCATCCAGGCGCGGAAGAACGGAAAGGCCATATCGTTCTCTTCCAAGTAAATTCCGCGGAACATACCGGAACCGTTATCCATATTCAGGTATAAGGCGAAATTGTCGAATTCTTTGGTTTTCTTTTCTTTATCCATCAGATAATTCCTAAGATAACCTGCAGATCCCATCAGACCTTGTTCTTCGCCCCCCCATAAAGCAATCCGGATTGTCCTGCGCGGCTGGATGCCGATACTTTTGATAATACGCATGGCTTCCAGCATAACCATACAACCGCTGGCATTGTCTGCGGCACCCGTACCGCCGTGCCATGAATCGAGATGTGCTCCAATCAGCACAACCTGATCCTTGAGCTGCGGATCGGTACCCGGGATTTCGGCAATCACGTTCCGGATCTCCTTACAAGGAGAAAATTCGTTTTTAATTTCCACTTCCATGGATACGGGAACCCCTTTCCTTATCAGACGGACCATCCGGCCGTGTGCTTCTACCGGCAGAACCAGCTGGGCTGGCGGTTCAGGATCTCCGGCCTTATAGGAAGACGAAGTAGAGCGAGGTACATTGAACACTCCCCCGTCGGAAACGATTACCGCCGGTTTTTCTTCCAAAAGCATGGCATTGATGACGCGGTTCAGATTAGCCATACCCATCCGACGGCGCACGGTTGCAGCAGGACGGGGATCTTTAGCCAATTCCACCAGATCTTCCTCCGTATAGCGGTTAGCCAGCGGCTCGAATTTCATAACATATTCTCCGGCAGGCGGGAGCAATACTATCTTTCCCGACAGTTTGCCTTTATATTTTTCCAGATCGGCCTCGTTTTCGGCTTCTATCAACACCACTTCCCCCTTTACTAAGCCATTGGTGCTTCCGCTCCAGGCCTTAGGATTTCCGGTGAAACTGCAATAGTACGGTGCGGTCATGGCCGAATAATTCTTCACATTATCCCAACCGCCTTTGCCAAAATCCGCCGCATAAACGATACGGGCGTTGCTCAGCCCTATCTGGTCCATCTTCTCTTTCATAAGTTTCTCAGCACGGGCACCCTGTTTGGAACCCGCCAGTCTGGAGCCCAAATAATCGGTCATCCACTGGGCATAATCATCCATCTGGGAATTAGAAAAAGCCTCGCGCTTCACTTTAAAAGCCAATTCCTCCGGCAGACATTTCTGCGCACTGAGAGAAACGGAGAACAGCGCGGCGAAAGCCAATACAAAAAACAATTTTTTCATACAACAGTAATTTACATATAATATTGAATAACAGGTTCGCTATTCCAGAACCCGGCCCCGGGGCCAATCGCCAAAGCCAGGAACAACCGATTTCAACCGCCAAAGTTAGGAAAAATAAGGACACGTTATCAGTCAATGACCCTTACTTTCCCATTTTCTATTTCGATGCCCTGCGCCAGATGCTTCCGCCCCCTGGCCTCGTTTTCAGAATCTACGGTAATCACCTTGCCGCCGTAACGGAACTTCACTCCGTCGAAAGTGGTATGTCCCACTACAATACGATCCACATCATACTGTTTGAGAATCCTGTCCAATTCCTGTTCCGAAACCGGATGATACTTTTCCTGATCCGACACCAATCCGCGGAACCACAGCGGCCCCTCGCTGTCCAGCAGAAAACGCACCTCCCGGGGAGCATTCTCCCGCGCTTTTTTACCCAAGTGGATATTCTCCGAAACCAACCGGTTGACCTCCTTCACCGAAAGTCCGAAAGCCTCCAGGTCGGGGCTGATCCCCCCGTGGACGAACAAGGTCCTTCCTATAATCTGAATCGTATTTTTAACGGATAGCCAGCGTCCCAGCTCGCTGTCGGGACCTATCAGGGCAGACCACCGCATACCCAAAGTATCGGCCAGCCGGGTATATTTGCGATTGGTATATTTATAATTGTCCTGCAACACCATCCCCTCATGATTTCCATACATAAAATGCACTTTTCCACCATGTTGCGCCGCATCTTCCTCCAACTTGTATATCAGCCAGTAGATAGCCACGGCGTCCGTACCCCGGTCGGCCACGTCTCCCAGCACCAGCAAGCTGTTTTCCCCGTAAATCCAGTTCAAATCGCGGTCTATCACCCTCCCTTCGATCAGGATAGACAGGAAAGACTCCAAATCGGAATGGGGGTCCGAGATAACGAATATTTTCCCTTTTTCCGGCTGCACGGCCTCTTCCCGTGCGAAATCATGCAGACTCACGCGGAAACTGCGGGTCTGGCCGTCATTCATGACATCAAACGAAAAAGGATTCCCCTCTTCCCTCCGATACAATGTATCTATCAGCTTTCCCCGCTCATCTACCGAAACGAACCGCAATCCCGACGGGACATAGAGCAGATAAGGGCCGTCGGGATACAACCGGGGATTTTGCTTCGCACGCGGACATTGCGCAAATGCGGCGGATGTCCCCACGGAAATAAACGATCCTGTAAAAACAACAGCAATCGAAAACAACAGAAGTATTTTACTTAACCTTTTCATAAACAACTATATAAATTAACATTGCCGGTATTCATTGGGAGCCATTCCCACATACCGTTTGAAATATTTTCCGAAAAAGGAAACATTGGGGAAATTCAGCGAATTGGAAATTTCCTGAATGCTCATATCCGTAGATTTCAGTTTGGCTTTCATATCCATAATCACTATATCCGCAATTACATCCGAAACCGTTTTACCTGCCACCTGCTTTACCACCGAACTTAAATGCTGGGGCGTAATATTTAATAACCGTGCATAAAAAGAGACCTGCCGGTTCTCTTCGTAATGCTTCATGACTAACCGAAGCAATTGCCGGTAAATATTTTCGCTCCGGCTCACAAACCGGGACTGATCGAAATTACTGCTATACAAAGAGCTGATACAGTTGAGCATAGACTCCAGAATGCAGCGCACCTGGTCTTTCTCTTTTATCAGATTCCCCACGCAGGCCTTGTACAGCAGCGCGAAATAATCTTTGCATACCTCTGCGGCATTTTCCGGAAGAGAAGAAACAGGATTGTCGATTACGTACGGCAAGAAATCCAAAAAAGATTTTGCAAAACTCACCTTTTCTATAAATCCCGATGAAAAACCGATAAAATGGATCCTCATGTTCTCCGTCATGGAATGAAACTGGATAATCGAGTTGGGAGCCAGGCATATCAGATCGTTTTTCTTAATATGATATTCCGTAACATTGATCATGGCGTCCAGCTCGCCCTCCGAACATAAGGCGAAAAGGGTCGCCTTGATCCGGCAGGGGAATTTATACCAGTTTAATATTTCTTCCGTTACTTGAATATCGGCCAGGAAATCTACCGGAAGATCCACATCGGGCAATTTCTTATCCATAAATTATCGGTTATTAAAAACAGAACATAAAATATATGCAAATATAATTCTTTTTTCATAAAAAGATTAAATAAAGATCAAAAAAGGACAGCCCACGGAAATACCGCGAACTGTCCTTTCAACATACGCTGACAGAATTTCAATCTGCCGGTTCTACCGGATTACCGGCCGGAGGATTTGCCCGAAGCACTCCGGGACGTACCCGTAGATTTATCCTTGCCCTCGGTCCCGCTTTGCGAAGTCCCTTTCATTCCACTCCGTGCGGAGGCTGACTGCTGCGTGTTCGATTGATCCTGTTTGTTCTGAGAGGATTTACCCTGCTCCTGAGGTCGGTTCTGGTTCATTTCTTTCTCCATGACTTGATTAATTTAGTTACTACACATTTCCTGTTCTCCTATAAAGGTCATGTCAATAAATAAACAAACCAACGCCCTTTTAGTTCTATATCGCCAATACGGTATTCTTAATCCCCGGGAACAAGGATTTCCACAGATAGTTGAACTGGGATTTATAAGGGTCCCTCTCGAAAGATCCCTCGCCGGTCCGTACTTTGTTTCTGTTTGGATTGCGGGTGCGCACGGCGACCGAATTTACCACACCCGAGAGAAAGCCCCTTTTGACCAATCCCTTCTTTTTCTTCTCCTTAAACAACTCCACCTTCAGGTCGTCGTAAAGAAAAGTCATATTCACATGCGATTTTACGGAATTGGCGCTTACGGCAAATTTCAACCCGTTGCATATTCCGCTCTTCACCTCTATGTTGGCCAGCGGCAGAATCATCCGGTTCAACTCAGTCAGATCCATTTTGCCCAGACTCCCGGTTATTTCAAAATGAGTATCGAGCGAATCCACGGGCAGCCGGAAATGCGCTTTGACATTCCCTTTTCCCATAAGATAGCCGTCGGCATCCAAAGTATAATAGGTTTTTTCTCCGTTTCCCGACAGAATATTGGTCAGGCCTTTTGCCCTTCCCGTGATGCCGGTAATGGTAATTTTTCCGGGATTGAGACCTTCAGCGGAAAGTTCCTCGTACGTTACATCGATTTTTTCCAGAATCGCTGTCGGGATTTTTATTTTAAAAGGAAGATGATGCAGGGCAATCCAAAACAACGGTTTTATTTTAGGTTTCTGATAGAGCTGGCGGTTCTTATAACTATGCACATCCGCCTCCGATACGCTCAGGCTGTCCATACACAGCACCCTCTCCGCCATGAACCGGTCAAAATCCACGCCGGCAGCCTTTACGGGTCCCGCCGTTATCCGGGTCCAGTCCGCATGATCCTTTACCTTCTTCGCATATTCATATTCGCCGTATTGCGGAAGCATCCGGATAGAAGATACGGAAAACGAGCTGTCTCTGAGTCCGATACGGAGACTGTCCGCCTCCAATGCCATAGCTCCGGAATGATACAGGCTCCGGAACCGGTCAAAAGACAAGTTCATATCTTCTGCGGCAAACCATTTTCCGGATGGAAAGACTATCTTGTTCCCCCGGAAATTAAACCCGGCCAAAGAGCAGGAAATCTCCTCCCCGTCTTTCTCCCCGGCATATCGGATATTCCCGTTTTCCACCTCCATATTCCCGATTTGAAGCGAGGCGATTCTCTCCAAGACGGATTTGCGCTCTCCCGCGTTCCGGCCCCGAAGCAAAGAATCTCCCTGTCCGCCTTCCGGCGCCGGTTCGCCGGACGGCCTCAATTGCGCATGGTCCAGAAAAGCATAAGGGGACCGCACCAGTACATGGCGGATACGGAGCCGGTATTTTCCGTCTTCCTTACCCACACGCACCCCTTTTACCGCTATCCTCTGTACGGAAGCCGGTACCGACGTTTCTTCCGGATCGGGTATTTTCCCGACAATCTCACCCAATGAATCCGGAAGCGTTTTTTCCGGCGTTTTTTCCCTCAATTCCAAATCCTGCAAAACGACAGACCGGGTAAGCAGACTCAATTTCACTTTGCCAGCCTGCGGCACATAGACGCGGCCGGCTATTTCCACCTCCCGGCTCTCAATCAATTTGCGGATTTTCCCCTCCAATATCCACTCCGCCACGAACAATAGCAAAAATAAAATTACGAATACCCCTGCAATCCATTTCAGCACCCGGCCCCTTTTTTTCTCCGGACTTTTTTCATGCGTTCCTTCCATGATACGTTATTTTATTATAAATTAACAAATTACTCTTACTAAAACAGGCAAAAGGCTATTTGGTTAAATACCATTGCGGCTGCTCCCGAGGCATAGAAAAAAAAACGGTATTAATTTACATAATTTGATCAAATAATTCTATATTTGCAGGCATTTTTTCGGCCATTTTCAATATAAGATTCTATTTAAAGGCATCAAACAATGAACTTTACCTTATTAGTTGTCGGCTTGCTCACAGCCGTCGCCTTAGTAGCGATAGCATTGGGAATCGCCCGCGCCATATCGCCCCGTTCTTTCAATCCCCAGAAAGGAGAGGCCTATGAATGCGGTATTCCCACCCACGGCAAATCCTGGGTGCAACTTAAAGCAGGCTATTATTTGTTCGCCATTCTTTTTCTGATGTTCGATGTAGAAACGATATACTTATTTCCATGGGCCTCCATCGTACAGGAATTGGGAATTTACGGACTGGCGAGCGTTATTTTCTTTTTGGCAATTTTAGTTCTGGGCCTGGCATACGCCTGGAAAAAAGGAGCGTTGGAATGGAAATAAAAAAGAAACCCAGAATCAAGGCTATTCCTTACGAAGAATTCAACGATAACGAATATTTGGAAAAAATGGTCCGCGAGCTTAACGAAAACGGGGCCAATATAATAGTAGGCGTTTTGGACGATATAGTGAACTGGGGCCGGAGCAATTCCCTGTGGCCGCTTACTTTCGCCACCAGTTGCTGCGGAATCGAGTTCATGGCGGTAGGCGCCGCCCGCTACGATTTTGCACGGTTCGGGTTCGAAGTGACACGCGCCAGCCCGCGACAGGCGGATTTCATCATGGTGGCAGGTACCATTACCCATAAAATGGCGCCCGTCCTCAAGAGACTTTACGACCAGATGGCCGATCCCAAATACGTAATAGCCGTAGGAGGCTGCGCCATCTCCGGAGGACCCTTTAAAAAATCCTATCATGTAGTAAACGGAGTGGATAAAATACTTCCCGTAGATGTATATATTCCCGGATGTCCGCCCCGTCCCGAGGCCATGCTGTACGGCATGATGCAGCTTCAGCGGAAAGTCAAACTGCAAAAATTCTTCGGAGGCGTCAACCGTAAAGAGGAAGATCCCGACGGGTCGCCGCAAGAAATGTCCGAAACGGCCGCCCCGGAACCGGCTGCAAACGAACAGGAACCGGTAAAAAAGGAGGAAAAATAGCGATGCAGGAAATATTGGAAATACCGGCCGCGGAATTTCATCAGACGGCCCGGAAACTGAAAGAAGAAAAAGGCATGGACTTCCTCCGCAGCCTCACCGGCATGGACTGGGGAGAAGAGGGAATGGGAGCCGTCTATCACCTCGAATCCACCTCCACGGGAGCCACCATGACGCTTCGGGTACGCACCGCCGACCGGCTGCAGCCCGAACTGCCGTCGGTGAGCGATATATGGAAAGGCGCCGCCCTGAATGAACGGGAAGCGTACGACTATTTCGGGATTCTGTTCATCGGCAACCCGGATATGCGCCGGCTGTATTTGAGGGAAGACTGGCAGGGGCATCCCCTGCGGAAAGATTACGATGCCTCGGACCTGACCAATCCGCTCCGGATGACCAACGAAGAGGCCGTCGACACTACGGAAACGCTTGAGCTGAATCCCGACGGCACCCTGAAAGTGCAGGAAAACATCCTGTTCGACGACAAGGAATATGTCATAAATATAGGTCCCCAGCATCCCGCCACCCACGGAGTGCTGCGGTTCCGTGTCTCCTTGGAGGGGGAAACCATAAAGAAAATAGATGTGCATTGCGGATACATCCACCGCGGAATCGAAAAAATGTGCGAAAGCCTTACCTACCCGCAGACCTTGGCCCTGACGGACCGTCTCGATTATTTGGGGGCCATGCAGAACCGGCATGCGCTGTGCATGTGCATAGAGAATGCGTTGGGAATCGAAGTCTCTCCCCGGGTGCAATATATACGCACCATTATGGACGAACTCCAGCGGATCGACTCGCACCTGCTTTTCTTTTCATGCCTGTGCATGGATATGGGAGCGCTTACGGCATTCTTTTACGGATTCAGGGACCGGGAGAAAGTGCTGGACATTTTCGAACAGACCTGCGGAGGACGTCTGATATTGAATTACAATATCATAGGAGGTGTCCAGGCGGATATCCATCCGGATTTCGTAAAACGGGTGAAAGACTTTATCGCCTATCTCCGCCCCACTCTGCGCGAATACCATGATGTATTTACGGGAAATATCATCGCACAGCAACGGCTTAAAGGCGTAGGCGTTCTCAGCAGGGAAGACGCTATCTCTTTCGGCGCGACCGGAGGAACGGGAAGGGCGTCGGGCTGGGCCTGCGATGTCCGCAAACGTCATCCCTACGCCGTATATGACCGGGTGGATTTCAAAGAAATCGTTTACCCGCAGGGCGATTGTTTCGCCAGGTATATGGTCAGGATGGACGAAATCGAACAAAGCCTGCATATTATAGAGCAACTGATAGACGATATTCCCGACGGGCCTTACTATGAAAAGACAAAACCTCTCATAAAACTTCCGGAGGGAACTTATTATGCGGCGGTAGAGGGCAGCCGGGGAGAGTTCGGCGCGTTTATTGAAAGTCGGGGGGACAAATATCCCTACCGGATGAAATTCCGCTCCACCGGACTGCCGTTGGTTTCGGCCATCGATACCATCGCGCGGGGAGCGAAGATAGCGGACCTGATCGCTATCGGAGGCACCTTGGATTATGTAGTGCCGGATATAGACCGGTAAGGTTTATGAAATCAAACAATAGTAAAATTTCTAAAAAAGAAACCGCATGTTCGATTTTAGTATAGTAACGGGTTGGATACACAATTTGCTGACCTCTTTTCTGCCGTACGGGCTGGCGGTATTTGTGGAATGCGTGGCTATCGGGATAGGAATCATGATAGCCTACGCCCTGATCGCCATTATCATGATATTCATGGAAAGAAAAGTGTGCGCGGCTTTCCAGTGCCGTCTCGGTCCCATGAGAGTGGGTCCCCAAGGCACCGTACAGATATTCTGCGATGTGATTAAAATGCTTACCAAAGAGATAGTCAAGATCCGGGAAGCGGATAAATTTCTGTATAACCTGGCGCCTTATGTCGTAATTGCGGCCTCCGTTCTCGCATTCAGTTGTCTTCCGGTCAATAAAGGGATGGAAGTGCTGGATTTCAATGTGGGAGTTTTTTTCCTTCTGGCCGCTTCCAGCATCGGGGTAGTGGGGATATTGCTGGCCGGATGGAGCAGCAATAATAAATACTCCCTCATCGGAGCCATGAGAAGCGGGGCGCAGATGGTCAGCTACGAGCTTTCCACCGGGTTGAGCATCCTTACCATCGTAGTACTGACAGACACCATGCAACTGAGCGAAATCGTGGCCCGCCAGGCGGACGGCTGGTTCATTTTCAAAGGGCATGTTTCCGCTGTCATCGCCTTTATAATCTATCTGATTGCGGGAAACGCAGAGGTGAACCGGGGTCCTTTCGATCTGCCGGAAGCGGAATCCGAACTTACCGCAGGGTACCATACCGAATATTCCGGAATGCATTTCGGATTGTTCTACGTAGCGGAATTCGTAAATCTATTCATCATCTCCGGCGTAGCGACCACCATATTTTTAGGAGGATGGATGCCGCTGCATATACCCGGGTGGGAGGGATTCAACGCCGTAATGGATTTTATTCCGGGATTCGTCTGGTTTTTCGGAAAGGCGTTTTTCGTCGTCTGGCTGCTGATGTGGATCAAATGGACTTTCCCCCGGCTGAGAATAGACCAGATACTGACCTTGGAATGGAAATATCTGATTCCCCTGGGCCTTGTCAATCTTTTGCTGATGGTTATCATAGTGGTTTTCAAACTGCATTTTTAAAGAAATGAAAGGAAATACGTCATCCGTTGGAATAAAGGAAGCCCCGTCGGGAAAAGGCTCTTATCTGAAAAACCTTTTCCGGGGAATCGGCACCCTGCTGACCGGTCTGAAAGTGACCGGGAGGGAGTTCTTCACCCCAAAAGTAACCGAACAGTATCCCGAAAACCGCAAGGAGCTGAAAATGTTCGACCGGTTCAGGGGAACGCTCACCATGCCGCACGATGAGCAAGGGAACAACCGGTGCATCGCCTGCGGATTATGCCAGTCGGTTTGTCCGAACGATACCATACACATCACGACCGATACCGTTACGGACCCGGAAACGGGAAAGAACAAGAGGGTATTGGTCCGGTACGAATACGATCTGGGGTCCTGCATGTTCTGCCAATTATGCGTAAACACCTGCCCTCATCATGCCATCGCATTCGATACGGCCTTCGAACATGCCGTTTTCGACAGAAGCAAATTAGTCCTGACTTTGAACCGGCCGGCGAAACCGGCTGCCGGAAATTCATCCGCGGACAGCGATTCACGAACCGAAAAATAATATAGACGGATATGGACTTTTCATTACAAACCATAGTATTCCTGTTTCTTGCGACGGTAATCATCGTTTGCTCGATACTTACGGTAACCACCCGGAAAATATTGCGCGCGGCCACTTATTTGTTATTCGTGCTGTTCTCTACGGCCGGCATCTATTTCCAGATCAATTATTCGTTCCTGGGTGCAGTCCAGCTGCTGATTTACGCAGGAGGCATTACCGTATTATATGTCTTTTCCATCCTGCTCACCTACAGCCAGAGAAAGAAAGGGGACAGATTAAAGAGTTCGAAAGTGGTAGCGGGCCTGACGGCCACCTTGGCGGGTTTGGGTCTTTGTCTTTTCATTACCCTGACGCATCCATTCACCCCTTCCCATTTCGAATTCGGGGAATTGGATATAAAAACCATCGGATTCTCCCTGATGGGAATGGGGAAATATCAGTATGTATTGCCCTTTGAGGTAATCAGCATTTTATTGTTAGCCTGCATTATAGGAGGGATTCTCATCGCACGGAGACGCTGACAGATGTAATTAAAATATAAAGTGAAAAAAATACAGGATTATGAATATACCAATGGAATATTACTTGGCGGTTTCCACCATAATGATGTTTGCCGGGATCTACGGATTCCTGACCCGGCGGAACCTGCTGGCCATGCTGATAAGCGTGGAACTGATGCTTAATTCGGTGGATATCAACTTTGCCGTTTTTAACCGGTTCCTTTTTCCGGGAGAACTGGAAGGATTCTTTTTCACCGTTTTCGCCATCGGGGTCTCGGCGGCCGAAACAGCTATCGCCATCGCTATCCTTATCAATATCTACCGGAACATGAGAAATATCCAGGTGGAGAACATAAATGAACTCAACGGATAAAAACAGACCGACATGAAATTTACCATATTCATATTATTGCTTCCCGCTTTCTCTTTCCTGCTACTCGCTTTGGCGGGAAAACGGATGAAGCCCGCCGTAGCGGGAGGTATCGGCACCGCAGTATCGGGAATCGTAACCGTCTTGTCCTGTATGACGGCTTTCCTGTACTTCGGCGCTCCGCGCCTCCAAGACGGGACCCATGCCGTACTCATACCTTATAATGCTACCTGGCTGCCGTTTACGGAGACCCTGCACATAGATATGGGAATCCTGCTGGATCCCATTTCGGTCATGATGCTGATCGTCATTTCCACCGTCAGCCTGATGGTGCATATTTACTCATTCGGGTATATGAAAGGAGAAAAAGGATTCCAGCGATATTACGCTTTCCTTTCTCTCTTTACCATGAGCATGCTGGGGTTGGTTGTCGCCACCAATATTTTCCAGATGTATGCGTTCTGGGAGCTGGTAGGCGTATCGAGCTATCTGCTGATCGGATTTTATTATACCCGGCCGGCGGCCATAGCCGCTTCCAAAAAAGCGTTCATCGTAACCCGTTTTGCGGATTTGGGATTTCTCATCGGCATCTTGGTTTACGGTTATTATGCCGGCACTTACAGCTTCCGGCCGGACATGGTCGCCCTGATGTCCGGAGGAGTGGCCATGTTGCCGCTGGCGTTGGGACTGATGTTCGTGGGAGGCGCCGGAAAGAGCGCCATGTTTCCTCTGCATATCTGGCTCCCGGATGCGATGGAAGGTCCTACGCCGGTCAGTGCGCTGATCCATGCGGCCACTATGGTGGTAGCGGGAGTATATCTGGTCGCCCGGATGTTCCCGTTATATATAGGATTCGCCCCGGGCGTTCTGGAAGCGATCGGCTGGACGGGAGCTTTCACCTCCCTTTTCGCCGCAGTCATTGCATGCGTCCAAACCGATATTAAAAGAGTACTGGCTTTTTCCACTATCTCCCAAATCGGCTTTATGATAACGTCTTTGGGGGTCTGCACCTCGTTAGACCCGCAGCAGGGAGGACTCGGCTACATGGCCTCCATGTTCCACCTCTTTACCCATGCCATGTTCAAGGCCCTTTTGTTCTTGGGTGCCGGCAGCATCATTCATGCGGTACACAGCAACGAGATGAGCAAGATGGGCGGATTGCACAAATACATGCCCGTAACCCATATCGTTTTTCTCATAGCCTGCCTGTCCATAGCGGGCATCCCTGTCTTCTCGGGATTTTTCTCCAAGGACGAAATCCTGACCGCCTGTTTTGGTTATAGTCCCCTCATGGGATGGTTCATGACCGGCGTAGCCGCCATAACCGCCTTTTACATGTTCCGCCTGTATTTCCAGATTTTCTGGGGCCGCAATCCCCGCTACGACCATACTCCGCACGAAAGCCCGGCTACCATGACCTTCCCGCTCGTTTTTCTGGCGGCGGCAACCTGCATGGCAGGATTTATTCCATTCGGAGATTTTATCAGCAGCAACGGCACCGCCTATCATATTCATATAGACAAGATAACAGCGGCCGCCAGCATAGCAGCGGCTCTCATGGCAATAGGACTGGCTGCCCTCAAATATGCCAGGACCGGGCCCATCCTTCCTTGCGGGGACGATCTGCCGGATTCCGCCCGGGGCCTTTTCCCCGCCTTGCACAAGGCTGCATCCCATAGGTTCTACATAGACGAAATATACCAGTTCATTACCCACAAAATCATTTTCGCCTGCATTTCCAGACCCATAGCCTGGATCGACCGCCATATCGTGGACGGTTTCTTCAACGCATTGGGATGGACCGCCCTTATTACCGGCGAGGAAATCCGCCCGATGCAAAGCGGACATATACAACAGTACGCCATCTGGTTCTTGGGAGGAGCGCTTGCTATTACCGTCTTATTACTTTTAATCTGATATTAACATCCGTACCGATATGAATTTCTTATCTTTATATGTATTGATCCCCCTCCTTATGCTGGGTGCCCTCTGGGCCTGCCGGAACACCCGTCAGATACGGGGGGTAATGGCCGCCGGATCTTCCGCCCTGCTCATCCTTTCCATAGCGCTGGTCTTTCTATACATAGCCGGACGCCGCGCCGGAAACACGGATTCTATGCTCTTTACGGCGGATACCGTATGGTACGCCCCGCTAAACATCCATTATTCCACAGGGGTGGACGGAATCTCGGTAGCCATGCTGCTGCTGAGTTCCGTTATCGTCTTTACCGGCACATTCGCCTCATGGAAAATGAGTTATCAGACCAAAGAATATTTCCTGTGGTATTCTCTTTTGTCTATGGGAGTTTTCGGGTTTTTCATCTCCACAGACCTGTTCGCCATGTTCATGTTCTATGAAATCGCCCTCATCCCCATGTATCTGCTGATTGGAATCTGGGGCAGCGGGCGCAAGGAATATTCCGCCATGAAACTCACCCTAATGCTTATGGGAGGATCCGCTTTCCTGCTGTCGGGAATCCTGGGAATTTATTTCGGAAGCGGCGCTACCACCATGAATATTCTGGAAATAGCCGGATTGCATAATATCCCCTTCGACCAGCAATGTATCTGGTTTCCCGTTACTTTCATAGGGTTCGGAGTGTTGGGAGCCCTCTTTCCTTTCCACACCTGGAGTCCCGACGGGCACGCCTCCGCCCCTACTGCCGTTTCCATGCTCCATGCCGGCGTCCTCATGAAATTGGGAGGATACGGGTGTTTCCGCATCGCCATGTACCTGATGCCGGAAGCGGCCGGCCAACTGAGCTGGATTTTCCTTATCCTGACGGGCATTTCGGTCATCTACGGAGCTTTCAGCGCATGCGTCCAAACCGACCTGAAATATATCAACGCCTATTCGTCCGTCAGCCATTGCGGATTGGTATTGTTCGCCCTGCTGATGATGAATGCCACCGCCGCCACCGGAGCCGTGCTGCAAATGCTCAGTCACGGATTGATGACGGCCCTGTTTTTCGCCCTCATCGGAATGATCTACGGACGCACCCATACCCGGGATATCCGGGAACTGGGCGGGCTGATGAAAATCATGCCGTTTCTGAGCGTATGTTATGTAATCGCGGGTCTGGCGAACCTCGGCTTGCCGGGTTTGAGCGGGTTCGTGGCGGAAATGACCATCTTTACGGGATCGTTCCAGCATGCGGACCCCTTCCACCGCACCCTTACCATTATCGCCGCGGCTTCCATCGTAATCACGGCCGTATATATCTTGCGGCTTGTGGGGAAAATCCTTTATGGAGACCCCGTAAACCCGCAACATCTGAAACTGACGGACGCCACTTGGGAAGAACGGCTCTCGGTCATCTGCCTGATAACGGCCGTTGCAGGCTTGGGACTGGCTCCCTGGTGGATCAGCCGTATGATTGGAGAAAGCGTACTGCCGGTCATTTCCCAAATGATACCCTAAAAACCGGCGGACAGGTGGGGGACACACATATAATATATAATATATAAGAAAAACGATTATATGTTCTGAATACATTATGGATTACAGTCAATTTTTACACATAAGAAGCGAAATCTCGCTGATCGCCGTCATCATGTCGCTGTTGCTTTTCGATCTTCTGGCAGGCGCCCGGATGCGGAAATATTTTCAGCCGTTGGCATGCCTGCTGATGCTTTTACAGATCGGAATCAACCTGACTCCGGGGCGGTCTGCATATCTTTTCGGGGGCATGTACGTACATACGCCCATGATGACCGCGGTAAAGAACATCCTGACTGTCGGGACGCTTATAACCTTCCTCCAGGCGAACACCTGGCTGAAAAGAGAGGACACCGTTTTCAAGCAGGGAGAATTTTACGTATTGACTCTTTCCACCTTGTTAGGAATGTACTTTATGATCAGTGCGGGGAATTTCATGCTGTTTTTTATAGGACTCGAAACGGCCTCCGTTCCGATGGCCTGCTTGGTCGCCTTTGACAAGTACCGGCACCATTCTGCGGAAGCGGGCGCCAAATATATTCTTACCGCCATGTTTTCCAGCGGATTGCTCCTGTACGGCCTTTCCCTGATTTACGGGAGTACCGGCACCCTTTATTTCGAGGATCTTCCCGACAAGATTACCGGCAGCCCTCTCCAGATCATGGCATTCGCTTTTTTCTTTGCGGGGATGGCCTTTAAAATTTCGCTGGTCCCATTCCATTTGTGGACGGCGGATGTTTACCAGGGCGCCCCTACTCAGGTAACGGGCTATTTGAGCGTAGTGTCCAAAGGCTCCGCCGTATTCGCGCTGATGACCGTTCTCATAAAGGTTTTCGCCCCCATGATCTCCCAGTGGCAGCATACCATTTACTGGATTGTAATCGCCACCATTACCATCGCCAACCTTTTCGCCCTGCGGCAGCAAAATCTCAAAAGATTTCTGGCCTTCAGCAGTATTTCCCAGGCAGGCTATCTGATGTTGGGGGTAATAGGGGGCAGCGCAGCAGGAATGACGGCGCTGGTATATTATGTATTAGTTTATATGGCGGCCAATCTGGCGGCTTTCGGAGTGATTTCCATCATCGAACAAAAGAGCGGGAAAATAGAGACAGCCGATTATAACGGACTGTACCGGACCAATCCCCGGCTGGCGTTTATCCTCACCTTGGCATTGTTCTCCTTAGCGGGCATCCCGCCTTTCGCCGGGTTTTTCAGCAAGTTCTTCATATTCATGGCCGCCTTCCAGTCGGGTTTTCATGTATTGGTATTCATAGCATTGATCAATACGGTCATTTCCCTGTATTATTATCTGCTGATAGTGAAAGCCATGTACATTAATCCCAACGAAACTCCCATCGCCCCTTTCAAAAGCGACGGCTACACCCTCATCAGCCTCGTCTTGTGTACGGGAGGCATCGTGGCCATAGGCATTGTCAGCGCAATCTATCAGTCGATCCATGCGCTCGGCTACGGACTTTAACGGCATACAATAAAAAAGGGGATGACCTTCACTTTCTTTGAGTCATCCCCCTCCCTGCAAAACCGATTCGCTGCTCTATTTACCTGAACGGTTGCCGTTGGTTTTTCTCTCTCCCTTTTCCTTATCGGTTCCGTAGCAGCTCCATTGCAAATCCATGGCAGGAGTAGCGTCATTTACCTCTTTGCTGCGTTCCTCGCTCAGAGCCTTATCCGCCTGTTTCACGGATTCTAACGTACGCGAAGTCCCTACGGGCGACAGATTTTCCAAACCGCCGGTTGTCTCCACCTGTTGCTGCGGATCGCGGATATATTGCCATTCCTCTTTCAGTTCAGGGCTTTTCCCTTCATTCCAAGGTCCGCGGTATTCTTCCCCCGAAGACATCTTATAATATAGATTGCTGTAACGCGGATCGCTTTGAAGCACTCCCGGAGGAAAATTAGGATGAATAGTCTCCAAGGCCGCCTCGAATTGCTGGAAGTGGGCCACCTCCCTTGTCATCAAAAATCCTATCGTAGCTCTCACGCCCGGATCATCCGTAAATTTCAACAGATATTCATAAACGATCTTGGCCCGCGATTCCGCAGCCATATTGGAGCGGAGATCCACGGTAAGATCGCCGTCGGCATTTACATACATGGCGCTCCATGGATTTCCGTTACTGTCGGTGAGCATAGGAGACCCGCCGGAATGCACGCAGAAATGCGGATTGAACAACGCCTGCTGCATGAATTCTTCTTTGGTGAATTTTCCGCCCATCAATTTGTTAATTTCCAGAACATCCGCTGCGTCTTTCAACTCTCCGTTCACACCGGCCAGCAGCATCTGGATCATAGCGCCTACTATTTCTAAATGGCTCAGCTCTTCGGTGGCGATATCCATCAGCATATCGTATTTGTCGGGATACGGCTCCCGACAGCTGAACGCCTGAACGAAATATTGCATGGAAGCTTTTAACTCGCCGTTACCGCCGCCGAACTGTTCCAGCAGCAAACGGGCGAAACGGGGATCCGGTTTGGAGACCCGCGCATTGAATTGTAATTCTTTTACGTGATAAAACATAAACTTAAATTTTAATTGGATGAATAATTAATCTAATTTTCTAAATCAGCCTGTTTATTCAAACCAAGAAATGTACGGGCAACAGTTGTTTCACGGGATGAGTCTCCGGTCATCGGACCGGGACAAAATCGGAGGTCTGTTACTATATACAAATATTTAAGAGCTTATGTTTATGGAATTGTTCAGAATCTGCAAATTGAATACGCTTTTTCCGACAAATTTATTCCCGGTGAATCCGTTCTGTAAGATGGGACTATTTTTCTTACCAAGAGAAATATCGGGGTTTAATTATCAAATATTTATAAAATAAATGCATAACATTATTGGCCTTTAACCGATATTCATTATTTCCAGGATACATTTTTTTTTAAATTATTGCTTGATATTTACATAAAAATATATAACTTTGCATATGCAATTCTTCTCTTGGTAAGAGAGGGATGAAGAAAAAGGCTTTATTTTTTATTAAAAAAAGTGTTTTTATTATGAACAAAAAACTTTTAAGTGTAATTCTGTCGGGAGTGTTGATGGTAATCTCGGCAGGTGTCTTCGTATCCTGCGAGGATTACGATGATGACATTTCTAATTTGCAGACGCAAATTAATGACCTGGGATCCACTTTAACCGCATTGCAGTCACAGGTTCAGGCGGGTAAATGGATTACCAGTGTATCTTCCACGACAGGTGGTCTCACAATTGTTTTCTCAGATGGTACCCAATATACCATTGAGAATGGCAAGGACGGAGCCCCTGGAGCTCCTGGCAAGGATGGCAACGGAACTCTGGTAGAAGTCAAAGACGGCTATTGGTATCTGAATGGCGAGAAGACCGATTATCTGGCACTCACCAAAGAGGACAAAGTCCCTGTTCCTTATGTAAATGAGGAAGACGGTTACTGGTACTTCTATAATGAAGAGGGTGAGGCTGTGAAGTCCGAGTATAAAGCCTTAGGAGCAACTTATGCCGTTAAGGATGCCAATACCGGTGTATGGACCCTCCATGTTCCGGATGCAGACGGGACAATGCAGAGCATCGATCTGCCTACCGCCGCTGCAAAGATTACCGGTCTGACATTTGTGAATAGTACAGAGAAAGTGCTTACAATATACGCTACAAAGGGATGGAAGTTTACAGATGTTGACAAGAAAACGGGTCTTACCGCCAGTACATGGGCCGGTCCGAAGAAACCTCTGCCAAAAGACGGAGACGTTATCTATGGCTCAACTGATGCCAAAGTTTTCGTACAAGTCAGCCCTGCAGATGTTGCAAAAGACATCGAGAATTACACTCTGACAGACAGCAAGAATGCAACCCTCGGGCTTGCCCTTACTGCAGAGCCGTTTAACGAGCTGGTTTACCGTCCGAACAATGAAGTATCTAAAACTAAAGCGGCTACAAACGGCAACGGTCTGTATAACATTATGATAGCTCCTCAAGTTGTCTCAAAAGCCAATGCAGAAGCCCTTGGTAAAGTGTTGAAGGCAGCCAATGATGATCATATCGGTTATGCTTTGGTAGCAGACAACGTATTCCGTTCCGCTTACGAGGTTACGATTACAACAGACAACCTGAAGGCACCAATATTGGATCAGTTGAAAGTAAACGAAGGCAGCGCGCAGCTCAACAATGACGACATAACCGTAGGCTCTACATCTAATGATCTTGACGATAAAGATGAACAAATAAAGGTAGGTACGACCTATACAGTAACTTTCAGTGATCCGGCAGCGGTATATGACTCTTATTTCGAATTCCTGGACACTGACATAAGCACATTCGGAATCACCTATGACAATGAGAGCAAAACATTCTCCATAAGCAAGAATCCTGATGTAAGCTCGCTTACAGGACAATTCACCATGACAGTCTATACCGTAGATATCAATGGTAATGTTCACAAGACAGAAATTACATTCCATCTGGCTGCTGAAATGGCCAACAACATGCTGGCAGCACAGACCGTGGATGTTTCCAAAGATAAACCTGCTTTCCAGTATAATCTGAGCGATGTAGCTATAACCGGCACTGATCAATGGAAACAGAACGTGAATTTGACCGCTGAGTATGCTCTTTATGAAGACAAAGACTGTACACCACGTAAAGAGGTTTCAGGTGTAGTTGGAACAGGCAAATTGATTGATCCGGCTGTGGTAAATGCTAAGGGCACGGCAGCAGCCAATGCAGATGAGGCTACTAAGGTAGTATTCACAATTGACAATGACAATGCTGCCACCGCAGGGCTTACACTGAATACGACCTATTATCTCAAGACAACCTTCAAGACTAAGGGTGCAAATCCTGAAGTATTGAACACTGTAATTCTGCCGGTTATGTTTACCGCTCCGGCTTTGGAAGACCTGTTCGTTCCTGCGGAACCATATGTCGTAGATGGTGTTATCAATGCCTATTTCTATAAGGGAGACGATGGAAAGACTCCTGAGAAATCAGTAGATTTGAATAAATATTTCGATAAATCTGTTGATGATGCGGAGGTAAGTATGGAGAATAAAACCAATATCGCTACCAAAGGTACTACGAAATATACGTCAAAAACGTTGACTACATCACCTGCAGATAAAACTCCTTTCAACTCAGCAAGTGTTAAGTTGAACGAGGATGTCACGAAAGATAATGGATATGAATTGGGTTATGGCGAGGCTTTGATTGTAACAGCAACGAAAGACAATTATAAGGGCTGGAAATATAAGGCGAAGAGTGGTGATGATACATATTCATTCAAGATCAGACTTATGAGCCCGATTATGGAAGGTTCTATCAAAGCTGTCGGCGATGTCATTACTCTTCCGGCCAATGACTTGCAGAATGGTGCCAAGATTACCGACGAGATGATCAAGGGATATACCTACAACAACGTTGCGTATAATGTTGTACCTGATGCGATTGGAAGTTCAAAAACCACTCCAGCCGCAGACTGGTGGGCAAATCCGCAAATCGCTAACGTCGAAATGGATCCAAAAGATGTCAAGTATCTCAAGAAGATTTCGGATCCTCAGCCTGCCACTATGGTCGATGGTAAACAAGTCAACGGATACTTCAAAGTAACGGCAGAATCCGTGTCTAATACAACTGAAACTGTGGCAATTGTTACTGTAACAGATATCTGGGGCTACACGAAAGAGAGTGAAGTCAAAGTAAGGATTACAGTAGGGGAATAAGGAATAAATTTCTCCGGTAAGAGAAACTTTATGACAGAAACCTTTAGATTATGAAGCATCCCCGGCCCACAACGGACCGGGGATGTTTTTTATTTTTTCGGACGCGTTTTTCATAAGTCTTCCCTGACATCGTAAGTAGCGATACAATCCTGATGATGGACTGTGATCGGTATCCGGTGACGGTATCAAGCAGTATGTATGCTCACAAGATTGCCAGATGTCACTCCTTTTCCTGTTATGGTTTTACAATAATGCGCCAATAGCCTGTTTTGTCAGAGCCTTCATGGATAAGGATCCCTCTGTCACGCAGCTTTTTGAGAGACTGTAAACTAAAGTGTGTCAAGTAAAGGAAAAAGAAATTATTAACTTTACAAACACACTTTAATTATGAGTAATTCATTTGATTTTGAACAGTTCAAAGCG
>CANRID010000032.1 GCA_947630665.1 uncultured Bacteroidales bacterium | reverse complement strand
GAAGCCCGTTGCGTATTAAACAATCTACCAACGAATAGCATTATTTTCCAATTTCCTGCCTTTTTCTCGCGAGTTCTTTCTATCTTTGTATATTTAATTAAAAGAATTATATGAATATAACAGTGGTCGGAACGGGTTATGTGGGCTTAGTGTCGGGATCTTGTTTCTCGGAAATGGGCATGAACGTTACCTGTGTGGATATCGATGAAGTGAAAATCCGTAATCTGAAAAACGGAATCATTCCTATTTACGAGCCGGGTTTGGATGAATTGGTATTGAAGAATGTAAATGACGGACGGCTTCATTTTTCCGTTTCATTAGAAAGCTGCCTGAATGATTCGGATGCGGTGTTCATTGCGGTGGGGACTCCTCCCGGAGAAGACGGAAGCGCGGATCTGCATTATGTATTGGATGTGGCCCGCACCTTCGGCAGAAATATAAAGAAATATACGTTGTTGGTAACTAAAAGCACCGTACCGGTAGGCACTTCGGAAAAGGTCAGACAGGCCGTAAAGGAAGAACTGGCGCGAAGGGGTGAAAAAATTCCTTTCGATGTGGCCTCCAATCCGGAATTTCTGAAAGAGGGCTCCGCTATCAAGGATTTTATGAGTCCCGACAGAGTTGTGGTAGGCGTGGATTCCGAGAGGGCCCGTAAATTGATGGAGAAGATTTACCGCCCTTTCCAGATGAATAATTACCGGGTGATCATCATGGATATACTGTCCGCGGAGATGACCAAATATGCCGCCAATGCGATGCTGGCTACCCGGATCAGTTTTATGAACGAGATCGCACGTCTGTGCGAACTGACCGGGGCCAATGTGGATAAGGTAAGGGCCGGTATCGCTTCCGATATACGCATCGGCAGCAGATTCCTGTATCCCGGATGCGGCTACGGAGGTTCCTGTTTCCCCAAGGATGTGAAGGCGTTGATCAAAACGGCTGCGGAGTACGGATATCAGATGAAAGTGATCAGCGCGGTGGAGAATGTGAATCATGAACAGAAAAAAATAGTATTCGACAAACTCGACAAGGCTTTAGACGGCAGGCTGCAGGGAAAGACCGTGGCTTTATGGGGGCTGGCTTTCAAGCCGGAAACGGACGATATGCGCGAAGCTCCGTCCGTGGTGACGATCGCTCTGCTGTTGGAAGCGGGCGCCCGGGTGAGGGTATTCGATCCGGTCGCAATGGAGGAGGCGAAGGCGAATTATCCGGGCGACTATGTGGAATATGCGACCAGCATTTACGATGCCGTGGCCGGGGCGGACGCTCTGGCGGTAGTGACGGAATGGAAGCAGTTCCGGATACCCAACTGGGAGCGGATCAGGAGTCTGATGAAGGGAAATATCGTGGTGGACGGGCGGAATATTTATAATCCGCAGGAAATGAACGATGCCGGATTCAAATATTATTCTATCGGGAAAAACTCTGTCGGGAAATAATGTTTTATTCTGTCGGGAATTTCTCTTAGTGCAGAATCAGTTTGATCAGACCGTCGCACATGGAGATGACTCCCAGGACGATGATGGCGATTCCCGATATCCGGTTGATCATAATCAGTTGTTTGAGCCTGAATTTTTTGCGGAATATATTTACGGTCGTACTCAGGGAAAACCACCAGATTGCGGAACCAATGAATACTCCCCACAGGATGGTCACTACGGAACCTTTTTCCACGCCGTCTGAAATATTGATCCCTGCGGCTGCAAGCAGTCCCAGAATGAGAAAGATGGCGCCCGGATTAGTGATGGTCATAATGAGGGCTTCGAAAAAATCTTCTAAATGTTTGCGGTTGGTATTTTTCTGCCGTATCTGTTTGATAGGGTTGGTCAGATACACTTTGATGCCGATCAGTATGATAATCAGGCCGCCGAACAACATTACCCAATTCATGTGCTCCTTGATGACATTTTGTATAAAGGCAAGTCCCAGAAGCGAAATGGCGGCATAAAACGTATCCGAGACAGACGCCCCGAGTCCGGTAAGAAAACCCGAATTCCTCCCTTTGCTGAGCGTCTTCTGAATACATAACACTCCCAGCGGTCCCAGAGGAATGGACGCTCCCATGCCTACTATAAAACCTTTAAGCAATATCGAGAACATGAATCGGCGGATATTTTATATATTTGTAAATTACAAATTACAAATTTAACACTTTTTTGTTGGAAATGGCAAGAAACAGAAAACCGCAGGATAAGGAAACGCCTTTATTGCCGGTAAGCGGATATAAATTGAATCTGCATTTATGGCTGCTCTCCCTGACCTCTTCCGTATTGCTTTCCCTTCCTTTTCTCGTTCCCGGCCTGGGGATGATCTCCTTAGTGGGCTTCGTGCCGTTATTAGCGGCGGAGTATCTGGCGGGAGAATACAGAAAGAAGCATTTCTGGGTGATTTATTATTCCTGTTTCCTGCTGTGGAACCTGGCCTCTACGTATTGGATTTATAAGGCCACGCCGGCCGGAGCGGCTGCTGCAATTATCTTGAATGCATTACAGATGGCCGTAGTTTTCCGTCTGTTCCGGTGGATGCGGAGCCTGACCGACGGATTTTTGCCTTATATCTTTTTTATTGTTACATGGCTGGCGTGGGAGAACGCTTATTATCAGTGGGATGTTTCCTGGCCCTGGTTAGTTTTGGGAAATGCATTCGCCGCTTCGGTAAAGATCATCCAGTGGTATGAATTTACCGGCACTTTGGGAGGCTCCCTTTGGGTATTGCTTTTCAATACCTTATTATTCAGAATCATCATTATGGCCCTGCGGAAGGAGAAAATAAAAGTATCGGTCATTTCGCTGGCTCTTGTCTTTATTATCCCGATAGCCGTTTCGCAGGTCATATTTTACAGTTACAAGGAAATCCCTTTCGAACCTTCTTCCTCGCTGGCCGGGACGCCGCAGGCAGGGTCCAGGACTTTTACGCTGTTGCAGCCCAACATAGATCCCTACAATGACAAATTCGGAGGCCTGACGCCTGTCCAACAGGATGAAATTCTGACGGATCTGGCGGAAAATGCCCTGAAGGAAAAGGTGCTGGACGACACCTCCCTGATTGCGCCTGCACATTTTCTCATCGGTCCCGAAACCTTTATTTCGCCCCTTCCTTACTGGAACCTGATGTTGAATGAAAAAAATCCATTCGGCAACGATTCTTTTGCCGGCTTTTTCAATTTATTAAAGGATTTTAACCGGCGGTATACTCTTTCGGGCACAGGCAATATCAATATGATTCTGGGGGCGGTGACTACCGTGCTTTACGACCCTCCTTACCGTACAAACTCCAAAGGAGCGGTTATACCGCCCACGGTTACGGCGCAGGAAAATAAATGGGCGGGAAGCTGGTACGATCGTTTCAATACGGCCCTTTTTCTGGGCAGCGACGGAAAATATGACTTTTATCATAAATCCAAATTGGTAGTGGTAGTGGAGAGTACGCCTTACAAAAAACTGTTCAGGTTCATGAGTAAGGCCTCCATAGATCTGGGAGGGAACATGGGCCATTTCGGCACGCAGCCCGAGCGTACTGTCTTTACTACGCCGGATTCGGTAAAAATAGGCACGGCTATATGTTACGAGGCTATTTACGGCGATTTCTATCGGGAGTATGTTTTGAAGGGAGCGCAGGTTATGGCGGTGATTTCCAATGACGGATGGTGGGGAGATACGCCGGGTTACAGACAGCTCTTGAATTATTCCGCTTTGAGGGCCATCGAAACGCGCCGTTCCATAGCCCGTAGCGCCAATACGGGAATATCCGCCTTTATCAACCAGCGCGGGGAAATAACGACGCGGTCCGGCTGGTGGAAAAAAGAATATCTCAACGGCCGGCTGAACCTGAATGACCGGAAGACCGTTTTCGTAACCTACGGCGATATTACCGGCCGTTTAGCCCGTTTTCTTTTCTTTTTATTCGTGTTGATGGGAATCGCCAGGGCAATCAGCCGTAAGTATATCGTCCGGGTGTGAGGGCGGATTCGTAGCATAAATCTGTTTTTCCGATCACGAATTCGTAATTATTGGGAGGAGGACAGATCCACTGATATTTGCAATGGCAGCAAGGCGAAGCATTACGGATGAGCTTCCAGGCGTAATTATTTTCCAGTTCGCGGGAGATAATCTCCCGGATGGGTTCCTGCATGTTCCCCAGCGGCGGACAGTTTACATTGGAATAAATATATTTGTCGGGCATCAGCGTGAGGCTTCCGAAAAAATTAGGATTCAGGCTCTGGTGGATTCGGATTTGTCTTTTCGTGACTTTTTCCGGATGTAATTCCGATTTGTTCCTGAAAATCTTTTCTTTGATGAATCTTAGATTATGGGAATAAACGGGAATGACTTTGCCGGCAGACGGAAAATGGTCCGAAACCAGGAGATTGAAGTATTTGAATTCCGAATTGTTCGTAACTAAAAAATGAAAATCGGGACCCTGTCGGTCGTATTTACGGGATAATTGTATGAATTCCCTGATGCTGCGGGCGGTGTCTTCCCGGCCCCGGCAAATGATTTTTACGGAAAATCCCAAGTTCTTCAAGGTGTTGTAAATAAATGATTTCTTGGTAAGGGAGTGCGGAATATAGAATGTTATAAGGTCCCGCGTATGCAGGAGCCACGAAATCAGAAGAGACAGGTTGCTTTTCCCGTACAGATCGGACAGGATAATATGGATATGCCTCAGATAGGGCGTTTCTATGCGGTTTAGGAAGTCTATGATATCTATCGCTGAAAGACAGGATACCGAGTGATAAGGATAGAAAGTCTGTTTGTAGAATTCGGTTTGCTCGCATTCCCCTCCTATGTAAATCGTCAGATCTGAAAAATAACGGAGAATGTCCCGGGTGTTTCTGCCGGTTTTATCCTGCGAAAGGCCCGGCGCCGGTCGATGCCCGTTTTGGACCGTACGGACATTTTCTTCCGGCAAGGAAATATATCCGAATTTATTGGAGATTATAAGTTTCATAAATTGTTTTTCATCGTCAAAAAGAGTATCCGTATTTATCTCGACCCGTCGGATGCGGTTGTTTCCCATCAGCCGCTCGCAAAGCGACAATACGTTGCGGGTAATCCGGAACTCTTTTATAGTAAATTTTTTCGTGTTGTATAATAGTCCTTTAGCGGGGGTGATCCAAATGAATGTGTCGGGATACAATATTAGAATCTGTTTCGCCATGTATAATATTATTTCATCCTTATTGCAGCTCCCCGGATATTCTCCGGCGGCTGAAAGGGCAACGCATACGGACAAGAACTTTCAAAGGCCGGTGCAAAGCCGGTCCTGGAGAAATCAGTCCTTGATAAATTACAATTAAGCAGGTAATACGGTTTAATCCGCAGGGCTCTTTTTTACCCCTGTTTCCCTACCGGGTTAATATCCGGACAGCAACTTGAGCTGCATAAGTCGTCCGGAAGCGGATTTGATTGGGCATAAATAGCTGAAGATTCTTTTCATAGTTTAAAGTCATAGATCTTAATAATTTGGTTAATTGTATTTGCAAATCTGCACGGTTTTTATCCGATTACAAATTTAAGAAAATCCGTGCAATAATGGATTTCGGGACTCGAGCCGTACGGTCGGATGAGGGTGGGTTTTATTCCCGACAGGTTTGTCTATAATTCAGAATATCAGCCGATTCGGTATTTATCCCATTTTTCCGAAACGGCCCGGACAGTTTCCGGAGAAGATTCTGCGATCGCCGGCCAGTCGCGTATCATACCCTCCGCATCTTTGGCTTTTGTCCTGGCATCCAGCACTAAAATCTTTGCCGTACCGCATTCTGCAAAAGAGGAGTCGCGGATGGGATCGATATTGCTCCCGGCCAGCCAGAGGTTCCGGTAGAGATTGGCCTTGTCGTTGTCCGGATCGATTATTACCGCTATCAGGGTGTCGGCCGGAACGGGGTCCGACGGGTGGACAAATGAAATGAATCTGGCCGGGGAAACATTTTCGGACCGGATTCTGGAAGTTTCTTCGGACAATTTGCGGGTGGCGTCCAAGCACATTTTGCCTCCGAATCCGCATGTGGGGGCCGCATGATCCAATATATCCAAGGGACCCCGGCTGAAATAGGTATCCCGTTTGGGGCGGTAGTTCTTTACCGCCGTCCTCCGGAGGACTTCGGGATCTCTGATATCGATCTCTTTCCCTTCTTCATCCTTATCGTCTGTGATAAGGAGCATTTTATTGAACATCATCTGGCCGGCTCCCCAGAGGGCATGTGCGATCTTGACGGCCTGTCCCGGATACCGTTTGCGGATTTTGACTACCGCGAAATTGTGTCCTACGCCCTCTTCCGGAAGGTAAAGGTCCGTTATTTCAGGTGCCAGCGCATACTGGATGGGAGAGAGGAAGATTTTTTCCGTAGCCAGGGCGATATATTTGTCTTCCTGTGGCGGAATCCCCACTACGGTAGCCGGATAGACGGCATCTTTCCTGTGGGTAACAGCGGTAATGTGAAACCGGGGATAAAGATCTTGCGGAGAATAAAAACCGGTATGATCCCCGAAAGGCCCCTCCATGATTTTGGGTTCGTTCGTATCGATATAACCTTCGAGTACGAAATCGCAGTCTGCGGGTACTTTCAGATCCTGGGTCAGGCAAGGGGCAAGTTCCACGCCTTTGCCGCGGATGAATCCGGCAAACAGATATTCGTCCAGACCGTCGGGCAGGGGAGCCGTGGCGGCATAGGTATAAACGGGATCGCCGCCCAGACATACGGCAACGGGCATACGGCCCCCGGGCCATTCCTCATAGTGCCGGGCTCCCGTTTTATGCCGGTGCCAGTGCATTCCGGTAGTATTTTCCGTAAAAACCTGCATGCGGTACATGCCTACGTTCCTCACGCCGGTTTTGGGATCCTGCGTATGCACCAACGGAAAGGTGATGAACCGTCCCCCGTCGTACGGCCAGCATTTTAAGACCGGCAGTCTGGACAGATCGGGTGCGGCCATTACCACTTCCTGGCAGGGAGGGACTCCTTTGGCCTCTTTGGGGAGCCATCCTGCCGCTTCCTTGAGGGTAGGGAGCAATTTTAACTTGCTCATCAGCGTAGGTTTTTCGCAGACGGCCTGCTGCATGAGACGATCTATTTTGCGGGAGATCTCTTCCCAACCGCCGATGCCCAACGCATAAAGAATTCTTTTCTCCGAACCCATCATGTTGGTGAGTACGGGAAAAGCGGTGCCGGTATTCTCGAAAAGCAGGGCCTTGCCTCCGCCGGGCATTTTGCTTACCCGGTCTGTAATTTCCGCAATCTCATACACTGGATCCGTAAACTCTTGGATACGTATGAGTTCACCCATCCTTTCCAGATAATCGATATACTCCCGAAGTCCTTTGTACATAATTAACTACTTGTATCCCGACAGTAAACAGCTTTATTTGGGCAGTGCTTCGCTGGCCTGATCCAGCAGATAAAGTATGGATTTGAAAGTAAGGCCGCTGTTGCGGGAGAGTCCTATTTCGCAGGTGCGGCTGGTAGCGTATCCTTCCGAACATCCCCGGATCTGTTCCTTCAGGTGCCGTAATCCGTGGGTGTTGAGTTCGGGGAAGGTGAATCCCCGGTCGCCGGCGAATCCGCAGCAATTGCTGTCGATGACGGTTACTTCTTCCGCGCACAAACGCGCCACATCGTAAAGCAGGTTGTCCACGCCCAATTTCTTGGCCGAACAAACCGCGAAAACCGCTACTTTTTTAGGCAGTTTCCGGATGGTTAACCGGGGCGCCAGATATTTCAGGATAAACTCGGCCGGCTCCAGCAGGGTAAGTTCCCCGTCCATGTGGGTATGCATGGTATACAGGCACGGACTCATGTCGCACAGAATGGGATAACGGCCGTTTGCGGAAGCTTTCATCAAGGCTGCTTTAAGTTCATCGGAGGCTTTCTGGCCGGCTTCTACATAACCTTTGCTGGAAAACGCCATACCGCAGCATAATTTGTCGAGATGATCGGGATAAATGATCCCGTATCCCGCTTTCCTGATTAATTTTTCGGTCAGTCTGGTGATCTCCGGTTCATGGGAATAGGAACGGGACGTTCCCATAGTGCGGGTAATGCAGGAAGGAAAATAAACTATTTTCTCCGGAGCATCATCCGGTATGAATTTGATCTTTTTCGCTCCTTTTGGAAAATATTCGTTCCATAACGGAATGGTTCCGAAAGAGGCCGCCCTTGCTCCACGGGCCAGCGCCCCGAAGGCCTTTTTCCCGAAAGCCATGCGCAGGGCATACACTGCATTCAGTCCCGTGCGCATGCCGGCCGTTACGGAATCCATTCGGGAGGCTATTTTTACGGCATTGCGTTCCGCCTTTTCCGAATGCTCCTCATGGCGCAATTCCTTAATGAGTTTTCCGGCATCCGCTTTTACCGGGCATAGCGAATTGCACAGGCTGTCCGTAGCGCAGGTTTCCATTCCCCAATAGCGATACCTCTCTTGCATTTCCGCCGCGATGTGGGGCGCCTGGCCCGTAGCTTTGAGCCGTTCCATCTCCCGGAAGGAGGCGACGCGCTGCCGTGGAGAGAGCGTAAGCCCTTCCGATACGCAGCCCCTTTCGCAGAATCCGCATTCCATGCACTTGTTTACCGTTTCTCGGGTGGCCGGACACGGTTTCAGATTTTTCAGATGTATTTCTTTATCCGGATTGAGGATTACGCCCGGATTGAGGATGCCTTGGGGATCGAACAGGGCCTTGATCTCTTTCATCAGCCCATAAGCCTGGCTTCCCCATTCTTTTTCCACATAAGGCGCCATGTTCCGGCCGGTGCCGTGTTCCGCTTTCAGCGAGCCGTCGTATTCCGATACGACCAGATCGGCGATATCGTCCATGAACTTGCCGTACCGTTTCAGTTCGGATGGGGTGCCGAAGTCCTGATTGAACATAAAATGCAGGTTCCCCTCCAAGGCATGCCCGAAGATAACGGCATCGTCGTATCCGTTCCGGTGGAATACTTTCCGCAGACCGGTAACGGCCTGTGCCAGTTGTCCGATAGGAAAACATATATCTTCTATGATCGCCGTGGTTCCGGCTTTTCGCATGCCTGCTACCGTGGGCAGCGTTTCTTTCCGGATTTTCCATAAAACGGCCTGTTCTTTGGCATCGGAGGTGAAATGGAAAGGCAGTTCGGTCGGAATATTGCAAATGCTGTCCGTGATCCTGCGGGTCTGATCGTTCATGGCTTCCTCGCTTTCTCCGCGGGTCTCCACCAACAGGGCGCAGGCTTCCGGAGAAAGGGTTTTCAGATATTCCGGAATGCCCGGAGTCTGATCCACGGAACGGATACCCGCCCGGTCGATCAGTTCCACGGCGGAAACCGGCTGCTGTTTTAATATCATGACGGCATTGCAGGCGGCTTCTATGGTAGGATAAATGATCAGGGCAAGAGCTTTGTGCCGGTATTCTGGCACCGTATTGTAAGTAATGCCGGCAATGAATGCGAGAGTCCCTTCCGAACCGATCATCAGGTGCTTGAGTATTTCAAAGCCGTCGGTATAATCCGTCAGCGCGTTGAGGCTGTATCCGGTCGTGTTTTTTATTTTATATTTTTTACGGATGCGGGCGCTGAGAATATCGTCTTCCCGCACGCGCCGGGACAGGTTTTCTAAAGCCTCTAACAGACTTGCGTGCGTATTCCTGAAATTTTCCCGGGACTGTTCATCTGCCGTGTCTAACGTAGTGCCGTCGGCGAGGATAATCCGGATATCCGCAACGGTTTTATAGGAATTTTCGCTGGTGCCGCAGCACATGCCGCTCGCATTGTTGGCGGCGATGCCTCCGATCATGGCGGAATCTATGGAAGCCGGGTCGGGACCTATTTTCCGGCCGTAAGAAGCCAGATACCGGTTTGCCATCGAACCTCTTATGCCCGGCTGCAGGGAAATCTTCATGCCGTTGTCCGATATGCGGTATCCGTTGAATCCGTGCGAGGCGATCACTAATACCGAATCGGATACTGCCTGTCCCGACAAGGACGTGCCGGCGGCCCGGAATGTAACCGGAATGGCCATGCGGGCGGCGTTTTTTATGATGAATTCTATTTCTTCTTCATTATAGGCCCTTACTACTAATTTGGGAATAAGCCTATAAAAGGATGCATCCGTTCCGAATGCAAGGGTGCTGAGTGCGTCGTGCAATAATCTCTCTTTGGGAATCCGGGCGCTTAAAAGATTGTAAAATTCTTTGTATTTGCCGCTTATCATGTCAGTTGGTTTTATTTTCGGGCGGAAAAAGCCGTTTGAGCAATTCCTCTAAAATATATGGGTTAATATCTTTTGCGAGGACGATATTGTTCTCATCCAGCAGGTAAATGGCGGGAACGCTTTCCAGATTGTATTTTTTATATATTTCTCCTCTGGAATCTCCGTCCCAGACATTTTGCCATGCAAAGTTATTATTTAAAATGTATTTTACCCAATTATTATAATCTTTTCCGGTATAAACGGCCACGATTTCGGCTTTGTCCCGGTATAAAGGATAAAATTTCTTCAGTTCCTCCGATACCTGCGTGCAGAGTCCGCAATTGAAATTATAGAAATACAGGATCTTGTATTTGTTCCCGATATCGTAAAAGGAGAGGGAGGACCCGTCGGGAGTGCGCAGAATCAGCTCCTGCGCTTTACTTCCGAGGGGATTCATATTGAACAGTTCGACGGCGCGGGCCACCTGTTGCGGAAATTTCCTGTCCGGCCATAATTCCGGTTTCGAGGCTATATAGCTCTCTCCCAAGTAGGCGGCTCCTTCCTGCAGGGTGTAGTCGTCGTTGTTCTTGAGAAAAACATATAATTCCCTGAAAATTTCCCGGAACAAATTGGTGTCCCGGATGCTTTTTTCATAGAATGCGTCGATTCCTTTTTTCACCGCTTCTTTTCCGTCCGGAGCCAGCTTGTTGAAAAAATTCCCGAAAAACACATGCAGATCATCCCTTTCCTTTTTTTTGACCTCTAACAACTCCTTTAGACTGTCTGTCTTGAGATTCCGGCCGATTATTTTTTTATCTTTATCCAGCAGGAACATCTGAGGCGTTGAAACGACATTGTATAGCAGATGGAAGCCGCTGTCGAATTCCGGATCATAGACATCTTTCCATTCGATGAAAGGATTGTAAAGACCAAACTCCCGACGGATGTATTCTTTCCATCTGCGGGGATCGGACTGGGTATATACTGTATATACATTCAACACTCCGTCCTGATATTCGTTTACGAAATCGACTAATTTGGGAGTTTCTATTTTACAGGAGGCGCAATTATCCGTATAAAAATAAAGGATGGTATATTCGCCCGGCATATCCCTCAGGCTTACCCGGTTCCCCGACGTGTCGATCAGGTTGAGTTCCGGAGCGTCCATTCCCGTGAGGGAGTGTTTGTTCAGCTGCACGAAACTGTTCATCAGGAACAATCCTTCTTTATCGGGCCAGTCGAGCTTTCCGTTCAGAAAATAATTTTCGGCGATATGGACGGCCACGGCTTCCTGCCCCATGATCTGGGAATTGTAAAAATAATCGAACCCCGAGGCGGCGATGCGGGATTGTAACTGCGTGCCGGAAGATTGTTTCGTATGGCCGATAAGCCGGTCCGTATATCGGATGATCGTATCGGGCGGATTCAATTCGATCGCCTTAAAAAAAGACTCGATGTCTTTCTTGGCGAAATTCGTGTTTACGAGCCGTTTGTCCCGGTGCGGGAAAATAGTTGCCAGCAAGCGGGGGTCTCTCCGGGCCAGCAGGTTCTGGAGCGATATATCTAACAGGGAGCCTGGGGCTTGGCGGGCGGCTTCGCGGGACAACTCTTCGAAACGACGTTGCAGTCCGGCGTTATCCGGATACTGTTTCCACTGGTAGTTTACTAAATTCTGCATCCCGGTGAAACATCCGTTTTCCGGAGAGCCGGAATTGTGGCGTATTTCAGGCATTGAAAACAGATGCCCGTATTCTTTTTTTTGATCCTTTTGATCTGCGGAATAGACAAGCGTGAAATCTTCCCGGACTTTTCCCGGTGCGGATACGAAAAATTCGGGATTCAGGCCTGCTACATACTCTCCCGGTTCCAAAGTCCGGCGTCCCCGGAAAACAACGGTCCCTTTTTCGGAAATCCGCGCCGAATCCACCGGGATTTTTTCTCCCCACCTGTATAAATACAGATAGACGATCTTTCCCGGTTCCACTATATTGTTCCCGATTCCGTTTTCATAGCGTACCGTGATCCGGTAGCCGTCTCCGGCCGACAACGGAGATGGGAAAAAGAATAGCGTCAAAATGAAAGAACAGAAAATTCGAAGGCTGCGGGTATGATTACTTTCAAATATTCTCATATAAATAAAGGCTCTATGGCCATTTAAGATGAACGGTTCGGAAATGAACTATTCAATTATCCTGCCATATAATTGTTTATGTCCACTCCTTTTGGAATGAACATGGAAGCGTCTCCGCCGTGAATCAATACATCCCTCACGACCGTAGAGGAAATAAAGGAATATTCCTGTCCGGCCGGAATGAAAACCGTGGTTACTCCCGGAGCCATTTTCTTGTTTGCCTGGGCGATAACGCTTTCCAGTTCGAAATCGGTAGTAGTCCGTAAGCCCCGGACGATATATTCCACTCCCAATCTGTTGCACAGGTCTATGGTCAGTTCCGTATAGGAACAAACTTCTACATTGGAAAGATGTCCGGTGGCTTTCCGGATAATTTCCACCCGGGTCTGGGGATCGAAATAACCTTGTTTGGTGCTGTTATATCCGACGGCGATAATTACTTTATCGAAAAGTTTCAGGGCCGATTCGAGTACGTCGTAGTGTCCTATGGTAAACGGATCGAACGAACCCGGAAAAATGGCTGTACGCATAACATGAAAATTTTCTGTAAAAATAAGTATTTTTGTCGTATTTAGGATATTTTAACATTATTATGATAAACCGTATTCCCTGAATAATAATCGATTTATATTTACAGACTCCAGTCTATGGGTGTCAGGCCTTGTGCCTCCAATAACTGGTTGCATCTGGAAAAATGCCTGCATCCGAAAAAGGCTCCTCTGGCTAATGGAGACGGATGCGCCGCTTCCAGCACGTAATGCTTGCTCTGATCGATCAGGCTCCGTTTCCCTTTCGCATAATTTCCCCATAGCAGGAAGACGACTCCCTGTTTCCTGTCTGAAATGGCCTTTATGACGGCATCCGTAAATTCTATCCAACCGATATTGCTATGGGAAGTAGGAGCGCCCGCCCTGACCGTAAGAGAGGCGTTCAGCAGAAATACTCCCTGTCTGGCCCATCCTTCCAGATTCCCGTTTTTGTGAAGCTTGATGTGCAAGTCGTTTTCAATCTCCTGGTATATGGTTTTCAGGGATGGGGGAGGAGGCACTCCGGCCGGCACCGAAAACGAGAGACCGTGCGCCTGGCCTGGAGCGTGGTAAGGATCCTGCCCGATAATCACCACTTTTACTTCATTAAATGGCGTTAATTTGAAGGCATTGAAAATCAATGGCCCCGGAGGATAAATCACTTTCCCTTCCCGTTTCTCCCGGTGCAAGTATTCCACCAGATTCTTAAAGTAATCTTTTTCGAATTCCTCTTTGAGGACTTCTTTCCACTGTTCCTCTATTTTAACGTCCATTTTATCGGCTAAGTTGAAGCGGGAGTAAAGATACTGAAACTATCGGGAATACGGAATATTTAGAAGATATATTTGAGAACGTCTTCCATTGTATTCACATACTTGAAAGTTAATCCTTTTATGTAGATTTCCTTTATATCTTTAATATCCTTTTCGTTTTCAGCGGAAAGAACGATGGTTTTTATGCCTGCGCGTTTGGCGGCCAGAATTTTTTCCTTGATGCCTCCTACCGGCAACACTTTGCCCCGCAGGGTCATTTCACCCGTCATGGCTAAGGCGTGTTTCACGCTTTTGCCCGTAAAGGCGGAGGCGATGGCGCTGACCATGGTAATGCCCGCAGACGGCCCGTCTTTAGGAATGGCGCCTTCCGGTACATGTATGTGGACATCCTTGTTCTGGATATCTTCCGCCTTGAGACCCAATAATTCCCTGTGGGCTTTTATATATTGATAGGCGATCATGGCGGATTCTTTCATTACATCTCCCAGATTGCCGGTAGTGGTGAGGCTGCCTTTGCCGTCGCTCAGACTGCATTCCACAAACAGGATTTCGCCTCCCATTTCGGTCCATGCCAATCCGGTTACCACGCCCGGAGCCTCGTTCCCTTTTTGCATATCGTGCATGTGGACGGGAAGCCCCAGTATCTCTTTGGTTTCCTTTGGGGTAATGACTTTCGGTATCGGTTCTTCCAAAGCGATTTTCTTGGCGATGTTCCGTGCGATCTTGGCAATCTGCTTATCCAAGTTCCTTACGCCGGATTCGTGGGTATATTCGTCTATGATAGTCTGGATAGCCGCTTTGTTGAATTTCAGCTGCCCTGCAGACAACCCATGCTCTTTTATCTGTTTGGGAAGCAGATAATCTTTGGCGATATGATATTTTTCTTCCGCCAGGTAACCGCTTACCGGAATCATTTCCATACGGTCCCTTAAAGCGGGATGAATGGAGCCGGTAGTATTGGCGGTCGTTATGAACAATACTTTGGACAAATCGTAATCGATATCTAAATAATTGTCGTGGAACGTGGTATTCTGTTCCGGATCGAGTACTTCCAGCAAGGCTGATGCGGGATCGCCGTGGAAATCCGAACTGACTTTGTCTATTTCATCCAGTACGATGACGGGATTGGAGCTTTTAACCTTCTTGATAGTCTGCATTACCCTTCCCGGCATGGCGCCTATATAGGTTTTACGATGTCCCCGGATCTCGGATTCGTCGTGAAGCCCTCCCAAAGAGATTCTTCCGTAATGTCTGCCCAATGCATTCGCTATGGATTTCCCCAAAGAAGTTTTGCCCACCCCCGGAGGCCCGTACAGGCAGATGATCGGGGATTTCATATTCTCTTTGAGTTTAAGGACGGCTAAGTATTCGATAATCCTGTCTTTTACGCTTTCCAGTCCGTAATGATCCTTATCCAATATTTTCTGGGCATGATTCAAGTCCAGATTATCTTCCGTTATTTCGTTCCAGGGGAGATCCAGCAAAAATTCCAGGTAGTTCAGCTGGATATTATATTCGGGGGAATTCGGATTGGTTTTTTCCAGTCTCGACAATTCTTTTTCAAATGTCCGGGCCGTTTCTTCCGGCCATTTTTTTTCGGCCGCTTTTTTCCTGAATTCCGTTATCTCCTCCGAATTGCCGTCCAGACCCAATTCTTCCTGGATGGTCTTTAACTGATTGTTCAGATAATATTCCCGCTGCTGCTGGTCGATTTCGCTTTTTACCTTTTGCTGGATGTCGTCCTTGATTTTCAGAATCTCGATCTGTTTGTTCAAAAGCTCCAGCAATTTGAAAGCTCTTTTCCGGATATCTCCCTCCGCAAGCAATTCCATCTTGTCTAAAGGAGTTTCCGTTTCCATGCTGGAAGCGATGAAATTGGTAAGGAATTCATATCCTTCTATATTTTTAATGGCAAAAGCCGCTTCCTGCGGCAGATGCGGAGAAAGTTTGAGAATATATAACGCAGCATCCTTGATGGAGTCGGAAAGAGCTTCCATATCGGTATCGTTTTTTTCCGGCTTCTTGTCTTCCAGATGCTCGATAGAACCCAGCAGATAAGGTTCCGTGGCGATAATATCCGTCAGTCTGAACCTTTTTATACCCTGAAGGATGGCCGTTACCGCCCCGTCGGGCATCTCTATGATTTTAAGTATCTTGGCAGAGGTCCCGATGTCATATAAATCCAGCTTTTTGGGATCTTCTTCCTTCACGTCTTTCTGGGTGACTGTCCCGATGATTTTAGTAGATTTATATAGCGATTTTATCAACTTCATGGATTTATTCCTGCCTATGGTGATAGGAAGGACTGTACCCGGAAAAAGTACGGCATTCCTCAAGGCAAGAATAGGCAAAGTTTGCGGCAAATCTATCTCATCTAAATTTGAGTTCCCCTCTATATTCATCACCGGTAAAATATTTACGTCTCCACCCTCTATTTGATTGAGAAAAATTTTAGGAATTTTCATTTTATACTCTGTGTTTTTTGTGTCATTTTGTCAGAAAAAATAATGTCCGCCTTTAATTTGACAATCGAAGAAGACATTATCAATCGCTTTCTTAAATAGTCAATCTCTGTGCCAAACTAAAAGATAGGGGATTTTATCCCGAAAAAGAAACCGCTTTCCCCGTTTTTGTTTATGGCATAAGACAAGCTCAGTACGACATCATAATAGGTAAGGACTTCTATTCCGACACCCGAACCGAAAAGAAAGGTATTCGGCAGCTTGTTATTCGGACAAGGATTGTTTTGATGTACGTATCCCATGTCGGCGAAAACTTTTCCGTAAATGGTGAAATGGGTTTTATAGAATTTGGAAAGCCATCTCAGGAAATTGAACGTGACGACTTTGGTGGGAAGAATCAGAAACCGGATCCCGTTGCTTAAAGTAACGAACTGCTGCCCGTCGATTGCGTAGTAATCATATCCGGCTACATTTACATTTTCATACCCGATGGCCTGATCGTATATGTAAGCGTCTCTATTTTTAAGAGAGAGCCCCGCTTTCAACTGTGTGTCCCAGAACCAGCGGTTCCCCAGTTTGAGATAATACTGCAGGTCTGCATAGGCCTGCCCGTAGAGAAAACTGAAATCGTCGTCCGCATTGCCCTTGAGTTCCAATCCTATAAAATATCCTTCGGTGGGATAAATTTTGTAGTTCCGCTGATCGAACGAGTAGGCGTAAGAGAGCGAGATTTTTCTATTCACGGTGTTGTTTGTCCCCCAGTAATCCGGATTCCTGATTAAGACGGAATCATTGATGGCGCTATGCTCATATCCGATGGTGAGGGTATGTTTGGTACGTATGGCCGGCCGGTACGTATAGGAAAATTCTCCTCCTACGGATTGATCCAGGAAATCGTTGAGACTCTTCATATAAACCGGCTTGTCGAATTCCGAAATGACATTCACGGTCTTGTTGAACAGCGCGTGGAATTCGAAACCCAAGGAATGCTTTCCCATAGGGTCCAGAACGACATTCGTGTAAGAGATATTTATTCCTCTCTCGAATCCGAACAAACCTCCCGCCGAAAGCTTGTGTCCCATTCCCCATACGTTATCTATTTTTACGCCCAGATCGAATGTGATTCTTTTCAGGTCCGTATGTTTGAGCCATGCGCTCAGGTTGCGGTCTTCCAGTTTGATATTTATCAGCGGCCAGTAATACCATCTTTCTTCCAAGTGAACCGTTACGGTGCAGGGAATATCGCCTTCCGTCACCGTCGAATCCGCTTGGTAGGTTATATTTACGGAATTGAACAAAGAGGCGTTATATAGATTTTCCGTTGCGATAAGGATTTTTTTTTGCAAACTTTCTTCCGGAAGGCAATCGCCTGCCGCGAAAGGGAGTTCCCGTAATATGACCGGACGCTTGGTTCTTTTATTTCCATTGATATAAATATCTGTAATGCAATAGTTTTGAGCTATCGCTCCAGCATAGGATAATAAGAATAGAATAAGAATTACGGTACTTCTTTTTGTAAAAAATTTCATATTCAAATATAACGAAATAAGCGGTACTTTGTAAAAGAAAGTGAGAAATTTTTGATAATCATTGGGATAATTGCAAAAAATACTATAATTTTGCTACCCTAAAAAATTAACTAACCTTTTAATTTTTAATAATTATGACTAAAGCTGATATTGTTAACGAAGTCGCAAAGGCAACCGGACTGGAGAAAATCGCCGTTCAAAACGTGATTGAATCTTTTATGGAAAGCGTTAAAGATTCGCTTTCTCAGGATAAAAATGTTTATCTGCGCGGATTCGGTAGTTTTATAGTTAAAAAACGTGCGAAAAAAACCGCCCGTAACATTTCCAAGAACACTACATTGATTATTCCTGCTCATAACATTCCTTCATTCAAACCGGCTAAGGTTTTTATGAATAAAGTTAAAACGAATGTTAAATAATTGATGATCAAATATTCATATAAATTAATATTTTAAAATATGCCAAGCGGAAAGAAACGTAAGAGACATAAGATGGCTACGCATAAACGGAAAAAACGTTTACGCAAGAACAGACATAAAAAGAGAAAGTAGCCTGAGTGTCTGAAGCAAGTTTAATCTAAAGCAGATTTTTCAGATCTGCTTTAGATTTGTTTTTATTGATAGATGGAGAAGGATTTAATTATTGATGTGAGCCCGACGGAGATTTCAATTGCTCTGTTGGAAAACCACAGGCTTTTAGAACTGAATAAGGAACAGAATAACGGGACATTTTCTGTCGGCGATGTTTACCTGGGAAAGGTGAAAAAAGTGATGCCGGCCCTGAATGCCGCGTTTGTAGATATAGGAGACGACAAAGATGCGTTTATCCATTATCTGGATCTGGGCCTTAATTTTGGAGCCTTTGATTTTTTTGCCCGACAAATTAATCCCAACAGGGATTTGAGCACCTTCTACTCTAACATTAAAATCGGTAAGATCCTTGAAAAAGAGGGTAAAATAGAGGATGTTCTGCAGCCGGGACAGCCGATTATCGTCCAGATAGTAAAAGAGCCTATTTCTACGAAAGGTTCGAGACTGACCGCTGAAATATCCATAGCCGGGAGAAATATAGTATTGTTCCCTTTCGCCGACAAGGTGAGTATTTCTCAGAAAATTTCTTCAAAAGAGGAAAGAAAAAGACTTGAGCGTCTTGTCTACAGCATTCTGCCTGAAAATTACGGGGTGATTATCCGTACCGCCGCAGAGGGCAAAAAAGCGGTCGTACTGGATACCGAGCTGAAGGCGCTCATAAAAAAATGGGAGGAGTCCTGGCCCAAGTTATTCAATTGCAAGCCCCCGCAATTATTGTTTACGGAAAACAGCCGGACTACCACTATCCTGCGGGATCTGTTGAATGATTCGTTTTCGAATATTCATGTAAACGATGAAGAGGTATATGAAGAAGTCAAGGATTATATCTCTAAGATTTCCCCGGAACAGGAAAAGATCGTAAAGCTTTATTCGGGAAACGTCCCCATCTTCGATCACTTCGATGTGACCAAACAGATTAAAGGCTCTTTCGGCAAGGTGGTTCCCATTAAACAAGGGGCTTATATCGTAATAGAACACACCGAGGCCTTGCATGTGGTTGATGTCAACAGCGGCATTCGTGTAAAGAACGGAGTGGATCAGGAACAAAACTCTTTTGATGTAAATATTCACGCTGCCGATGAAATTGCCAGGCAGTTGCGGTTAAGGGACATGGGCGGTATCATAATAGTGGACTTTATCGACATGGACAAGAGTGAGAATAAAGTCAAATTATACAAGCATATGCAGGAGCTGTTGTCCAAAGACAGAGCCAGACATAATGTGCTGCCGCTTACCAAATTCGGATTAATGCAGATTACCCGTCAGCGGGTAAGGCCGGTTACGGAGATCAAAACTAACGAAAAATGCCCGATGTGCCACGGAACAGGGGAGATCACTCCGAGTATCCTGATAGATGAGACTCTCGAAAGGCAGCTGGCTTATTATGTTAAAGAGAAAAATATCAAATCCTTTATTTTAAAAGTCAATCCGATTTTAAATGCCTATCTGAACAAGGGCCTGTTTGCCAGCATCCGGAAAAAATGGTGCAGGAAATATGCTTGCTCCATCAGAATGCGGGAAAGTTCCGATTTCGGAATCTTGCAGGCAGAGTGGTTCAGAAAGAACGGAGATAGAATAGACGATTAAGCAAGAGCCTGTCTGTCAGGTTATAGACGGCTCTTTGACCAAACGGAAGGGGATGACTCGAAACAAAGTCGTCCCCTCTTTCTTTTCCGTGGAAATGCTTTTAAAATAAGGCTTTTTCCATTTTCAGGCGGATCTGTTCCGTACAGAGATTGCCTATGCTTCCCTGATGGGTGTGGCAGACCCGTTTTTCCGCTTTGAATTCCCCTTTATTCACTTCTATCCCGACAGCTTTGTAGGCTTCCCGGAAAGGCGTACCCTGCAGGACCCTTTTGTTCACCTCTTCCACCGTAAAGAGATAATCGTATTTGGGATCGTCCAGAATATACTCGTTTACGGTAATGCCGTCCAGCATATAGCCGGTCATGAAAATACATTTGTGCATTTGTTCCAGGCCGGGGAACAACACATCCTTCAATAACTGATAATCCCGATGGTAACCGTGCGGCATGTTGGTGCACAAGAGGGAAATTTCGTTAGGCAGAGACTGGATGCGGTTGCAGTTGCCGCGTATGATTTCCCACACGTCCGGATTTTTTTTATGGGGCATGATACTGGAACCCGTGGTCAACTGGTCGGGAAATTTGATGAATCCGAAATTCCCGCACATGTACATACAACAATCCGCCGCGAATTTATTCAATGTCAGGGCAAGCTGCGAAAGGGCGGAAGCTACCGCCTTTTCCGACTTTCCCCGGCTTAACTGCGCTGCAATGGAATTATAATTCAATGTCGCGAACCCCAGCAGGCGGGTAGTCATTTCCCTGTCCAAAGGAAACGAGCTTCCGTATCCGGCCGCCGATCCTAACGGATTCTGATTCACCACCTGATAGGCACCCCGTAGCATGTACATATCGTCCGCCAAAGCTTCGGCATAGGCGCCGAACCATAATCCGAAAGACGAAGGCATGGCTATCTGCGCATGGGTATAGCCCGGCAGGAGGATGTCTTTGTATTTTTCGCTCAATGCCTGCAATTTCCGGAACAGTTCCATTATTTCATCCCGGAAAGTCTCCAGTTCCTCTTTTAAAAACAGTTTCAGATCTACCAGCACCTGATCGTTCCGGGAACGTCCGGAATGGATTTTTTTACCTATTTCTCCCAGACGTTGCGTTAGAAGAAATTCTATCTGTGAATGAATGTCTTCAGCATCCTCACTGAGCGTAAAGTTTCCTGCTTCGATTTCCCGTAAAATTTCATTCAACCCTTTCTCCAACTCTTTTTCTTCCTCATCTTCCAGCAATCCCACGGAAGCCAGCATTTTTATATGCGCTTTCGAACCCAACACATCGTATTTGGCCAGCCGAAGATCGAGTTCCCGATCGTTTCCCACGGTAAAGGATTCTACAATATCGGTGGCGGCAGTGCCTTTATTCCAAAGAGTTCCCATATTTTATCGTTTTAGTGTCGTTTAATTTATAGTTTGAAGTTTTCTGTAAAACGGATATATCCGGCAATTCCTTCCCCGATTTCCCGTATCCGGATGAATTCGTCTGCCTTGTGGCTGCGGGCCGAATCTCCGGGACCCATTTTTATCGCGGGGATGTTCAGCCGCATCCAATCGGAAGTGGTAGGGGAGACGAAGGTCCCGATGTCGCAATACCCGACAGTTTTCATGAGCGGACTCTCCAAAGGGGTAACGGACGTCCGGTTGGAAAGATTCCGGGGAGTCAGTTCGCTTTTTACCTCCTTTTGCAGCAATTCCCAGATCTCCCGGTTCTCATACTGCTCGGTAGGACGGATATCCGTTACGAAAGTACATCTGTCGGGAATCACATTGTGGGTCGTTCCGGCCTGAATTTGCGTAACGGTCAGTTTTACGGAACCCATCAGAGGCGAAATCTTATCGAACCGGTAATTTCTTAACTTTTCGATATCCTCTATGGCAATATAAAGCGCATTTACCCCCTCGTTCCGGGCAGCATGTCCGCTGATTCCCTTGGCCGTGCCGTCCAAGACTAATAATCCGCGCTCGGCGACGGCGGCTTTCATGCCTGTCGGCTCTCCGATTATGGCGAAATCCGGTACCGGAAAAGAAATCATCTCTCCTTTTTTCGCGGCAAGCGTTTTCATTACCAAATCCATGCCTCCCGGACCCGAGCGTTCCTCTTCCGCCGTCAATAGCAGCATGAGATTGACAGGGAGAGATTCGGTGCCTTTTTCATTGAAATACAAAAAGGTATGGATCATGCTGACTACGCTTGCCCCCGCATCGTTGCTCCCGAGTCCGTAAATCGTTCCGTCTTTTTCCTGCGCTCCGAAAGGATCGACCGTATATGATTCCGCGGCTTTTACCGTATCTATGTGGGAATTGAGCATCAGGGTGGGTTTGCCCGGATTGAAATCGCGACATAAAGCCGCTATATTGTTTTTTATTCCGGCGGTCCGTATCCCTTCTCCGGCAAGGTATGCACGCAGGAAAGCCGCTCTGTCCGCCTCTTCAAAAGAGAGGGAGGGAATACGGATCATCTCCTTTAACAGGGCCGCGGCTCTTTCGGGCATGTTTTCGGGTATGTTTGAGTAGACGCTTTTCATGATGAGGAAATCGTACCCGGGGTTATCGGAGCATCAATAAAGTTTCTTTAGAGTTGAGCAGGTTATCCGCATGCTTTATGACTACCTCGGACACTCCGTTTTCCAAGGCCGAGAAGGCGTTGTCGAGTTTGGGGATCATTCCTCCGATCACCTTTTTTTCTTCCAGCAATTGCCGGTAGCTGCTTTTGGTAATAAGGGGGATGACGGACTCGTTATTGTCGGGATCGGAAAGTACACCGTCTTTTTCAAAACAGTAAACCAACCTCGTGGTGTAATCTTTGGAAAGCGCGATAGCCAGATTAGAGGCCATCGTATCGGCATTCGTATTGAGGAGAGAGCCGTTGGAATCATGCGTGATGGCACAGAAAACCGGACAGAGTCCTTTGTCGAGCAGGAAGGCCAGCAGAGACGTATTGATCCGGGCCGGATCCACGTCCCCCACATATCCCCAGTCGATGGGGTCGGCCGGGCGTTTGACCGCGGGTACGCTGTTTCCGTCCGCGCCGGAGAGTCCTATGGCATTGCACCCGATTTTTTGCAGGGATGCGGTGATCTGTTTATTGATAAGGCCGGCATACACCATGGTTACCAGTTTAAGCGTTTGGTCGTCCGTGATGCGCCGTCCGTTATGCATTTTCACCTCGATTCCCAGTTTGGCGGATAATTCCGTGGCCAGCACGCCTCCCCCGTGGATGAGGACTTTGGGTCCTTCCATTTTATGAAAATTGTTCAGAAAGTTTTGCAGGGCGTCCGGTTTGTCCACTATGTTCCCGCCTATCTTTATAACCGTTAATTTTTTCATATTCCTTTTACAATGCCGGCCGTTTTCGTTCCGGGTTATTAATTGAGTATTGTCGGGGACGGATTATAATCCGAGCAGTATTTCCTTGATGACGGTCTGCGCCGAAACCACGCGGTTGGCGGCTTCCGGAAGCACTAACGACCGGGGGCTTTCGATTACCTGATCCGTTACGATCATATTGCGGCGCACCGGAAGACAGTGCATGAAATAACCGTTGTCGGTCAGATCCATTTTCCGGGAATCGATCGTCCAGTTCCGGTCTGTGGAAAGTACTTTTCCGTAGTGGGGATCGGCGAAAGCGGACCAGTTTTTCCCGTAAATAAAGTGCGCCCCTTCGAATGCCTTGTCCTGATCGTATTCTATTTTTACCCCTTCCGTAAACCGGGGGTCCAGTTCATATCCGTGCGGATGCGTAATGACTATTTCGTACCCGGCGGCTTTCATCCATTCCACGAAAGAATTGGGAACCGCCTGCGGCAGGGATTTGGGATGGGGCGCCCAGCTCAGCACCACCTTCGGCCGGGCTACGGGTTTGTATTCCTCTATGGTGATAAGGTCGGCGAAACTTTGCAACGGATGGCGGGTAGCCGCTTCCATGCTTATTACCGGTTTGCCTGAATAACGGATGAACTGGTTCAATATTTTTTCCGAATAGTCGTCTTCCTTGCTGATGAACCGGGCGAAAGAACGGACGCCTATGATATCGCAATAAGAACCCATTACCGGGATGGCTTCCAGAATATGTTCCGGTTTGTCTCCGTCCATCACTACCCCTCTTTCCGTTTCGAGTTTCCATGCTCCCTGGTTTATATCCAGCACGATTACATTCATGCCTAAATTCAAGGCTGCTTTCTGGGTACTCAGACGGGTACGCAGACTGGAATTGAAAAAGATCAGCAACAGGGTCTTGTTTTTCCCCAAGGCGCTGTCGGCATACGGATTTTGCTTTACATACCGCGCCTTTTCCAAAGCCGTTTCGAGATTGCCTATATCCTGTACCGTGGTGAAATTTCTCATTTTTGTTCCTCCGTTAATTCATTGAAAGCTTCCAGAAATTCTCCTGCATCTTTTTTTGTGATGCACAAAGGAGGCAGCAGCCGGATAACGTTTTTCCCGGCACCGCCCGTAAAAATATGTTTTTCGAACAACAGCCGGTTCCGCAGGTTTTCGTATCCGGGATTCAGTTCGACTCCTATCATCAGCCCCATGCCCCTGACCTCTTTGACGGCTTTATTCCCTTTAAGCCCTTCTATCAGATATTCGCCTGTGATTCTTGCATTTTCTATGCAATTTTCCACCTTCATCACTTTCAGTACCGCGATGGCTGCCGTGCAGGCCAGATGGTTTCCTCCGAAAGTGGTACCCAACATCCCGTGTCTGGCTTCGAATGCGGGTGAGATCAGTACGCCTCCCATCGGGAACCCGTTTGCGATCCCCTTGGCGACTGTTATCAGATCCGCACGGATGCCTGCATGCTGATGGGCGAAAAACTTGCCGCTCCGACCGTATCCCGACTGGATTTCGTCTATGATAAGCACCGTACCCGTTTCATTGCATAAGTCCCGGGCCGCTTTCAGATAAGCCGGATCCGGCACGTGAATGCCGGCCACCCCCTGAATCCCTTCGATGATAAATGCGGCGTATTCTTTGGTAGCCAGTTCTTTTTTCAGGGCTTCTACATTATTTATCGGGACAAAAACCACATTGTGATTTTCGTTGAATGCTGATCGGATGGCCGGATTGTCCGTAGCTTCTACCGCGCCCGAAGTCCTGCCGTGAAAGGCTTTTTCCACTGCCAGTATTTTTTTCCGTCCGGTATGGAATGAAGCTAATTTCATGGCGTTTTCGTTGGCTTCCGCGCCGGAATTGCACAGGAACAGAGAGTATTCGGGATAGCCGCTCATATCTCCTATCCGTAGGGCCAGTTCCGTCTGCAACGAGTTTTTTACGGCATTGGAATAAAATCCCATCTTGTCGATCTGGTCGCTGAGCATTTGTCTATAAACCGGATGGCTGTGTCCGATGCTGATAACCGCATGGCCGCCGTACAGGTCGAGATACTCCCGGCCCTCTTTATCCCATAGCCTGCATCCTTCCGCTTTTACAGGCTCTATATCCCATAAAGGGTATACATCGAATAATTTCATAATTTCATGGTTTAATTTCACAAACTTCGTTTGTTTCCGCACTCGCCTCCGGGAATCAGAAAGCGCTCGGTTTAAGTTTCAGACCTGCTGTCCGGTCCAGTCCGAAAATCAGGTTCATATTTTCCACCGCTTGTCCGGAGGCTCCTTTTACCAGATTGTCCAATACGGATGAAATATGAATGTATCCGTTATGCAACTCTATGTGCAGCAATACCTTGTTCGTATTTACGACTTCTTTCAGGCTTACTCCTTTTTCCGAGATGAATACGAAAGGGGAGTTCTGATAGTAGTCCTGGAAAAGGGCCTCGGCTTCTTCCTGCGTCCTGTTTTCGTCCCACCGGGTATAAACGCTGGCGAAAATCCCCCGGGTGAAATCCCCGCGCATGGGTACGAAATTTATTTGGGGCGGTTCTTTGCCCATCAAATCCCTCAACGTCCTTTTGATTTCTCCCAGATGCTGGTGGTTAAATAATTTATAAATGGAAATATTATTGTCCCGATAGCTGAAATGACCTGTTTCCGAAGGCTTTTTTCCTGCACCCGTGGAGCCGGTGATTGCATGTACGTGTATTTGGTCTTGCAGCAGGCCGGCTTTTGCCAATGGCGCAAGAGCGCTTTGGATGGCGGTGGCGAAGCAGCCGGGATTGGCCACGCAATCGGCTCCGGAAATTTTGGTTTCGTAGGTATCGGTCAGGCCGTAAATGAATTCCTTCCCTTTATAAAAAGGATCCAGCCGGAAATCGTTGCCCAAATCTATGATTTTGCAACTGTCGGGAAGGGGATGGGTATCCAGAAATTCTTTGGACAGACCGTGTCCCAGACAAAGGAATATTACATCCGGACTGCCCGGATCATCCGTAAAAGCCAGCGGGGTCTCGCCGATCAGGTCTCTGTGGACGGAACTGACCGGTTCTCCCACGCTCGTGGTGCTTAATACGGAAACAATTTCCGCCTGCGGATGATTCAGTAATATCCGGATCAGCTCTCCCGCCGTATATCCGGTGCCTCCTGCAATTGCGGCTTTAATCATGGTCGTAATTATTTTTCCTTGTCCGGATGAAGTGAATAATAGATTTTCAAAGGATTTGCCAGCACTTTGGTAAACCCGATTACATCCCGGCCCGTGTAGGATTTATTGATTTCTCCATATTCGCCGAATTTCGAACTCATCATGTCATATTGGCTGCGGCAGCCCAGTACAAAGAAATTATACGGCCGCAGCAATACGTCCACTGTTCCGTTTACCGCTTTCTGGGTGCTTTCTAAGAAGGCTTCCATATCTCTCATTACCGGTTCCAGGTATTGGGCCTCGTGCATCAGCTGTCCGTAGAAATTCCCGATCTGATCTTTCCAGTTGAGCTGATTTTTTGTGAGGACATGTTTTTCCAGCAGGTGATGCGCCTTGATGATGATCAGCGGGGCGGCCGCCTCGAATCCTACACGTCCTTTTATTCCTATAATCGTGTCGCCTATATGGATATCCCTGCCTACGCCGTAAGGGGTGGCGATATCCGCTAAGGTGCGGATCAATTCCACCGGTTTCATCTTCTGGCCGTTCAAGGTTACCGGTTCTCCGTTTTCGAATCCGATGGAGACTTTTTCTTCTCCCTGTCGGGAAACCTGATGCGGATATGCTTCTTCCGGCAGGTAACCGTCAGAGGAAAGCGTCTCGACACCGCCTATGCTCGTGCCCCATATTCCTTGATTAATGGAATATTTGGATTTTTCCCAGCTGAAATTGAATCCGTGTTTGCATAGATAATCGATTTCATCTTTCCGGGCGATTTGCAGTTCGCGGATCGGTGCCAGAATTTTCACTTCCGGGGCCAGCACTTCGAATACCAGGTCGAACCTTACCTGATCGTTCCCGGCTCCCGTACTGCCGTGGGCGACATATTCGGCTCCTGTCTTTTTTACTAACTTCAATACTTCCAGCGCCTGGAATACCCGTTCAGAACTTACGGAAAGGGGATAGGTGGCGTTTTTCAGGACATTCCCGAAAATCAGATATTTTATGCCTTTTTCATAATAAGTCTCTACTGCATCTATCGTCGTATGGGAAGCCGCTCCTAATTGCAGGGCCCTTTCTTCGATTTTTTTCGCTTCTTCTGTCGAGAAGCCGCCGGTATTTACCATGACCGTATGGACTTCCAGATTTTTTTCGTTTTTAAGGTAAGGAACACAGAACGAGGTGTCCAAACCTCCGCTGAATGCCAGTACTACTTTCGATTTCATTTTAAGTATATGTTATAAGTTATGATTCGGGGATTTATTTCCGCAAAAGATGCAGTGTCTTGAGCGTTTTAAAAGGATGGGCGACGCTTTTGCCTACGAAGGTCAGGATCGGGTTGGTCCGGTTCGCGTTTTTGTTTTTGGCCGTAGCCGGGTCGTAGAGCAGCGCCGTACACAAACACATTTTATAATTGTTCCTTTCCAGAATATCGAAGTTCCGGCATCCGCGGCAGCCTTCCCAGAATTCTTTGTCGTTGGTCAGTTCCGAGAAAGGAACGGGCCGGTAACCTAAATCCGAATTGATTTTCATTACGGCCAGACCGGTAGTGATGCTGAAAATCTTCGCATAAGGGTACATGGTTCTGGACAGTTCGAATATTTTCTGTTTGATCCGCCGGGCCAATCCCGTTTTACGGAACTGGTGCGCCACGATCAAACCCGAATTCGCTACGAATTTGGTATGGCTCCAGGTTTCTATATAGGCATAGCCGGCAAAGGTCCCGTCATCCGTTAAAGCGATCACCGCTTTGCCGTCCCTCATTTTTTCTTTGATGTATTCCGGACTGCGTTTGGCTATTCCGGTGCCTCTTTCCTGAGCGGAAATGTAAACCAGTTCGCAAATCTGCTCCGCATAAATTACGTGGGACTCGTTGGCCACATAAATATTTACTTTCATCTTACAGATAATAAGTTAAACATTAAAATGCCGTATAAGGCATGATATGATTGTAATGTGTTTTATTTTGTCAGAACGGAAAAATCGGAAATTTCCCGGTGAGAAAAGGTGAACCGTATAACGCAGGCATAGTGCCGGTATGCAGGTTCATTATGGTCGGACTAAGGAATAAGCCACCGAAGCATGGCGTCGGACATGCCAATGCAGGGTATTGAATCTTAATGTGTGGCTTTCTTTTTTCATTTCGGCACAAAGATAAATAAATTTTGGTATAACAAATATAAAATTCTTGAAAATGCAAGAAAAAAATCCTATTCAAACTTCATCATATCCGCCAGCTGGACAAAATAATCGGTTGACCAGATATCGAGTTCCTGGGGGTTCCTGACAAACGGGAGGACGTCACTCTTTACCTGATTGATGTTTGCTGAAGCCAATCTGTCTTTCAATTGAGCCATAAACGTCTCCTGCCCGATTTCTTCATTGTTGAACTGGCGGACACGCTCTGCGAGATGGGTAAAATCAAGAGGTACATTATGACGGACATACCATTCGAAGTCATACCAGTCACGGCCTTTCACCCTGTTTTTCCAGCCCCTGTACACCAATGCGTGCATTTTTCCGGCAAACAAATCCGGCAAAGTGAAACAGCGTGTCATGAAAGAATTTTGTCTTTTTTCTAATCTCTACCTCACGACCGACAATGGCAAATTCATCTATTATCGGTTGGAAAAATTTTGAGAAATCGAACTTGTCATCGGGAGCCAGAAGTGAAAAATCCATATCCTCGCTGAAACGTTGGAGCCCATGGAAAATTCTGAGACAAGTGCCGCCGTAGAAAGCGGCCACATCGAAGAAGCCGCCATTGTAGAGCCCTGCAAGTATTACCTGCTGATTTACCTCAAAAATTGCATTCCGCCTCTGCTGTTCCGTAGTAATATCGTATGCGAAAAGCATGTTGTCATAAATTTCATTCTTCATTTCTTCAGCAATTTAAGTAAAGTACGGATTGAATCGGCCTTTTTGCCAACCTTGATGTATTCCTTAAATAATTGGACATCCATCTGCATAAAATCCTCCCATTCCATCCGGATATCCTCTTCTATATAACTTTCGGCATCTTTCAGATAACGCAAATTTACTTGTGAAGAATTGGCAATCAAATCACACAGAGCCTTTTCCGGCGTAGCCATCACAAACGCATAGCCATCTTTCTTGATACTTGTCAGTCCTATAGAAAATGCGGCCTTCGAGATATGTGTATATTCAAACCTGCCTAATGGCGTTTCAAAAACCTTGGCATACTTCAAAGTCATGGACTGTTTGGTGTAAACCTCTTCCGGTATCAGCCCGTAATAATGCAGTGCCGATGACATGGAAACGTACGAGGGGGCATACAGATGATTGGCTATCAATTCGGTTGAAAGGGTTTTTCCTGTTATTTCAGGACTACACACATAAAGCCCCTTCTTGAGGCGTATTATCTGTTTGTCACGCTCAAGCGACCTGAGTTTCTGGCTTCCGCCTCTGATATGAGGAAACAGGGACTCCAAAACGGAGGCTGTAACAGGAATGTTACCTAATTGTCGCAATGGATTGCTCATGGCACAAATATAGCTATTATTTTAATATCAAAGTATATTGGATATGTTTTTCTACAAAAAATATTGCTTTTATTCGATTATAGTCGCATTTTCAAACTCAATACTTGTACAGAAAACATCTTTTATAACATCGTCACGACCTAACAGTAATACAGCTGCAAGGTTCAGTCCATGCTTTCCCGTTTCATGATTCGTACCGAACAGACCGGCAGAGCGTAGCAGCTCCATATCGTCCGTCTTTTGCCAGATATGCCGGCCATTGGCGGAATTGGCGGCCATCCGTCGGAACGCACAACACAGATTTATCTGACAATGTTGGAAAATTCGGTGATCGATAATGCAAACAGGGGAATTTTAGAATCGCTGCGGAATATTGTCTCTTTGTAAGAGTGAAGACA
>CANRID010000031.1 GCA_947630665.1 uncultured Bacteroidales bacterium | reverse complement strand
TCGAGCGCGTCCAATGTGGCCTCATCGCTGCTGCAGCCGAAGGACTTCTGAACGTGGTTCCGCTTTTGTTGTGCTTTCGTCGGACAAACATGCCACGAAGGTAGCAACTTGTCGCGGGACACCCAAATCGATGACATAATCAGCCTCTCGCATAGCTGTAAGGCTTCTTTTTGTCAAAAATTCAGAAAAGTGAGGAAAACAGGAAAAAGATATTTGAGAGAAGAACAGGAATTATTCAGTTGGTCTCTGATCGGGTTGATCGTGATTTGGGTAACGCATGACGAAAACAGGAAAAGAATCCACTCCCGACAGAGCCGAATCCCGTCAACCGCTTTTCGGGAGCATACAAAAAGGGGATGACCTTTATTTGAATCATCCCCTTTACCGTGTTCGATCTTCCAATAGAGATCAAAGAGTCTCTATTTTTCAGGAGTATTTTTAAGGACTTCCACTACGAAATTCCATAACTTGGCCACCGTAGCGATATTCACCCTTTCATCCGGAGAATGAGGAGAACGGATAGTAGGTCCGCAGGAAACCATATCCCAATTCGGATAAATTCCGCCTAAGATGCCGCACTCCAAACCCGCATGAATAGCTTTCACTGCCGGTTCGTTTCCGTAAAGTTTCTTGTAAACCTCCTTCATTTCCTTCAAAATAGCGGAATCCATATTCGGTTTCCAACCGGAATATCCGCCGGTGAAAGTAATATCGGCCCCGGCCAATTCGAATACGGCACGCATTTTCTCCGCCAGATCCTCTTTGGCGGTATCTACGGAACTTCTCATCAGGGAAGAAACGGTAATCTGCCCCTTGCCGGATTTAACCATCGCCATATTATTGGACGTCTCTACCAAGCCCGGCATGGCATCGCTCATCCTCTCTACCCCATTCGGGCAGGCATATAAAGCCCTTAACATATTCAACGCCACTTTCTGCTCGATAGCACCGCCTGAAACCTTTTCCGGCGCCACATCCAACTTCGCATCCGTATCGGTTCCTGCGTACTCGGACCTTACCTCGGCAAAACGGCTTTCCAATATTTTTTTGGCTTCGCCGGCTTTTTCACTGGCAACAGCCACGGTCGCAAAGGCTTCCCTCGGGATGGCATTGCGCAGGCTGCCTCCTTCTATACTGATTAATTTCGCTCCCAGATCCCTTACTAAAGGAAGCAGCAAACGGGCCATCACTTTATTGGCATTCGCCCGGTACAAATTGATATCCATTCCGGAATGGCCTCCCAACAATCCCGTAAGGGAAATCTTAAAACCTTCGTAGCCGGCCGGAACCGCTTCCTCTTTATAATGGAACACCGCCTGGCCGTCCAGACCGCCGGCGCATCCTACATACAACTCGCCTTCTTCCTCGGAGTCCAGATTAACCAATATCTCGCCTTTCAATATACCCGGTTTCAAGCCCCGCGCCCCTGTCATGCCTGTTTCCTCGTCGATAGTAAACAAGGCCTCTATCGGTCCGTGAGCCAGATCCTTCGCCTCCAATACCGCCATAGCGACCGAACAACCCATTCCGTTATCGGCTCCTAACGTAGTTCCGGTAGCATACACCCATTCGCCGTCCACGATACGGGTCCGGATCGCATCCGTATCGAAGTTGAAATCCACATCGCTGTTCTTTTGCGGAACCATATCCACATGGGCCTGTAAGATAATCCCTTTGCGGTTTTCCATACCCTTAGTGGCAGGTTTGCGGATAATCACGTTCCCCAGTTCGTCTTTGGTGGTCTCCAACCCCAGCTTCTTGCCGAATTCGTACAAATATTCCACAGCTTTCCCTTCGTTTTTGGAAGGACGCGGTATTTTGGTTAATTCATAAAAGTTTTTCCACACTCTCTGCGGATCCAGTTCTGCTATTGTTTTCATCTGTATAATATTTTATAGTGTTTATTATTCCATAAAGAAAGTACGGACATATACCCTGCCGGACTCCGTTACTTGACAGCCACATCTATCGGGAATACCAAGATTTTTCCGAACTGATAAACCGGAACGCGGCTCTGCATGATCACTTTCTGGCCGTCCAGCAAACGGACCGCCACCACCACCGGCTTACGGTAAACGACCTTTCCTTTGGGAGCTACGGCCACTTCGTTGATATTCGTAGGGGCGATCGGCTCGCTTTCCTCCACGAATTCCAGCACGATCGGCCGGCCGCTCATATTATTGGCCGGAAGCAGGCCCTGGGTATCGGAAATGCGGAACGCGATATACATTTGCTTGGCATTTTCGCCGTCGGGAACCACATCGAATACCGCCGTCTGAGTATCGGTAACGCTTTTGCCTACGAACAGGCTCAAATATTCCTGTTCTAACCGGGAGATTTCCTCCAAAGCGGCGCCCATGGCTTCTCCGCTATAAGTAGCGTCCGTATCCCCGGTAATGATATCGATTCTTTTTTTCCGGAGCTTGAATATCATCTCCGCAGTTTCCGCCGCTTTCTTTTCCAGGCTCTTTTCCACCACCTGGTTCTGCTGTACCGGCACCTTTTCCAGCCCTTCCGCAGTCTTTACGCTTTTGTATAAGGTGGAAGATTGGGTAGCTAAATTGGAAGTGGCTCCGGAATTTACGAATTCGCTGTTCCCGACAGCGCTCGGGAAACGCCAGGAAGCGCCTTTGCCTGTGTAGCTTTCCGATGTAACGATCAAGCCCTGACTGCAAAAATTCAGGAAATTGGCCGAAGCGTTCTTGGATGTTCCCACGTTCACCGCAATGCTTATGGAAGGATCCGCCTCTAAATAAGGCACCATTTCCACGGATTGAATAATATAGGTATCTCCGCTTTCGGTCCTGGCATCCACTCCTAAATATTTCTGGGCGTATTTGGCATAAGGGCCCGCCACGAATGACTCATGATTGGCCGTAACTTTCAGACCGATGGTCGTGCTGGGCAGCGAATATATGATCGCTCCCTGGGGCGCCTGCTCACCTTGAAGCAGCACCTGGGCGCCCGCGTCCATGCCGCCCGCAAGAACGGCCGACGCCAAAAAAAACATACGTATTCCTTTCATCTTTTTCCTCCTTTTATTTACAGGAATTTCCTTTTTATTTATTCTCTTTTTTTATGCTTTTATATTTTCTTCTTTCTTCTTCATTTTCTTCCTGCTTCCATTCACTTTCCGCGGAATCTTCTCCCCGCTCCGGCTCCCGACAGAAACCTCAAAACCTCTCAAGCGCATTCCTCTATCGGGAAATCATTATCATACTCTTCCCGATACCGCTCCCTTTCTTCCCGCGTCAGAACTCTTTTCCATCGTTTATGGCTCCAGAGCCAATTGTATTTGTCCTTGCAAATCCCATGCTCGAGCAGCCGCGCATATTCTTTGGTAATGAATCCGGGTTCCGTTTCCCCGGGATTCTCGGTAATAAGGGAGAACCGTATCACATACTTTCCCCGCGATTCGCGCTCCATATCCAGATACACTACCGGCAAATCCAGCCGGCGGGAGATATACTCGGGTCCCGTAATCATAAAAGTCGGCTGGTTCAGGAACCGGGTAAGAATCTTCTCGCCGGGAACGGGCGACTGGTCCGCGATGAGCATATATACGCTGCGTTCCCGTTCATCTTTCATAATATGCCGGATGATGCGCCGGGATTCTATCACTCCTCCCGGGTTGCGGAACTTTGCGAACTGATGCATTCTCATTTTCCGGAACAACAAATCGAATGCCTGGTTTTCGGCCGCCTTATATACCAACATAATGTTATGGGCGGAAAAGCTGTCGGGACTTCGTTTTCCGTTTTCTCCGCACATGCCCCCTATCAATTCCCAGTTTCCCCTATGTCCCAGCACCACCACCACCTTATTGTGCCGCGCACAGATATCGTCCATCAACTCAGGATTGGCCGTCTTCACGATCCGGCATATCTGTTTCTCCGAAGCGCTCACGCACCAGATGCTCTCCATCATGATATCGCACATATAACGGTAATACTCCTTGGCTAAGGCTCTCAGCCGATGATATTCCAAATCGGGGAAGCTGCGCGAGAGATTGATAAAAATGGCATACTGGCGGTATGCTATGATCTTGCGCAGGAAAAACGCCATGAAATCCGATATCCAATAATGTACTTTCAAAGGAAGCAGCGAAATAAGATAAACCGTCCCCCACAATATATAGGATAAAATTTTAGACATACGCTTTTTCCCTTTTTACAATTAACAAAAATACTAATTTTTTGACAAAAGAGCCTTTGCCCGGGTTAAAAATTATAAAATGGTTGCAAAACTTATAAAAGTTTATATCTTTGTCATAAATTAATGTCTTTATTAACCAAATTAATATAATTAAATAATCTCAGACTATGTTTAAGAACCAACCGAAAGGTTTAATCGCCGCGGCATTGGCAAACATGGGAGAACGGTTCGGCTTCTATATCATGATGGCCATTCTCTCCCTGTTTCTGGTGTCGAAATTTGGATTGGAAAAGACTCCAGCCTCTATTATCTATTCAACGTTTTACGCCTTGATTTATCTGCTCGCCTTGGCCGGCGGCGTAATCGCGGACAAAACCCGCAACTTCAAAGGAACTATCTTGATAGGACTGATCATGATGGCAGTGGGATACGCAATTATCGCCATTCCTACTCCGACTCCAGTTCCCAATCTCGCTTTATATCTGACACTTACCTGCGTAGGTCTGTTCGTAATCGCCTTTGGAAACGGTCTGTTTAAAGGGAACCTCCAGGCTTTGGTAGGACAAATGTTCGATAACAAAGAATACAAGGATTCCCGCGACACCGGTTTCCAGATTTTCTATATGTTCATCAATATCGGCGGTCTCTTCGCTCCGTTTATCGCCATCGCCATCCGCAACGGGTGGCTCCAGGCACACGGATTCCTGTATAACTCGGATCTGCCCGCATTGTGCCACAAGGCATTGGGCGGCGCTCTGAATGCAGACTCCCAGGAAAAATTCGTCCAATTAGCCAACGAGGTAAGCATAAACGGAACTCCGGGCGATCTCCAGCAATTCGCAGCATCCTATTTGGATGTCTTCAACACAGGGTTCCATTACGCATTTGCAGCCGCTATCGTAGCGATGATCATTTCACTGATTATTTACGTAGCCAATAAGAAAAAGTTCCCGGATCCGGCCGACAAGAAAGCGGATTCAGCCGTTGTGGAAGAAATTCACATGGATGCAAAAGAGATCAAACAGCGTCTGTACGCCCTGTTTTCCGTATTTGCCGTAGTGATTTTCTTCTGGTTCTCTTTCCATCAGAACGGTAATACCCTTACCTATTTCGCCAGCCAATATACAGACCTGAGTGTATTGAGGATCAATCTGGGATTCACGGTATTGGGAGGAGCCGAAATATTCCAGGCCGTCAATCCTTTCTTCGTGGTATTCCTCACTCCTATCATCGTAGGACTGTTCGGATGGCTCCGAGCCAAAGGAAAGGAACCATCTACTCCTAAAAAAATCGCCATTGGTATGGGAATCGCCGCCTGCGCCTATGTATTGATGGCATTAGGATCCATGAATCTTCCTTCCGCCAAAGAGGTTGCCCTAATGGGAAGCCTTTCCGATGCACAACGCGTAACGCCGTTATTATTGATAGGAACCTATTTCATCCTTACCGTAGCGGAACTGTTTATCAGCCCGCTGGGAATTTCCTTCGTATCCAAAGTGGCTCCTCCTCAATATCAGGGCATCATGCAGGGTTGCTGGTTAGGCGCTACCGCCGTCGGGAACCAACTGTTGTTTATCGGGACCATTTTCTACGAACACATTCCTATCTGGGCTACATGGTTGGTATTCGTAGGAGCTTGTCTGATCTCCATGTTCACCATGCTCGCCATGTTGAAATGGTTGGAAAGAATTACCGACAAATAAAGACGTCAACAGACAATATCAAATAGGGAGCTGTCTCCCGAGTGAAGTACACCCCAAAGGTCAGAAAAACTTTTGGGGTGTTTTCTGCTATGCTTTTTTAATCTGCCGTTATGCCGTTTTTTTCTACTTTTGTATTTTAAATTCATTTTCACATGGGCAGGGTCGCAATCGTCATTCTCAACTGGAACGGAAAACATTTCATGGAAAAATATCTGCCGGCGCTGTTGAAAAACACCCCTGCGGCGCTGGCCGATATCGTAGTCGCAGACAACGGTTCTAACGACGGCTCTGTGGCGTGGCTCCGGGAAAATTTCTCTCCGGAAACCGTACGGTTAATGGAATTCGACAGGAATCTGGGGTTTACAGGCGGATATAACCGCGCTTTGGGACAAATAGACGCGGAGTATTTCATTTTGCTCAATTCGGATGTACGGGTTCCCTCCGGTTGGCTGGAACCGCTTACGGAATTTATGGATACGCACCCCCAAGCCGGCATTTGCATGCCCAAGATATTGCGCGAATGTACCAATGGGAATATTATGGAAAATCAGGAAGGGGCCGGCCGCAGCACAGAATATTTCGAATATGCCGGTGCCGCCGGAGGCTTCATGGACAAATACGGATTCCCTTTCTGCCGCGGGAGAATCCTTTCCTGCATAGAAGAAGACCGAGGGCAGTATGACGATCCCCGGGAAATATTCTGGGCCTCCGGAGCGGCCATGATGATCCGCAGCAGCCTTTACAGGGAGCTGGGAGGATTGGATGAACGGTTTTTCGCCCACATGGAAGAAATAGACCTTTGCTGGAGGGCCGCGCTTTTGGGATACCAGGTATGGGCCGTTCCGCAAAGCAAAGTATATCATGTCGGTGGAGGGACCCTTCCCAACGATTCCCCTCACAAATTATATCTCAATTACCGCAACAATCTGCTGATGCTCTACAAGAATCTGCCTCCGGATGGAGACGATTGGGCAACAATGGGGAAAAAAGGGAAGCACAGCCGGAATCTGTACCTGTTCAAACGCAAATGTATAGACGGTCTCTCGGCCGCCGTTTATCTGTTACAGGGAAAACCGGCCGCCGTAAAAGCAGTTTTGCGGGCCCATCGGGATTTTGGAAAAATGAAATCCGGAGCGGTAATCTCGCCCCGGATCGCACATCCTTCCCTAAAAGGCATCTATAAAAAAAGCATCATCTTCCGTTTTTTCTCCGGACGGAAAAAGTTCTCCAGTCTCGGGGAGATTTAACTTCCGGAAGGGAAGCGGTCTGTCAGACGGTAGCTTCCACGCTCCAGGCAAAAGCCCTCAACCCCATAGCCTCGGACTTGATATCCAATTGGTGCAGCTGCTGCATAAACGGCTCCGCCTTTTCCTCTTCCACTATGGACAGGATAGCCGCGTTCAACGTAGGCCAGGCATGATCTCCCAAATGAGGTTCTCCGCCCCGGCTGCCGCGTCCGCGCACCACATCCCAGTAAGTGTATCCTTTTATATTGTTTTTGCTCATGATTTCCAGGATTTCCTCATGATACGCCTGGTTATATGATATAAATATCGCTTTCATCTTTTTCGTTTTATGATTTTCCGACACCGGTTTTTCAATTCAACTGAGCCGCAGAACGTCTGGCTTCCCGACGCGCTCTCTTCAACTCTTTCCTACGGGCACCCTGGATACCGTTTCCGGCAAATGTAGCATACACCACAGGAACGATCACCAAGGTAATCAACGTGGAAACGGACAGACCCCAGGCCACCGTCATACCCATAGACTGCCACATCTCGGCACCTTCACCGCCCCCGACAGCCAGCGGGATCATACCCAGAACGGTCGTAAGGGTCGTCATCAATACCGGCCGCAACCTCGATTTACCGGCGGTAACCACCGCATATAAAATGCCCATTCCTCTTTCCCGGCACAGAATCGTATAGTCTATCAACACGATACCGTTTTTAACCACGATACCCATCAACATAATCAGGCCGATCATGGCCATCACACCCATCGGCGTGGAGGTAAGCACCAATCCCAGCACTACGCCCACGATGGCAAACGGAATGGAGAACATGATCACAAACGGATAGGTAAGCGACTCGAACTGGGCGGCCATAACGATAAACACCAACAATATGATCATGATCATCAACGTAATCAAATCCTTGAACGTATCCTGCTGATCCTCGAATGTACCTCCCAATTGCCATGTAAATCCCATCGGGAACTCCATCTTATTCAACTCCGCTTTGACGAGTGTCACCATATCGCTCATCGCCATGCCGTTCGGCACCACGCAGGATACGGTTATCACCCTTTCGCGGTCTTTTCGCTCGATTGTCGGCGGAGTAAGCGTTTCCACCACCGTACCCAGATCCTTGATACGGATACCTTCCCCGCGACCATTATATATCAGAATATTTTCGATATCCTCTACCGACTGCCGGAATTGCGGAGAAAACCGGACCTTAATGTCATATTCTTCTCCGTCTTCCCGATAGTAAGAAGCGGTAGATCCGTTGATCCGGTTCCTCAACGCCAAGGAAGCCGTTCCCACGTTCAGATCATGCAGCGCCAGTTTCTCCCGGTCGAAGTCCACCTGATACTCCGGCGTATATTCGTCGCGGCTGATGGTTACCTCGTTCACTCTGTCCAACGCCTTCAATCTTTCGGTCAGTTCGTTGGCCACCGCATCGGAAGTGGCGAAATCGTATCCGTAAATATCCACCTCCACAGCGTTCTGGCCACCCACGCCTCCGCTTCTTCCTCCGGCAGACACCTGGAATGTCTTGATCTGCGGATATTCCGCAAGATCGTTCCGCATTTCCTCTACGATCTCCAACATTCCCTTTTCCCGCTCCGTCTTTTTATACAGATTGATATTGAAAGAGATGATATTGGTACCGTTATCCGAAATGGAAGCGAAGGTATTGTCGGAGTCGGCCGCACCTTCGGTTACGTTGCAGATCTTTATCTCCGGATATTTTTTCATGAATTTCTCGGTCAACTCCAACGCCAGATCGCGGGTGATATCCTGCCGGGTTCCGGCCGGCAGTTTGATGGTGATTCCGATACGGCTGTTGTCCTGGGTAGGGAAATACTCCGTTTTCATTATCGGGAAGAGGAATATCATCGTCCCTGCGAAAATCGCCAGAGCCATAAACATCACGACTTTGCGGTGATGCACGGCCCATCCGAGCAATCTTCCGTAAGCGTGGTCCAAAGCCCCCAACCCTTTATCGATCGGATCGAAAAGGAGCTTATGCAAGCGGCCCTGGAACGGATTCAGGCGCAGCAACTGCGAACATAACATCGGAGTCAGCGTAAGAGCGCCCACCGTGGAAACGATCATGATAATGCTGACCATCCATCCCAACTGGCGGAACAGGATGCCCGACATTCCCTGGATCATCGTAAGCGGAAGGAACACGGCCAACATGGTAAGCGTAGAAGCGATTACGGAAATAGCCACCTCGTTGGTCGCATAAACCGCCGCCTGCTTAGGCCGGCTTCCCCGCTCGATATGGGTAGTCACGTTTTCCAATACCACGATGGCATCGTCCACCACCATACCTATCGCAATGGACAGGGAACTGAGGGAAATAATATTGAGGGTATTTCCGGTTACCAGCAGATAGGTAAGCGCCGAAAGAAGCGAAATAGGGATGGTCAGGATAATGATAAAGGTCGCCCGCCATCTCCCCAAAAAGATGAATACCACCAGCATTACTACGATAAATGTAATGATAATGGTCTCTTTCAAGCTGTCCATCGTATTGAGGATATTATCGGAGGTATCCACGATAATGCCCAGTTTCACATCGGACGGAAGAGCTTTCTGGATTTCCGGCAATTTCTCCAGCACTTTCTTGGAAATGTTTACCGAATTGGCGCCGGCCTGTTTCTGGATTACGATCATTCCGCCCTTTTCTCCGTTGTTGAAGGTCTCCTGCGAGCGTTCCTCCAACCCGTCCTGGACAGTGGCGATATCTTTCAGATAAATAGTCTTGCCGTTATAATGGCCCACCACCAAATTCAGCATTTCATTGGCATCGGCAAACTCTTTCTGCACCCTGAGAGAATAAGTATTGGAACCTATATCTATGGTACCGCCCGGAGTATTGCGGTTTTCCTGCGCGATGAGAGCGGAGATGGTCTCTACGGTTATCCCATAGGCTTCTAACTTGTACGGATCGCAATATACATTGATCTCGCGCACGGGAGCTCCCGATATGGATACCGCGCCCACCCCGCTGATCCTTGCCAGCGGATTGGCCACCATATCGTCCAATATTTTATACAGGCCGTTAGTACTTTCCTTGGCCGTTACGGAAAGCAGCAGGATAGGAATATCATCGGAGCCGAATTTGAAAATGATCGGATTCTCCGACTCGTCGGGCAATACCGATTTTACCATATCCAGCTTGTCCCTCACATCATTCGTAGCCACATCTATATCTATCCCGTATTCGAATTCCAGGGTTATAATGGAAATATTCTCCCTGGATTTGGAGGTAATATGTTTGAGATCGCTCACGCTGTTCAGCGTATTTTCCAGCGGTTTGGTTACGTTATTCTCGATATCGGAGGCACTGGCACCGGGATAGGCAGTCAAGACCATAATGGCATTGGTTTCTATTTCCGGGAACAAGTCCACTGAAAGCCGGGTAAACGAAAAGATACCGAAGAGCATGACGGCGATAAAAATCAAGGCCGTCGTAATCGGTTTTTTTACTGCAGATTGATATATACTCATTTTTCTTCTTCTATTTTATCGACTCGGGGCTATGCTTATTTCTCCATAATTTCCACTTCCATGCCGTCATTGAGACGGGCCTGGCCCTCTATCACCACTTTATCGCCCGACTCTACGCCGCTGAGGATTTCATACTCCTTATCCAACCGTCTTCCCAACTCCACTTTCTGGAAATCGACTTTTCCGTCGCGGTAAATATATACGTAACGATCGCCCGAACCGGTCTGTTTGACTAAAGCCACGTCCGGAACCACCACATTGTTTTCCGTCCCGTAAGTCAGGGTAACGCGGGCGAACATTCCCGGGCGGATTCTCTCGTCTCTATTCTCGATGGTAACCTCCACCGGGAAAGTACGGGTAGCGGGATCAACGGTAGGATATACCAACCATATCTTCCCCTTAAACACCTCATCTCCATATACATCCAACCTGATATCTACCGGCATCCCTTTTTTCACGCTGGCAAACAGGGTTTCGGATACATTGATTTTCAATTTGACAGGCTGTATCTGTTCCACCACATATAACGCCGCTCCGTTGGAGAACATGTCTCCCTTGTCATAATTGCGGGCCGTCACCACTCCCGATATAGGACTGGTCAGGATCGTATTGTCCAACAAATTCTTATAATTGGTACGGGAAAGGTCGTAAGCCATTTTCCGGGCATCCCATTCGCTTTTGGAAGTACCGCCCACCGAATACAGTTCATTGCTCCGGCTGAACTCGATGGAATCGTTTTCCATTTGAAGTTTGGCTTGTATAAGGCTGGTAGGATCCACTTCCGCCAATTTCTGCCCCCGGGCAACATGATCTCCCACCTCTACATATACGTTCTCGATCCGGGCGCTCATCTTGGGAGCGATATTATTTACAGCCCATGCCTCTACGGTAGCGGTAAGATTTTCCTGTTTTTCCACCTCCCTGGCGAATACCTCCTGCAGGGACACTTTCACTTTTTCTTCCGGCACTGCCTCCTGCGGCTGCGTTTTCTCTTCTGAGCCTTTGCAGGCGAACAATGCTCCTGCCGCGAGCAGGATCGATAATGTCTTAAATGAATTCAAATGTATCATAGTTTTTATTTTAATTTCATTACAAACACGCTTCGCCTCGGCATAATCCAAATTTCATTTATCTTCTGCTCTCGGCTTGCAGTTTATTTTAATTTCATTACATTTTAACTTCTTTACAATCGTGTGGCGCCTCGGCATAATCTAAACTTCGTTTGCCTTCTGCGCCTCGGCTTACTCCGTCTCCGGCACGTTCACTCCTAACGTCTTGTCCAACGACGATTTGGCCGTAAGATAATTGTAGATGGACTGATTCAGGTTCAGCCGGGCTTGCAGGAGGGCCAGCTGCGCATCGTTCAGCTCCAAAAGCGTACCGCTTCCTATCTCGTACCGCTTCTGCGAGATTTTATATCCCGTATCCGCTCCCTCTATGTTTTTCACTGCCGCTTCATACTGTTTTACAGAAGTTTCCATCTGGCTCAAATATTGTTTCACCGCCACATTCAAATTTCTTTCCGTATCCTGCACCTGCATTTTGAGCTGGTCTTGCTGCACCCGGGTCTGCTTTAAGGTGAAAAACCGCTGTCCACCCGAAAAAATCGGAATCGTCAACGACAATCCTCCTATCGAAAAAGGATTCCAGCGGAACGTACTGAACCGGAAATTATCCGTCATGGCCGCCCACTGATAGCTCAGAGAAAGATTCAGCGAAGGATAATATTTGGCAAGCTGCATCTGATAAGTCTTATGCAGGATATTCCCCTGTATTTCCAATTGCTTCAAATCCGGATTGTTATCAAGGGATATTTGCGACATTACCGACACCTCGTTCATCAGGGGCTTGTAATCGGTCAGCGTACCCACGCACCGGATATTCAGGTCCAGATCCATCCCGATAAGGGCTTTCAGCTGCCATTGGGTAACAATTACCGAGTTCTGCGCCTGATATACATTGGGCATGGCATTCTGCATGGTGACTTCCGCCCTGATCAGGTCATACTTGGAAGTGGTTCCACTCTCATATTTCTGCTTTACATCATTATAGTTGCTTACCGCATTTTCATAATTTTCCCGATAGACATCGTACGAATCCATCGCCAGCAAAGCGCTATAAAAAGCCTGTTTTACCTGATCTACCAGATCCACGCGGGAAGAGCGGGCTTTTTCCACGGCCAGTTCCACATCCATTCCCGTAATCTGGATGCTTTTCCACAAAGTGGCATCGATAAGCGGAAGGCCGGCGCTGAAACCCGTGGACCAGCTATTGTCCCTTCCGAATTTGATCGCCTGGTCCCCCATGTACATTACCTGTTTTTGAATGTTCCGCTGATAGTCTCCCGTAAAATTAATCTGGGGGAACAAAGCCGCATAAGTCCCCTTTTTCGCATATTTTTGTTTGACTATTTCCTTATCGGCAATACGAACCGTAAGATTATCGCTCAATGCTATTTCCAGCGCATCATCCAACGTCAGGGCAATGGTATCGCCGGCAGTCCGGACAGGCTCCTCCATCGCCTCCCCCCGTGCATGCAAACCTCCGTCCGGAATAATTCCAATCATTCCGGAATTTTCCTGTGCGGCCGATACTAACGATCCGGCCGTTACAATCCAGCCCATTAATGCAGATTTTAAAATTCCTTTTCGTTTCATTCGGGTTCCTTTAACAATTTAATCATTAAGTAAATTTAATTATCTATCTCTTTTTCCATTCTTTCAAGGCTCGTCCTGCCTTTTTCGGTAGCGGCTCCCTTTAAAAGAATAATCAATCCCATCATGCAGGTTTGCGCAGGCGTATATTTTTCGCATTCACCCAATCTGACGGTCGTAATGTGCGCATGGAAAAAGCGCGACAACAATCCGTAATTCTGTCCATCCTTCAGAAAACCTTCCGCTACGCCCCGCATCAATTGCTTACGGCACTCTATCAATAATCGTTCCTTTAATTTTTCCAACAGGGCCGATGCCTGGAGAAAATACTGGATATCCTGATAAAAAACCGGGCCGATAGTGCCAAGGAATCTAAACCATTCCCCTCCGGTAAACACGAGGGAATATAAAACATCCGGCTGTCGGGACGCCATATCCTTTAAACGGATGTCAAACTCTTCCAGTTTATATTCCAGAGCCTCTTCCAGCAAATTTTCTTTATTGCCGAACTGTTCGTAAAGCGTTTTTTTAGAAATTTTCAAATTTCCGGCAATTCCGTCCATGCTTATGTGTTTGATGCCGTATGTTGTAAAATCTTTGAAAACACTCCCGAGTATCTGCTCCCTTTTCATAAACAAGATCTCCTTTATATCAAAACCGCAAAACAGTTGCAAAAATGATACTATACCCGAAAAACTTTTTAGGAGTAAATAGTATAAAATTGGTTTGAAACGTTAGAATTTATCTTAAAAATATTCCGTACCGAGCTATTTCGTTAGAATTTTGTTCTAAATCTATAATCTCCCGAAAATATGGCATTATATTTACAGAGCCTAACAGGATAAGACAAGACTTATGGACAATAAAAATATTCAGGAATTCCATTTAGGCGATTTCTCCAACTCAATAGGAGGCTGCTTTCTGGAAAGCGATATCATGTTTGCAGCTATCGGCTCTTCGAACCGGGCGAAATTCAACCAGCTCCTGGAAGAATATCCGGACATAAAGTCGAACATGCTTAATTTTATCCTCGTTCTGGACGGGGAATTAAGCATTTCCATAGACTATATACCTTATAAAATAGGGAAAAACACATTATTGGAGATTTCTCCTTTCAACAAGATCAATCACGCACACTTGAGCGATGACTTTTCCGGATACCTCATTATGGCATCCAGAAATTTCATCAGCGACACCCTGGCAGACAGAAAACCGATCCCCATATCCCAGTTTCTGGACCTGCGGGAAAAACCGTACGGATTCCTGACCGACGAAGGAACGGCCGTAATCCGCGCAAGCATGGAAAAGTTGGAATACTATCTCAAGATTCCAGAACACACTTTTAAAAAAGATTTGATTTTCAGCTCTTTTCATATATTTATCCTGGAAACGGCGAATTTGTTCATCAATAAAGATACCCTCCGGGACAAACCGCGCGCCACTTCCCGAAAAGACGTACTGATCCAGCAATTCCTGCGCCTTCTGCACCTGAACGGGAAAAAGGAACACTCTCCCTCCTTTTATTCGGATAAAATGTGTATCAGCGTGCAATATTTATCACTGATCCTCAAGGAAATATCCGGCCAGACAGCCGGAGCCTGGATCGCCGGCAACCTTATTATGGAAGCGAAAAAATTATTGCGCGTACCGGATTACTCCATTCAGCAGGTTTCCGAATCCCTTTATTTCTCGGACCAGTCCGCCTTTGGGAAATTCTTCAAGAAACACGTAGGCATTTCCCCTAAAAAATATAAAGAGGAATACGCCTCAGGAGGAAAATAAAAGCGGTCCGGGGTGTTTATTTTCTTTTGAAATCCCCGATAGGATCATTGATATCGAAAGTAAACGATTCCGCACGGCCGTTCCGGTCTGCAGTAAAGGTCAGATCGAAGCGTCCGGCACCCGGCACGCGGAAAGTAAATACATTTCCGTCCTTATGCTCTAAGTAGCTGTCCACTTTCTTCAAACTCAAGAACAGAGAATCCCCTCTTTCATAAACCTTGGCGGTGCCGAAGATATCCAAATAATAAGTTCCTGTATATGCCTTATTGGGCAGAGCCGGAGCAGGGGTTTGTTTTTCCTTTTCCCCGCCTTTCTCTTTCTTATATAGATTTTCCAGGAAATCAGCATGATACTGGTCGAAATTCCCCGGATTCTTCTCGCCGTGATACATGGCGATCAGATCCCGCGCCAAAGCGGATTGGGCATCGGAATCCGTACCGTTGTTGGTCAAGAATACGAATCCCAGATCCAGATTGGGCACTATACCTACCAAAGCGGTATAACCGTATGCCAGTCCGGTATGGCGGATATAACGGCCGTAATCATTTTGCTCGATAATCCAGCCTTGCGCATAATTGCACAGCCGTGCGGAATCGCAGGAAGTGATCGTCTGCGGATAAAACAGATAATCATGGTTCTTGCGGGAGACGATTTGTTTTCCTTTATATGTTCCGTGGTTCAGGTGCATCTGCAACCAGTGCGACATATCCTCCGCAGTCGATATCACGAATCCGGCCGGAGAGACGGCGGACAGCCAGGTAAAGGCGTCTTCCTTATCCGTACGCGCAATCACCTCCAGCGAATCTTTGTCCTTCGCCTTTACCAGCCGGTAGCCGGTAGCCAGCCGGTTGTCGGGATTAAAAAAAGCGACATTGCCGGTAGTGGAATTTTCCATTTCCAAAGGAACGAACAAACGTTCGGCAACCGCCTCGTCCCAGCTTTTGCCCGTAAATTTTTCGATGATTTTGGCGGCTACGGTGTACATCTCGTTATTATACGCATAGGTGGTCCGGAAACTGTAAGTAGGCTTGATCGCCCCGAACAAGGAATAGAGTTCGTCCCGGTCATAGCCGAAAAATGGCAGATCGTCCAAGGCATAGCCTTTAAAACCGGTATGATGCGTCATGATATCCCGGACTTGGAAATTGCGGGTCACCCACGGATCGTACAATTTGAAATCGGGCAGATAATCGATTACGGGCGCATTCCATTTGATGGTGTCGTATTCATCCATCACGTTGGCCAACAGTGCGGAAGTAAACGCCTTGGAGGTGGAGGCAATCACGAAACGGGTCTGAGGGGTTACAGGCTCGTCTTTTTCGATAGAAGCCTTTCCGTATCCTTTCAAAAGAACGACTTCTCCGTCTTTTACCACGGCTACGGCCATGCCCGGCACCTTCCATTCGTCTATGGCCCGCTGGCACAGAGCATCGAATCCGTCGGGAAGAGATTTAGCGTATTTTTCTCCGGAACCGCCGCAGCATCCTGCCGCCATCCAAAGCAAGCCCAGCAATGCACAGGCTGTCAAAGCAAGTTTTTTCATAGGTCATTGTATTAATTGGTTCATCAATAAATTGCAAGCCGAGAGCAGAAGGCAAACAAAGTTTGGATTATGCCGAGGCGCAGCGTGTTTGTAATGGAATTACAATACGCTGAAACGCATCAACTGCATTAAAACACTTTATTACAATATTTTATAATCATAACGTATCCAGCACTTTTTCCAGCCTCATGCCCCGGGAACCTTTTATCAGGAAAGTTTTCCCCTGCACATGGGCTTGGGAGAGAAAATCATGCAACGCTCCGGAGTCGGGAAACCAGCGGACAGGCCCCTTCTGAGCAGGAGCGCTCCCCGTTTTTATTCCATCTCCCGTTTCCCCGACAACGGATGCGCAGGCCCGCCGGAATTCTTCTCCTACCAAATAAACCGTTTCCGGAGAAAGCGACAAGGCCAGCGTCAAAATGCGCTCGTGTTCCAGCAGCGAATCCGTCCCGAGTTCCAGCATATCGCCCAGAATCAGACATTTATTATTCAATTCCAGTCCCCTGAAATTTTCCAATGCGGCCTGCATGCTCGTAGGATTCGCATTATAAGCATCTATAATAAGCGTATTCCGCCCGGTACGGTTCATCTGGGAGCGGCTATTGGAAGGGACATATCCTTCTATGGCCGCAATAGCGTCCGTTGCAAGTACGGAGAAATAAGAACCCACGCACAAAGCGGCCATGACATTATCCGCATTATAATTACCGATCAGGCGGGTATCGATTTCGAGATATTCGGGACCGCAGTTTTCCCGCGTCATTCCCTGCTCACGGGCTAAGCATTCACACATGCTGTTATCCATATTCCCGCATACCGACAACAGGCAAGGATTGGGAATAACAAGTTTCAGGAAAGGATTTTCCTTCGTGGCCGGAACGATTCTGGCTCCGTCGTTTTTCACGCCGTACGGCACAATGGACATGCCGGAACGCTTTTCGGCCATCTCCACTAAATACGGATTATCGGTATTTACAAAAGCTATTTTCTTATGCTTTTGCAGATAATCGTATAATTCGCCTTTGGTTTTGATAACCCCCTCGAATGAGCCGAACCCTAACAAATGGGCTTTTCCCACATTGGTAATCAATCCGAAAGTAGGGCTGACAATTTCCACCAAACGTTTTATCTCTCCCGGAGCGCTGGCGCCCATCTCGACTACCGCAATATGGGTATCCTGCCTGATTCCTAATAGCGTAAGAGGGACTCCGATATGATTATTCAGGTTTCCGGCTGTCGATACCACCCTGAATTTGCGGGAAAGCACCGCTGTAATAAGTTCCTTGGTAGTGGTCTTTCCATTGGTCCCCGTAAGCGCTATGACGGGAATATGGAACTGCCGGCGATGAAACGAAGCCAGCTCCTGCAAGGCCCCCAATACATCCGGAACCAAAATGATATCATCGGAACCTGTCTCCTTGGAAATCTCCCGGAGGGTCCCGGCGCACTTTCCGGCCTTTTCTTCATTGTCCATCACCACCTTCCGGGCCCCTTGCATGAAGGCCTGCGCGGCGAAATCGTTCCCGTCGAAGTTTTCTCCCTTCAAAGCGAAGAACATGCCTCCGGGCGTTATTTTCCGGGTATCCGTACATACTCCGGAAGTCTGAATATAAATATCGTACAAACGATTGACAGAAGGATTCAGTAACATTTTGTTCGCTATTTTTATAACGGATTACCGGTCATTTCAAATCCGGGTCACCTTTATTTTTTTCTTGTCGATATAATTGGGAAATTTAAACATAGGCATTCCCAAAGCCATGCCGGCCTGCACTTTTCCGCTCACGCCGAGCAATTTTTCCAAACCGCCCTTATCCTGCTGCCCGGCAGAACATACAAACCCCGTATAAAACTGGCTTATGCCTAAACTTTCCGCCATCAGCGAGCCGTTTTCATAGGCTAAGTTCGCATCCTGCATCCCGAAACGGTTTTTCTCGGGAGTATGAATAAAGATAGCCGCCGTAGCCCCTCTCAATACCAGATCGTTCCCCTTTTTCCATTCCTCATCCAGACGGTGGAAAGCCGGCAGATAGCCATAGGCGCCCGGAAGGATCCGTTTTAACAGCGGCTTCAATAACGGATTCTCCAGTTTCCGCGCCACCGATGCGAATACATCGATCGTATATCGGCCTATTTCCTTCAATTTTCCGGGATCCGTAACCAGCGTAAACTCCACCTGCTGCAAATTGCTGGCCGTAGGCGCCCTGTGGGCAGCTTCCAATATCTGGTCCAGCATGGAGCCGGGAACGGGATCCGGCAAAAACGCCCGGTTGGACCGGCGGGACTTGCACAATAGCATCACCTGCTCCGGAGTAGGAAGAAGCCTCCTGTCGATTTTATACACCTTTTTCGGCGGAAATTCCGAATGAACCACCGCCCCCGCAGGACAAGCCGCCACGCAATGGCCGCATGCGATACATCCGGAAACATTTTGCAGGCCTATTTTCCCCTCCGCCCCCTCTTCCGGATAAAAAATCCGGGACGGACACACCCGTACGCACCTGAGACACTTTATACAAGCGGCATCATCGATATGTAACTCCAATTCCATAACAGAATCATTTATTATTTTTCCCTTATCCCGACAAATATCCAGGCTCTACAACCGTCCGGTAGATCCGAATCCGCCGGTTCCCCTTTCCGTCTCGCTCAATTGGTCCGTCTGCTCCCACTCGATTCGCTCGTACCTGGCAATCACCATCTGGGCGATTCTCTCCCCCGGATTGACCACAAACGGTTCCCCGGAAAGGTTTACCAAAATCACCTTAAGCTCTCCCCTGTAATCCGCATCCACGGTACCCGGGCTATTGGCTACCGTCACCCCGAATTTCGCCGCCAAGCCGCTGCGCGGCCTCACCTGCGCCTCGAATCCCTCCGGCAATTCCATAAACAATCCCGTAGGGATAACCGCCCGCTCCAGCGACCCTAAAGTTACCGGTTCGGAAAGATTCGCTTTCAGATCCATCCCCGCAGACGATCCGGTAGCATAACGGGGCAATTCATAAGGAGACTTATTTATAATCTTGACTTTCATATAAGTATTATTTTAATTTCATTTTTTCTTTCCACTGTTTCCATAGTCCGGTCTCGCAAAGGCAATAAACCACATAGATCAAAATCAGAACCGTATGGACTCCCAACTTTACCGCCAGCGGAAAACGGACCGCCGAGTCGATCAGCCCGGCTGCCGCATAGAGCAACAAGGCCGCCAGCACGTATTTCCCTATCTTTTTCCAGCGATACGGAATCGGATAATACCGGTTTCCCAAATATACGCTGTAAGCCAGCATCGCAAGGCAGCTGAGCAGATGCGCCCAGACGGAAGCCCTGTAAGAAAACAAAGGCATAAAAGCGATATTCACCGCAGCCGTTACCGCCAGGCCCAGCACCGTAATATTGATCGCATACTTGGTATGTCCCGACAATTTATACCACATGGATACGTTGAACAGCACTCCTAAAAGCATATATGAAAACAACAAGACGGGTACGGTATCCAACGCTTCCCTGAAGTCTTTGCCCAGCAATATGCCGATCACATCCATATATAAAATGACTCCCAAAAAAATCAGCATGCAGAAAGCCACGAAATATTCCATAATGCCGGCATACAGCTTATTCGCATCCGTCTCTTTGTATCGGGCAAAGAAAAACGGTTCCGCCGCATACCGGAACATCTGGATGAACAGGTTCATGATCACGGCCAACTTCGCCGCCGCTCCATACACTCCTAACTGCGCCCGCCAGTCCATACCCTCCGGTGCGAAAAACCGGAAAAGGAAACGATCCAGACTCTCGTTCATAATGCCCGGAAGACCTGCGATCATCAGCGGAACGGAATACAGCATCATCCGTTTCCAGAGCCGGCCGTTGAAATTCAATTTCATCCGCAACAGCTCGGGTACGAATAAAAGCACGGCCACGATACAGCTCAGAAATACGGCGAATAGAATATAGGAAAAATCCGTTTCTGCGGGGATAAAATCCAGTAAGAGGGAATCCGGATGGGAAGCCAGGTAAGCCGGAACTCCAAAAAACAACAAAAGATTGAATCCTAATTCGCTCAATATTTTAATCGTTTTAAAGACAGCGAATTTGACAGCCTTCTGCTGATACCGCAACCGTGCGAACAGGACCGCGGTCACCGAATCCAACGCCAGAATGCCCCCTATATAAACCATCATCCGGGAATATCCGTCATAGCCCATGAGCGAAGATAAAGGACGGGCCGCAAGAACTATCGCTCCAAAAAACAGGAGGGAAGAACAGATAACGGTAATCAGGGCCGTTGAAAACGGCTTATCGGGATCGAAGACACGCGGATCCCCCCCTTCTTTCTTTATCCGGTTATTATCATTGGCGAATTTAAAACAGCCCGTCTCCAATCCGAATACCAGCACTACCTGCAAAACCGCCACGTACGACATGATCTCCGTATAGGATCCGTAACCCTCCTGAGAGAGGATCCGGGTATAGATGGGGACAAAGAAGAAATTGATCATCCTTGCCAGAATCGTACTCATGCCGTATATAACCGTTTCCCCGGCCAGTTTTCTGATTGCTCCTCCCATGTAAAAATCTCGCGTCCTAACAGTTTTTAATTATCCAGCGCCTTTTTCTTAAAAATAAGGAATCCGATATTCAGCTGGGGATACCACTTGTGTTCCCCTTTCTGATAATAAGAGCCGGAGAAAGACACCGGCCCCATAGGAGATTGCCAAACTATCGCCAGATTGGCTATGAATCCGCCTTTGGGAAATTTATCGGAATACTCGTATCTTCCGTTTCCCAGATCCATGATACGCTGATACGGTTGGAAGTAGGAAACATTCGTATGCAAAAATAACGATTTTGTAAATAAAAATACAGGGGAAACCCCCACTCCTATATAGCTGCTGGCCCGATAATTTTCCATCAGGAGAGTATGGCTATGCGGAATAGGTTCGAATACAGGCATATACAGCGATGTGGAAATATAATCCGCCAGATCCGCGGCATTGGATAAAGTCAGATCCACCAAATACCCCAACCGGAATCTTTTTCCTACAGGGAGATACGATTCCGTATAGACCCGCATCATAAACGTATTGTGATTCTTTTCCCGACCGGTATCGAAGTCCGGCGATTCCGGAGGAGTTACGGTACCCGGCGTATTGAAATCTTTTCCGTAAATATACCGCACATTCAGATACTCTCTTTTCCCCTCTGTGGGATAAACGACATAATTCTGGGTATTCCGTTCCAGGCCCAAAACGGGCGAGATGATATCTATCCGGGATCTGTCGGGAATATCTTTGGAAGTATAAGAATCCGTTTGATAATACTGATCGTACAACTTTCCCGCCACGATCGTGAATTTAGCCAGGATGTTCCGATGGAGCGACAGTGCGGTACCGGCACCGGCCTTTATAAACAACTCCTTGGCCTGCACATTGTTGGGAAGTTTGTCCGTCCGGAAAAGGTTTTGGTTTCCGTTATAATAATCGAATTGGTGTACCGTCAGTTCCACATCGTAAAAAGCCAAAGGCGTTACCGAAATGTCGTGCCGCCAGCGGGTGGAAACCCCTTTGTAATATTTCCCGAGATTCAGATCCACCGACGCCGTCCAGGGGTTGCGGGCCAGATAATGGTACGATGCCCCGATATATCCCTGATTCAGAGAGGAAGAAGATATATTTCCCCCTATGGAAACGGTAAACGGGGAAGCCGGCGTAGCTTTTATCTTTAAAGTAAACAGGGAATCCTCCCGTTCCCGATAGCTCGGATAAAAAGTCTTTACCGTTTTGCTGGCGATGACCCGGTAATAACCTCTTTTGAATTGTTCGAAATCGAAATCCTCATGCCGGGTTTCCCGCATCGTGCGGTCGATAAAATCCCGTTGCGTTTTGCTGAGATTGGGACTGATCTCTATATGATGGTCGAAACGCACTTCCCGACAGCGGGAGCGGAAAGCCAGCCGCATGGAATCCAACTCGGCTCCGCTTCTGCTGCGTTCCACCCTCTTTTTTATCTTTTCTATTTCCGGAAGGGCATTTTCATATCCCATCTTCACGATTTCGTTCACCCGATGGAAATCCATAATCCCATAAGGATATTGCCCTTCGATCACGATTCCCTTATCTTCCGGAATCTGGTAATCGGTCTGGACCGTAAGCATATTGGTCACCTGCGCCACTACATCCTCTTCATCTAATTTTACCTCTCCCGTGACGCATTTGGAACCTATGATATAATCGGGATTATATGTTTCCTTCATAATATCCCAGGGAAAGTTATTATAGAATCCGCCGTCGAACAATAAAATGGAATCTATGGTAATAGGCTTAAAATAAAAAGGGTAAGTCATAGACGCCCTTACGGCCGCCCCCAAGTCTCCCTTGTGCATGATATACGGCTGCTTATGGGCGATATCCGAGGCCACGCAAAAAAACGGCACCATCAGGCTGTCGAAATCATATTTCGCGGCGGAAGCCGGAGAGGTGAATATCTGCATCACGGCCAGATCCATCGGATACGGCGACACTAAATTGGTGGGCAGGTCCATCTTGAATTTTTTCCGGTCGCCTTCCTCTTTTTTCTTGGAAAAGGAAAAGCTGAACATCCGGGGCATGGCTTCGTCCCGATAGAAATAATTGGCATAGGCCTGTTCGGGCAATCCTTTATACCAGGCTTCGAATTCCGGCGTTTGAAAAAGATACAGCATTTCGTCCGGAGAAAGCCCGATGGCATATAAAGCGCCGATAATGGCGCCCATGGAGGTGCCGCAAATATAATCTACGGGAATCCCGTTTTCTTCCAGCGCCTTGATGACTCCGATATGGGAAAGTCCCTTGGCCCCGCCACCGCTCAGCACCAGTCCTACAGACTGGGCTTCCACCCTGCCGAATGCGCTAAGGAGGATCAGTATGAAGAGTGTGATTCGAAGTCTCATATCGGATATAAGGATTGGAACGGAAAGACCCGTTTTTAATACCAAAGGTACTAAAAAACCGAATTATTTAATAAATTTGTCTCTGTATTTACGAAAAATTCATACCATGAAATCTAAAGTCATCCATTTATTAATCATTGCCTCGGTAGCCCTGCTGGGATGCAAGAACTCGCAATCGGGCCAGCAACCGGCAGAACCGGTACAAGAGGAACAATCCGGGGAAAAAACAATTGAACAAATGAAAAATGCCGATTTAGCATTCGATCCCGCCTCCCTGCCGGAAGAACCGGTTTTCGACATTAACACTACGGAAGGCACCATCCGGGTAAAACTTTACAAAGAAACCCCGCTGCACAGGGACAATTTCGTCAAACTCGCCTCCGAGCGTTTTTACGACAACATCCTTTTCCATCGTGTCATCAAGGGATTCATGATCCAGACGGGAGATCCCAACACCAAAAATCCGGAAGCCGTAGAGACATTCGGCACCGGCGGACCGGGCTATACCATTCCGGCGGAAATCGTCTCCGGCTTCACGCATAAAAAAGGAGCGTTGGCGGCTGCACGCAAAGGCGATACAGCCAATCCGAACCGGGAATCTTCCGGATCGCAATTCTATATCGTACAGGATGCCGCCGGATGCTCTCATTTGGACGGGGACTATACGATCTTCGGGGAAACGGTCAGCGGTCTGGACGTAGTGGATAAAATCGCAGATATTCCCGTAGGAGCCAAATCCGTACCGGAAAAACAGGTGAAAATCATCAGTATTCTGCCTGCCGAGCAATAAGATACATATAAACGATATCCCGACGGCCGGCCGGAACCCGTCGGGATAAATATAAAAATGGATTTCAAGAACAAGATCATCGCTTTCGATGCCGACGATACGCTCTGGCATAACGAAATAAATTACAGAAACGCGGAAAAGGAATTCGCGCGGACGATGCTTCCCTTTTGCGAACAGCAGCGGGCCATAGACTATTTGATGGAAGTAGAGGGCCGGAATATGGAATTGTTGGGATACGGTTCCAAAACTTTTATTATCGACATGGTGGAGGCGGCCTTGGAACTAAGCGAAGGCCGTGCGACCTGCGAGCAGATCCGGGAAATAATCGGTATCGGTAAAAGAGTCGTATCCCCGCCCATGCGCGTTTTCCCGGATGTTGAACGGACGTTGCAACGCTTTTACCCGGTATGTCCCTTAGTGCTGGCTACGAAAGGGGATCTGAAAGACCAAAGGGATAAAATAGAAAAATCGGGATTAGGAAAATATTTTTTCCATATCGAAATAATGCTCGAAAAAAACGAGGCGGAATACGGGAAACTGTTGAAGAAGTTGGACATTCCGCCGGAAAGATTCGTCATGGTGGGAAATTCCTTCAAATCGGACATCCGGCCGGTAATCGCATTAGGGGCCAGCGCGGTATATATCCCCCGGGAAATCGCCTGGGTGCATGACCAGACGCAGGAATTCGAACATCCGGCTATCCTCCGGCTGAATCATCTCCGGGAACTGGAAAAATTCCTGTAACCGGTAAACGGCATACGCTCCTTTCGATCTCATGCCAGGGGTATTATATTTGGATGATTTTCATTCAAAATTCGTTTCTGCCCATCGACCGAAGGTTGCAGATTAATATAGAAACCCATAAACCAAACACCTGAAAAGAATTTATGACAACTATTTTAGATCTTATAAAAAAGAGCAGAAGTTACCGCCGGTTCTACCAGGAGACGGCCGTAAGCGATAACGATCTGGTCCGGATGGTGGAAGCGGCCCGCTTCTCTCCCTCCTCCCGCAATATCCAGCCGATTAAATATGTCCTGTGCAACGACAGGGAAATGAACGCCCGCATCTTTGAAACGCTCGCCTGGGCGGGCTACCTGACCGACTGGCCCGGTCCGTCCGAAGGAGAACGCCCTTCGGCGTATATTATCCAACTGCTGGATAAAAACATTTCCTCCACTCCTTCCTGCGATCACGGCATCACGGCCCAAAGCATTCTGCTTCAAAGCGTGGAGCTCGGATACGGAGGATGCATCATCGCTTCGGTCAAAAGGGAGAAGCTCTCGCAAATATTAAAGTTGGAAAGCCATTTTGAAATCATTCAGGTAATCGCATTAGGCAAGCCTCGGGAAGAAATAGTCATAGACGATCTGAAAGACAATATGTATAAATACTGGAGAGAGGAAAACGGACGCCACCATGTACCTAAAAGGACCTTGGACGAACTGATTGTTCCGCTGAAATTACAATAAACCGCAAGCCGGGGGCAAAAGGCAAATGAAGTAATAAAGTTACAATAGTAAGGGGTAACAGGGGAAAGAAATAAACAAGAATAGAATATGGGAGCTTTTCACGCTTATGATATCAGGGGCGTTTATAATAAGGATTTCGATAGACATACCGTCTATAAGGCAGGTTTTTTTCTGCCCGAATTGTTAAAGACGGATAAGGTGTTAGTGGGGAGGGACGTAAGGGTTTCTTCCCCGGAAATACGGGAATATTTGGTAAAAGGAATTACCGATGCCGGCGCGGATGTGGCGGATATGGGGCTGGCTACCACGCCTATGATATATTTCGCTACGGCCCGGTACGGCTTCCGGGCTTCCGTGCAGATTACCGCTTCGCATAATCCCAAAGAATATAACGGGATGAAGGTCTCTGCTACGGATGCTTTGCCGGTAGGTTTCGACAATGGCCTGGATGTGCTGGAACAATGGGTCATGACCCGGGAGTGTGTTCCCGCAGCGAAAAAAGGGAAAGTGGAATATATAGATCTCCGGAAAGAATATGTCGGATTTCTGATGCAGTATAAAGAAGATTACTCGAACCTGACTGTCGGGATGGATCTCTCTAACGGAATGGCGGCCCTGATCATAAAGGATATTCTGGGCGACGGACCCCGTTATATATTCGACTGGATGGACGGGACTTTCCCTAATCATGAAGCGAATCCGTTAGTGCCGGAGAATGTAGCGGATCTGCAAAAATTGGTGCTGAAGGAGAAATGCGATATAGGTGTCATTTATGACGGCGACGCAGACAGGGTCATGTTTACGGATGAAAATTCCCGGTTTATTTCTCCCGATCTGATTATTGCGCTCATGGGCCATTACTGGATAGAAAAACGGGGCATGAAAGGAAAGGTACTTCAGGATATCCGCAGTTCCAAAGCGGTAGGAGAATATCTGGAGCCTATGGGAGCGCAGATGTGTACCTGGAAAGTGGGCCGGGCCTATGCCGCCCGCAAATTGAGGGAGATAGACGGAATATACGGAGGGGAGCTGGCCGGTCATTATTACTTTAAGGAATTTTTCTATTCGGACAGCGGCATCATGGCATCGCTCATCGTGCTGGATATCGCAGCCGATTTAAAAAGAAAGGGAATTCCTATTTCCCGGGCCATTGCCGCGATAGAGCGGTATGAAAATTCCGGGGAAATAAATTTCAAGTTGGAGCGGAAGCAGGAGGCGATGGATGCGGTGCGGGATTACTTCATGCAGAAAGCGGAACCTTCCGCCTACATGGATTTCGATGGCTATCGGGTAGAATTTCCCGACTGGTGGTTTAATATCCGTCCCTCCAATACCGAACCTTATCTTCGCTTTATCGCGGAGGCCCGGACACGGCAATTGCTGGAAGAGAAAGTGGCCGAAGCCCGGGAGATTATCGCCCGGTTTTCCTGAAAATAAATAAGTTGTTTTATGAAACGACGTGACCTTTCTTTGGATTTTTTGCGCGGATTATCGATTTTCGGTATGATATTCAGCGCTCTGGTGCCGGCAGGCGTCTTGCCCGGCTGGATGTATCATATCCAGAATCCGCCTCCTTCTCATCAGTTGGATATACAGGTGGCGGGCATCGGATGGGTGGATCTGGTTTTTCCGGTATTTATCTTCTGCATGGGAGCGGCCATTCCGCTGTCGGGAAAGGAAAAAATCCGCACGGGAATGACCTCCGGCGGGTTTATAAAAAGCGTGCTGGGACGTTTCGGGATGTTATGGCTTTTCTCTTATCTGTATGTCCTGCTGAACTATTCCGATGTGGAAGGTATCTGGCCCCAGATTTTAACCCTGCTGGGGTTTTGCGCCCTTTTTCCGCTCTATATGGTTTTCAAGGGAAAACGGTCTTCCCGGTATGCGGGATGGATACGTCTGAGCGCCCTGGTTCTTGTTTGCGGGATTATCGCCGCAGGTCATTTCCTTTTCGGGGAGAAGATCAGCCTGCAGCGCAGGGGCATCATTATTTTCCTGCTGGCGTTTTTATATTTGTTCGGCTCCCTTATCTGGTATTTTACCCGCGATAATCTGAAGATCCGGGCGGCGATATGGGGATTGATTCTGGCGTTTACCCTTGCCACCCAGTATGCGGGTCTTCCCGACATTGCATATTCGGATCCTGGCATCCGGTGGTGGTTCAATCCCGAATATATTTATTTTCTGCTGCTTTTGCTCCCTTCCACCTATATAGGAGAGATCTTGTGGAAAAGACGGAACGAGCCCGGCATTCCCGAGTATTCCCGGGAGAACGGCTCCCATTGGGCCGGATTTTCGGTTTTCGCACTGCTGCTGCTCTGGACGATATGGGCCTGCTATGCTTTTTACATGCGTTTATACTGGTGGAATCTGGGTGTGGGTGTACTGGGGTGGTGGGCCCTGCGGTATCTGATTTCGAGGAACATGCCGGAATACAAGACAATCTTTATGGTGGGAGCGTACCTGCTTTTCTGCGGAATGATTATAGACAATATGGACGGAGGCATTAAAAAAGTCCCCTGTACGATTTCCTATTGCCTTGCGGCGGGCGGATTGAGCATTTTCCTTTTGTTAGTTTCCATGTATATATGCAGACATCTTCCCGACAGGTTCATGGTGAGTATATTTTCCGGAGCCGGCCGGAACCCGCTGATGGGCTATATTGCCTTCGGAAGCTTAGTGATGCCTTTTATGAAAGCTACGGGACTGATCCTTTTATACCGGGCCGCTTATCCGCCGCAATACCCTGCGATAGGAGTACTCCGTGCGGCTGTTATCACAATCTTTACGATGTGGATAGTAAGCCTGTTCAGCCGGAAAAAGGTATTTTGGAAGGCGTAAGAGCCGTTATAAATCCTGTAATCCGACCGGAATATGCATTTGCAGGATTTTTTTCCGGGGATCGAATCGAAGAACCAGCTCTTCGTTGAAAGGAACCAAAAAATCGGTATTGCCGTTTTTCCGTCTTATTTTCAGGCAGGGGTTTCCGGGAAAATCTAAAAAGTCCGCTACGGTTCCTATTTCTTTTTCATTCTCATCTTGCAGGACAGACCCGATAAGAAACTCCTCCGGAGAATCCGGATTGTTTAAGGCAGCCTCTGCTGTCAAATATCGCGGATCTATGAAAATCTCTTTTTTAATCAGTTCCTCCGAATGGGACAGATCGTTTATGGAGGTGAATTTTACCAGCGCCCCGTTATTCCCTTTGGGACGGTAACTCTCTATGAAAAAAGGAACCGGCAATCCTTCAAAATAAAGGAATACCGGTTCCCGATGGTCATAATCTTCTAATAAACCGGAAGTCAGCCGTATAACGACATCTCCGTTTGTATTGTAGGATTTTACGATTTGCGCGGCGGACACTAATTCCGCATCTTCCGGAGAAGGGCGGGTATTATGATCTCGTGCGCTCATCGATTTATGCTTCCGTGTTTTCGGATACAGGAGCCTCCGGGGTCTTTTCCTCGGAAGAGTTCTCCGCTGCGGCTGCAGCTGCCGCTTCGGCTTCCTGCGCTGCTTTGGCCGCCGCTTCTTCGGCTGCTTTGGCAGCTTCTATTTCGGCTTTCTTCCGGGCAAGTTCTTCAGCCCGGGCTGTATTTACTTTGGCCTCGGCTTCTAAAGCCGCTTTCTTGGCGGCGGAAAGATTTTGCGCGAGACTGGCTTTCTTGGCGCTGATCTGCGCTTCTTTCTCAGCTATCCAGGCATTGAATTTGGCATCGGCCTGTTCCTGGGTCAATGCTCCTTTCTGTACTCCGCCCTGGAGATGCTTCCTTAAAAGGACTCCTTTATACGAAAGGATCCTTTTGCAGGTTTCGGTAGGTTGCGCTCCTTTGGTGAGCCAATCCAATGCTTTATCTCCGTCTAAGATAATAGTTGCGGGATTGGTGTTCGGATTGTACGTACCGAGCAATTCAATAAAGCGTCCATCGCGTGGAGCTCTGCTATCCGCCACTATAATATGATAGAATGCGTAATTCTTCTTTCCGTGGCGTGACAAACGAATTTTAACAGCCATAACTGTGAGTTTAAAAATTAAATATTTTAATAACTTCCTAATCTTCTCGAGAAAAGGTGTGCAAAGATACGCGAAATTTCCGAAATGCCAAGAAAAAGAAAGCCTCGGATAAAAAAAAGATTGCCGCAGAGCCCGACAATCTTTTTTTCTTAACCTAAATTTTGACCTATGAAAAAACTATTTGCTTTAGAAACTTGCAAAGGGCGTGCCAAAGTCTGTTTCGGGTAAAATTTATTTTAACTTCGTCACAATCACGCTGCGCCTCGGCATAATCCAAATTTCATTTGCCTTTTGCTCTCGGCTTGCAGTTTATTTTAGATTCTCAACAACTTGACTTAACAAATGTAAGCATCCGAAGAAGTACATATTGACGAAGCGAGATTACGACTGGCATCAGTGAGATGTCATTCGTAGTTCTT
>CANRID010000030.1 GCA_947630665.1 uncultured Bacteroidales bacterium | reverse complement strand
GCCGATGTTCCGGGCATCGAGGTACACGGCAACCCGTCGGGACGCTCCGATGCGAATTTCTGGCTGAATACGATTACGATTGATCCGGCGATTCGCATCAAGGGGCAGGAAAATGCTTACAAGACGACTATCAAGGGTGCTGTTGGCGGAGCGGCAGGTGTCGTACATGCGACAGAGCAAGCGCATACCGATTGCGAACCGAATGCCAATGTGGAGGCGCTGCGCATGGCATTAGATGCGGCAGGAGTGGAGGCGCGTCCGCTATGGAAGCCGATGCACCGGCAGCCGGTCTACAAAAACAATCCCGCCTATGTGAACGGCGTTGCGGAATCGTTGTTCAAGGTCGGCATGTGTCTGCCTTCGGGTCCGTATGTGACCGATGAGGATGTAAGGTATATAATATCCAAAATTCGGGATTCTATCGAATAGATAGCCAAATAGCTCATTCAAATCTTTGTCATACAGAACGATATGGATGTGACATATTCTTACCGGCAATCGGGCTATGGCAATGCTGCGTTTTCTGTCGGGATGATAGATGGAGAAGGAGATAAGTGATACATTAAAATTAAAGTTCTTATTGTTCGGGAGCGGATTCTTGCGGAAGTTGAAAGGCTGACATGCCTGACAGCTTCCGCAATTTTTATGTTTGTGCGTCATGATATCTCATCAGAAGGCGCACTCTCCGGGATGTAACTAACGGATAAATTGATATATTTGCAAAACTAAAAGGTCTGAAGACTTTCTCTGGACACATTTTTTGAAACACTACCAGTGATATGAAAAATTTTGCACTTATAGGCGTTGCCGGGTATATTGCTCCGCGTCATTTGCGGGCGATCAAGGATACGGGAAATGTTTTGCAGGCGGCCTACGACCGTTTCGACAGCGTGGGGATTCTGGACAGTTATTTTCCGGAGGCATCTTTCTTTACGGAGCAGGAGCTTTTCGATCGTCATTGTTCGAAATTACGAGGTACGTCCCGACAGATCGAATATGTTTCGGTTTGTACTCCCAATTACCTTCACGATGCCCATATCCGTTACGGACTTCGTTTGGGAGCGGATGTAATCTGCGAGAAGCCTGTCGTGCTGAATCCGTGGAATATAGATGCGCTGGAGGAGGTGGAAAAGCAGACGGGCGGCAAGATTTACACTATCCTGCAATTGAGGCTGCACGATTCGATCGTGGCCCTGAAGGAAAAGATCGATCGCGGACCGTCGGATAAAGTATATGATGTGGATTTAACCTATATTACTTCCCGCGGATACTGGTACTATACCTCGTGGAAGGGAGACGATCACAAAAGCGGAGGCTTGGCGACCAATATCGGAGTCCATTTTTACGATATGCTCCAATGGATTTTCGGAGAAGTGAAAGAGAATATCGTGCATGTGAAAAGCCATGACCGGGTGGCAGGTTATTTAGGCCTGGAAAAAGCCCGGGTCCGTTACTTTTTGAGTATCAATGCGGCTCACCTTCCATCGAATGCGGTGGAAGGTGAAAAGCGTACTTACCGTACAATCTATATAGACGGAGAGGAATTCGAGTTCAGCGCCGGTTTTACGGAGCTGCATACGCGCAGTTATGAAAAGATCCTTGCGGGAGAAGGTTTCCGTATCAGCGAAGCCCGGAACTGTATCGGGATCGTACATGATATCCGTCATGCCACGCCGGTGGGCCTGAAAGGGGATTACCATCCGCTGGCGAAACTGCCGCAGAGCGCTCATCCATTCGGGTGGTGACGGTTCGCCGCCGGGCGGTTATATATGAAGCCGACTGTAGGCAAGAGAAAGAAAAAGTCCTGATTCTGCAAGGAACCGGCTGATTTGTAATTAAAAAGAAATACAGAAAATTATGCAACAATGCTCGTCGATGCTCCGGATGGTAGATCTTCGGGGGCAGTATGAGAAGATTAAATTGGAAGTGGATGAGGCGATTTCCCAGGTCTTGTGCAGCAGCGCTTTTATCCAGGGACCTCAGGTGAAGGAGTTCGAGAAACATCTGTCGGATTATTTGGGAGTGAAGCATGTGATCGGCTGCGGAAACGGTACGGATGCATTGCAGATCGCGCTGATGGCTTTGGAATTGAAGGCCGGAGACGAGGTGATCGTACCGGCATTTACGTATGTGGCCACGGCCGAGGTAATCGGTTTGCTGGGACTGACCCCGGTACTGGTGGATGTGGATTATGGGACGTTTAATGTGGGAGTGGAACATATCAGAAGGGCGATAACTCCGCGGACGAAAGCCATTGTGCCGGTGCATTTGTTCGGTCAGAGTTGCGATATGGGTCCGATTCTGGCATTGGCTGAGGAATACGGTTTGTGGGTAGTGGAGGACAATGCGCAGGCTATCGGCGCCGAGTATCGTTTCGGACGACAAGGAAGCGTAAAAAAAACGGGAACGATGGGACACATCGGATGCACGTCCTTTTTCCCGTCGAAGAACTTGGGTTGTTACGGGGACGGAGGCGCTTTGATGACCGATGACGATGAGCTGGCCCTTCGGATCCGGATGATTGCCAACCATGGTCAGCGGGAAAAGTACCGTCACTATTTGATCGGCTGCAACTCGCGTTTGGACACGATCCAGGCGGCTGTACTGGATGTAAAATTAAAGTATCTGGACAGTTACAATGCTGCCCGATACAATGCTGCCCGGTATTATACCGATCGGTTGCGGAAACTGGATCCGCAGGGAAAGTATTTTCTGATGCCTGAAGAGAAGGATTACGGTACGCATGTGTATCATCAATATACGTTGAAGATAAGAGGGGAGTCCGCCGGTGCGAAAGAGGGGAGGACGCGGGATCGATTGCAGGAGTATCTGCGGGAGGGAGGCATTCCGAGCATGGTTTATTATCCGCTTCCGCTTCAGGCCCAGGAGGCTTTTCGGGATATTGCGAAAATAGGAGGGGAGATGTTGGGCGTATCCGCCGAGCTGGCAGCAAGCGTGCTTTCGCTGCCGATGCATACGGAACTGACGCGTGCAGAACAGGATCGGGTCGTAGAAAGAATCCGCGAATTTTTCAAACTGTAACCTTGTCTAATTAAAGAGAGCGTCAAGTATTAGTTCTTTCTGAATGCCGCCAGAATGCTCGTTCTGTTCGATGCCTTTGGCCGTTATCATCGTAACGATAACATTCTTGTCGGTTTTGGTCGCTTCGATGAAAGAGGAGACCTTGCGTTCGATATCCGCTTCATCTTTCGCCGTCATTGCATAGGGCCGGTTATAGAATTTCATTTCACACACATTGATTGTCTTGTCCGCGCGGTCGATAAGCATATCTATCTGCGCTTTCCGTTCTTTGTCCTTGCCGAACCAGGAAAAGATATTCGCTGTAATGCCCGATATTCCCAACGCCATTTTTATCTGCTCTACGTGGTTCAGACACAGCATCTCAAACGACAATCCGCTCCATACGCTATAAGCGTGTGAATTCTGAATGTTCGACCAATAGTTCGGGTCATGCGCTGCAGCTTTCTTCATTATCTGGAAGTAGAACAGCGTAAAGTGGTCGACCAGTTGATACAATGTATCCGGACTCTGATATTCGTCTGCCACCCGATTGCGAGTCCGCGACGCATTTGCCGAAAACGGTTCATAACGGCGGATAAATCCGCAACTCTCCAACTCTTCCAACATCAGAGTAAGTTTGCCATTGCTGGCCAATTTTGTCTGCTTGACAATGTCTCTCCGCGTCAGGCCTTTGCCCTTCGCTGCAAGCGCAGTTACTATCTTTATATGATTTGTTGCATCCTTATATAGAGAATTATACAGGCTCTGAAACTCGTCACGCAATTCGCCGTCTTCTGCAAATAACAGCCTGTCTATATTCTGCGCCACGCTCTCTCCTTTATTCATCTTCGACAAATAGAATGGTACGCCTCCCAATACCATATAGCACTCGGCAATTTGTTTTGTAGATAGACGGAATCCTCGCGCAGAAAAATACATCTGACACTCTTTCAATGTAAATGGTTTGAGTGGAATTTTATGCGTAACGCGATTATGCAGGCCACCGCGATTCTTGATAAGGTTGTTGATTATCCATGATGTCGCACTGCCGCATACAATCAGTTTTATGTCGTTGCGCCACGAAGCCCACGAGTTCCAGAAATGTTCCAACCCACTGATGAAATTGGAGCGTGGTGTATCCATCCAAGGCATTTCGTCAATGAATATGATTTTGCGACCTTCGGGTAACGATTCGAGATAATTCTCCAATGCAATAAACGCATCGAACCACGTCTTCACGGAGCGGACATCGGGGCGTTTTTTTTGTATACCCTGCATAAAGTTGTTTAACTGAATGCGCAGGCTTACATTGTTCATGCCGGCAACATAAAAGGCGTAATCAACGCCTATGACATGTTGTATCAGGAATGTCTTGCCGACACGCCTGCGGCCATATACGGCGATAAACTCCGATTGGTCAGAGTTAATATAATCTTTCAACTGCTGCTGCTCCTTCTCTCTCCCGATGAAAAACTTTTCCATAATCGTCTAATTTTCTATCGTAAAGATAGTGCTTCTATTGGAACCGGCAAAATAAAATAGCACGAAATCGATCTAACTTGTATAAAAATAGATATATGTTAGACCGATTTGGCGCACTCGCACTCGCTCTCGATACTGTACCAAAAAGACATTTCACCGTCTTGTTGAATGAATACCTTTGCGATAGCCTCCTTCTCTAATAGCAATGTGCTGACATATTTGACAGATCTGCAAAACAGAAAAAGGATAAAATATAAAAGGCTGATTATATGCGGATTACAAGGAAGCAACATTCAGAAAGCCTGTCCGGGTATAGGGCATAGAACCCCGGGCGCCTTCGGACCGGCGGCAGGAACCGTACGGGAGAAGGTGCATGCGGAACAGAACGGCCGATAACGGAAAAGCCGTTAGAGGTTCCCTATACTAAGCGCTATCCGGAACGGCAGGTCGGATACGGACATGTAGAAAAGCATTGAACATCCCGATAATTAATACAATTTTTTCTTGGTTCCTATAAATGCGAAAGAACTGAAAATAATTTTTCTGTAAGAAGACGAAATCAGAAACTGAGAAGAATTGATAACTACCGAATTCCCTCTGATCGCATTTACGTATCTCAAATTGATGACTACGGAACGGCTGATCCGTTTAAAATGTTCGGTCGGAAGACATTTGTATACCTTTAACAAAGGTGTTGACAATAAAATACTTCCGCCGGATTCTCCCTCGACAAGATGGATGTTGCAGTAGCTGCGAGAAGCTTCGATCCACATAATGTCCGACAGGGCGATTTTTCTAAATTCATTGTTGTACAGAACGAAAATATATTCGTTCCTGTACCTCTCTGCTTCAAGACTCATATTGCTAATTATAATTAGGTTATTCTTAATACTTTAGAAGTTGTAAAATAGGTGATCCTGCCCATATTAGCAATTTTGTTTACCCAAAGCGGTAATTTAGTTTTTGTATTCACACGGATTATCCGCTTCCAGAGCATATATGTATCTATAAAAAGGCAAAATATACTCCGGTTCCGGGAAATATATTTCTGCGCCGGTGCGATATATTTTTTACCGGATTATTCCTGTTTTTTCTTTTTTTGATACTTTTGTATCAGGCGAATATTTTCGGGTTTGAATATCCCGCCCCGGAACGGAACTAATATAACAAAAACGATGAAAAACGAATCTTATTTTGCACATCCTACGGCTATAATAGACGAAGGATGCACTATCGGGACCGGAACGAAAATCTGGCACTTTTCACATATTATGAGCGGATGTATATTGGGCGAAAATTGTAATATAGGCCAGAATGTAGTAATTTCTCCGGATGTTGTCTTAGGCAAAAATGTAAAGGTACAGAATAATGTTTCCGTTTATACGGGAGTCACTTGCGGCGACGATGTCTTTCTGGGGCCTTCCTGTGTTTTTACGAATGTCGTCAACCCTCGCAGTGCCGTGAACCGCAGGGGGCAATATGCCCGCACGCATGTGGGAACCGGAGCGTCCGTAGGGGCCAATGCCACTATCATTTGCGGCCATGATATAGGCGAATATGCGTTTATAGGTGCGGGAGCCGTGGTAACGAAAGATGTTCCTCCCTATGCGCTGTCGGTGGGAAATCCGGCACGCAGGATCGGTTGGATGAGCCGTTGCGGCCATCGTCTGGAGTTCGGTCCCGACGGTATGGCGGTTTGTCCCGAAAGCGGCGGAAGATATAAGCTGGAAAACGGGAAAGTAATCTGTATAGATGGCCTATAACAACAGGGAGAACGCCAGATAAGCCAGATGTGCGATGATACCTGCCACCAAACCTCCTGCGGTATGCGCAAGAATGGCTTTGGAAGTCAGGTTGCGGAACCCGAGCGAATCCAGCATGGCGGTGTGCGTACTTAGAAAACCGCTCCAGCACATGCCCATGGCGGTAAATACGGCGATGGCGTTCCCGTCTATCAATCCTTCGGCCTGAAATTTGGGAACTAAACCTAAAGCGGCGCCTACGGCACCTAAGGAGGTGATAGGAAACGCGATAAGTTCCGGATTGTGAAACCCGAACAGCCATTCGAAAATGAAATTGACCTTTCCGGCCAGCAATGGAAGCAGGGCGATACCCTGATAGGCCTTCCCGTCATATCCGTCGGGACCGGGCCCGAAAGTGAGCATCATTACGAAAGTGGAAATAATCAACACGCCGGGGATAATGGCAAGTCCCAGATCCACTCCCGTTTTTCCTCCGTCCAACAAGGCGTTCAGCATACGTAGAAAAATTCCGCCTTCCGATTTAAAGGAGATTTGCTGTTCGTTTCCTCCGTCCGCTCCCCCCTCGGCAAATTCCGGATGGGCTTTCAGAATAAAACGTTGCATGAGCCGGGTGGAGATGATGCTGCCAGCCAACGATCCGATCAGTCCTATCATGGCCGCAGCGGCGAAGCCTCTTCCCGACATAAATACGATCACCACCAAACCCATTCCGAAAGCGGTCCCGAAGTTTGTCAGGGAAATCAATTGATATTTCTTGAAATACTTGCTGAAATTTTTGTCCTTGGATAAGCTGATGATCGCAGGATTGTCCGACAAAAATGTCAGGATGCCTCCCAACGCCGCGACTCCCGGAAGGTTGAACAACGGTTTCATCAGCGGCCGGAGCAGTATCTCCAGGAGGCGGACCACTCCGAATTCTATCAGCAATTTTCCCAATGCTCCCGACAGTACGGTGATGCCCATCAAATAAAAAACGGTTTCCATCAGCAGGCTGTAGGAGGTGCTCATAAGGGTATTGAGCATATTGGGCACGCCCATGATATATCCTACCGCCCCGAAGACTCCGAAGAATACTATGAGGAATATTACGGCTTCGATCCGTCTCTTTGTCAAAAATTTAAGCGTTTTCATGTATGATTCAGGTTATGATGAAATTGTCGGGAATAAAAGGTTTATCTTTCCAATACTTTCATTTGCCATCTTATCCCTATATTGAATGTCTGGGGAACGGGTTTCGAGTTATTGGATGTCCAGAAAGCGTGGATGCGCACATTGTTGTTTTTGGTATTCAAAGGAAAATATTCCATGCCGGCTCCGTAAAATCCGTACTTGACCCCGGGTACTACGTAGCGGTCATATATAAATGCCGCCCCGGCTTCCTGGGCCTTGTTCTGGTCGTAGCCTCCTTTTGCAAAGACTTTGAAATATTTCCCGATAGCATAGTCGACTTTGCCGATAATGGAAAAATCGGCGAAGAAATGATCCTGTCCGAATGACGCCCGGTTCATATAATCCAGATCTACCGAAAGATTTTTGAAAGTAAATTTATTCCCCAAGGCTATATAATTGATGAAATGGCCTTTTTCGTACTCCATCATATTGACGGAATAGAGCGTCTGGAACCAGCCGAATGTCCCGTACCAGAGAAGATTGTAGGCGTAAATATTCTCGAGGGCTTTGGTGGAAAACGGCGAATTGGTAATCTGGAATTTGATCGTATGGGTTTGCCGGGGATTCGTATAGGCTATATTGATGCCTATCTGATAAGGTTTTACGTTATTCCAGAAATCGGACCAGAAATACATGTCGATGGGGGCGTAATCGTATTCGCATCCTCCGATGCCGACGATCTGTTTGCCGGCGGTAACGGAAAACGAGCGGTTGAAATGAAACGTCAGCCAGGCCCAGTCCGTTGAACTGAAAAACTCCTTGGGCTTTGTATGCTCCATATAAAGACGATGCCGGAAACCGTAGGAAATTTTTTCATTGATTTTCCCGTCGGCGATCAATTTGAGATACCTCCCGACAAATCCACCTTCATCCTCTTTGGCCTCTTCTGAGTCCTTGTCGGCGAAACCGGTATAAGTCCCGTCGAAACGCACATCGAATTTTAACGAGATTTTCGGATCTTCCCCGGTTCCCTGGGCAAAAAGGCATCCCCGCGACAGTATCACTGCCAAGCAGAGTAAAATAGTTTTCTGCATATAACACAAATAGAATTTTTAACTCCGGCAGACCAAAGGTAGAACAATATATTTTATTGGCAAAATATTTATATCGGGCCGTTGAATTTTATTTTTATTACTTTTACGGATTATTTAATTCGACTTGATCATGTATCGGATAAATTCAAAAAATGCGGAGGAATTCATTGATCATGAGGAGATTCTGCAAACCATCAGGTACGCCGACAGCCATAAAGACAACCGGGCTCTTATTGAACGGCTGATCGAAAAGGCACGGGAGTGTAAAGGGTTGGACCATAGGGAGGCAGCCGTTTTACTGGCATGCGGCCAGCCCGATTTGAATGAGAAAATATTTTCGCTGGCCCGGGAAATAAAATACAGGTTCTACGGGAACCGGATCGTCATGTTCGCGCCGCTGTATTTGTCCAATTATTGCGTCAACTCGTGCGTATATTGTCCGTATCATTTGAAAAACAAAACCATCGCGCGGAAAAAACTCTCTCAGGAAGAAATACGGAAAGAGGTAATCGCCCTGCAGGATATGGGGCATAAAAGGCTGGCGCTGGAAGCCGGCGAGGATCCCGTGAGGAATCCGATCGAATATATTCTCGAATCCATCGGGACCATTTACGGTATAAAACATAAAAACGGAGCTATCAGGCGGGTCAATGTGAACATCGCCGCCACGTCGGTGGAAAATTACCGGAAGCTCAAAGACGCCGGAATCGGAACCTATATATTATTTCAGGAGACTTACCATAAGAAAAACTACGAGCTTCTTCATCCTGCGGGGCCGAAAAGCGATTACGCTTATCATACGGAGGCGATGGACCGGGCGATGGAGGGGGGAATCGACGATGTGGGATTGGGCGTATTGTTCGGTTTGAATACCTATTATTACGATTTTGTCGGTCTGCTGATGCACGCGGAACATCTGGAAGCGGTCTTCGGAGTGGGTCCCCATACTATCAGCGTACCCCGTATTTGCTCGGCGGACGATATTGATGCGGGAGATTTCGAAAATGCCGTATCGGATGAAATCTTCCGGAAAATCGTTGCCGTAATCCGGATAGCGGTGCCTTATACGGGCATGATTATCTCTACGCGCGAATCCCGCAAATCCAGGGAGAAAGTACTGGAACTCGGTATTTCCCAGATCAGTGGCGGCTCCCGTACAAGTGTGGGAGGGTATGCGCAACCCGAGAGCGAAGATGAAAATTCCGCGCAGTTCGATATCAGCGATACCCGGACTTTAGACCAGGTGGTAGGCTGGCTGCTGGACCTGGGATATGTCCCCAGCTTCTGTACCGCATGTTACCGCGCCGGCAGGACGGGAGACCGGTTTATGTCTTTGGTCAAAAGCGGTCGGATAGCCGACTGCTGTTCTCCCAATGCATTGCTCACCCTGAGGGAATATTTGCAGGATTATGCCTCGGAGGAAACGCGCCTTAAAGGGGAAAAAATGATATGGCGGGAGATGGAACATATCCCCAATGTGCGGGTAAAGGAAAAAGCTATGGCTTATTTAAAAAGAATCGCTGAGGGAGAAAGGGATTTCAGATTTTGAGTTTTCACACGAAAAAAGGGGACGGCCTTTGTTTTGAGCCATCCCCATCGATGTTAAAATGAATGTAATAGGACAAACTGCAGGCAAGGCATGTCCTATTCTTCAGAAGTCTCTAACCTATTAATATCCCGGGTTCTGGACCATGTTCGGATTGGTATCCATTTCCGCCTTTGGAATCGGAAGAACGATTCTGTAGAAGTCCCAATCGAAATCCAGATTCTTACTGAAATGCTTGGTACTCTTTATCTTACTGTTTGGAACATCATAACGGTTTACGCTCATTCCATTACGGAGCAGATCGAACGCACGGTGTCCTTCCGCTACCAATTCCTTGCGGCGCTCATTCAACACATCTTCCAATGTCAATGTCTTGCCCTGAACCGTATTGTTAGGGTTGGCACGTTTTACGATAGGGTCCAGATACTTCACCGCTTTTTCGTTGTCGCCCAATTTCACCGCGGCTTCGGATGCATTCAGGTATGTTTCGGCCAGACGGATTAACGGGATGTTCGCATCCTGGATTACCTCTCCTTCCTGCGGCTGATATTTGAATACATACGCATATTTGCTCCCGTCGAAACTCAGTAATTTTAAACGGATATCATCGGGATCTTCCAATAACAATGCATAGAAAGAAGTAGTTATGCACATATCATCGTATCCGCTTTTTGAATTCAGATAGCCCATACTTTCCTTGCCCGGAGAGTCGGTGGTGGTATTGACGATTTCAAACAGCACTTCACCCGGTGCGGCGCTGGAGGCGTCTTCCGCCCATGCGTATGGATAATCGTCGTGGCTCCATAATTGCCAACCTTTTCCTTCGGCCCCTTCAATGGCGTCTTCGGCCATGGCCAACGCATTCGTATTGTCGCCCTTATACAAATATACACGGCTAAGCAGAGTCATGGCCGCCCATTTATTGATCTTTCCTTTGGTGAATTTACCGTTTAACATAGATACGGCGGAAGTCAGGTCGCTGATAATCTGGGTATAGCATTCGGCAACGGTATTGCGGGACGGTTTGCTTGCGATTCCTTCCGAGTTTTTGACGATAGGCACACCGAGGGATGCCCCGTTATCCTTTGTATAAGGATAACCGAAAATACGCGTCAAATCGAACAAAGCCATACCCCGGATAGCCAAAGCCTGGCCTTTTAAATCATCCCGGTATTCCTCCTGGCCTGTCGCATCGATCTTGTCGATGTTATTAAGAATCAGATTGCAATTCTGGATAAAAGAATACAGGTTTAACCAATGCGAACTCGGACCGTTGTCTTTTGTATGTCCGTAGTTATAATAGTCTCCCGTACGTTTTGATAAACTTACGGCTTGCATGTCGTCTCCTCTCACGTCACCGTAATACACTAAACGTCCCGAATATGCATCCGATGATTGCATGTCGCTATAGATACCGTTCAACGTAAACTCTACATCGGAAAGGATCTTGATGCTGGTTTCGGTCTCGACGGATGTGGAAGGTTCCAGATTTAACCAATCGTTCCCGCATGAAGTGAATGCAAAGAGCAGGGAACCCATACATATATAATATAATTTGGATAATTTCATAAAACACAAAATTAAAAGATTAGAAATTCAAACTCACACCGAAAGTGACGGTCTTCAAAGGAGGGGTTCCCCAAATGGCAGTACCGGCGCTGACAGCTTCCGGATCATAATAATCATGTGCGGCCCATGTCCAAAGATTATTGGCAGAGGCATAGATACGAACGTTGTCGACACCTGCTTTTCTTAACCAGTTTTTCGGTAAGGTGAAACCGAAGGTCAATGTCTTCAAGCGGATGAAATCGCTGCTGTGCAGGCGGCGGGTCGTGCGATAATCACTCATCGGAACATCCGGACTTTCATAGAAGAATTCATATTTGGTAATGTCGCCCGGTTTTTTCCAACTATCCTTGTAATAAGTCGGAATATTGGCTTCCAGATCGTCACCGCCATGCTCTGTCTTTTGCGCCCAGTTATCATAAGAATAACCGCCGAATTGATAGGAGAACATGAAGTTCAAATCGAACCATTTATAACGCAAGGTATTTGACAAGCCGCCGATAACGGCCGGTTCTGCATGTTGTGCGGTCGCGATATAATTGGCTTCGCTCGGATTTTCGGTAATGTTCTTGATATATTTTCCGTCGTCCCCTTTTTCATTGGTATAGAATTGAGGGGCGCCTGTTTCCGGATTTATGCCGGCGAACTCTATCAGATAGAAAGTACGATAAGGTTTGCCCACCATACGGATTTGGCTGCCGCTGGCAATTTCCGTCTGCATGCCGTCCAATACCACAATTTCATTCTTGTTATGAGAAATGTTGAAGGAGGTATTCCAGGTAAAGTTCTTGGTTTGGAAGTTGGTTGAGTTGATTTCCACTTCAATACCCGAGTTCCTGACTTGGCCGATATTCATCAGATAGCTGCTGAAACCGGTTGTCATGGAAATAGGCATATCCATTAACAGGTTCTTGGTAGTACGGGTGTAATATTCCACTGTACCGGTAATGCAGTTCCACAAACCGAAATCCAGACCGATGTTCAGGTTATAGTTCGTTTCCCATTCCAAATTTTTGTTCTCTATTTGGCTCAGGCTTATACCCGGTTCTTCCAAATAGCCGTTTGTCAGGCTGCTTAATCCTAAGTAACCATAATAATCGGAAGGCAATGTACCATTCACACCGTAAGAAGCGCGAAGTTTCAAATCGGTCAGCCAATCCTTGGCGCGTTCCATAAAAGGCTCTCTACCTATGCACCAGGCGCCGGATACGGACCAGAAACTACCCCAACGGCTGTCTTCGTGCAAACGCGAACTGCCGTCCATACGGTAACTGGCACCGAAGTAATAACGGTTCTTATAGTCGTAGTTCAAACGGCTCAAGTAAGAGACCATGCGGGTGCCGACATTGCTGCCGCTTACACCCTGAGTGGTCATACCATTGCTGACGGCGTTCTTGTCGGCTGTGGCGAAGTTGGAAGCCGATCCCGATAAATAGTCACGAGAATAATCGTCTATCTCATAACCGGCCAATACGTCGAAATGGTGATCCTCCTTGATGTTGAACTTATAGTTCAATTGGTTGGCCCATACCATTTTCTTATATTCATAGAATCTGGTTGTCATATAACCGTTGTCATCATCGCCGTTGGAAGTGCGCGGGTCGGACCAGTCTTTACCTTTCGTAATGGTGTAATCGTAGCTGAGGGTAGTCTTGAACGTCAAATCCTTAATGAATTCATACTGTCCATATATGGTGTTGAAAGAACGTGTTACGTATTCCCGTTGATAGTCATAAGTGGCAGACAGCAACGGGTTACGGTCGCTGTTGCGAATAAAATCGCGGTTCCAGCTTCCGTCCTCATTATAAACGGCATCTGAAGGAACTACGCAGTTACGTGAAGAATAGAAAGGAGAAGTATAGGAGGTACCTTCTCCATGTACATCCTGGTTAACGGTGGAAAACATCATGTTTCCGCCTATCTTCAACTTGTCGGTAGCTTGATAATCTACATTGATACGTCCGCTGATACGTTCCAGACCGGAGTTGAGCGCAATACCTTTTTGTTTGAGATATGAAAGCGAAGAATAATACTTGAACCTGTCCGTACCGCCGGCGATAGATGCTTCATAAGTCTGATGATTTCCTTTCCTGAACAGAATATCATCCCAGTTTACATAACCGCACCATGGCACCGGAGCGTAAGCATCGATTTCCTCGTCCGCATAGGCGGTGGCATCCGCTTCGCTGTCGCCGTCTCTAAGGGCTCCCGCTTTCAATCCGTTATAAATATATTCACGGCGTTGTTCACCGCTCATGACCGGACGATAATCCATGGCAAAATCGGAAAAGCCCCAGTCGGCCTTGAAAGAAACCTTCGCTTTGCCCTCTTTCCCTTGTTTGGTCGTTATCAGGACGACACCGTTGGCTGCACGCGAACCATAAAGAGAGGCGGCTGCCGCATCTTTAATGATGGTAATGTTTTCAATATCCGAAGTGTTGATAGTTGACATGATGTCCAGCCCGGCGTCCGAACTCATTGTATTTATGGTGCCGGATTGAACCGGTACACCGTCGATAACATAAAGAGGGGTATTGCTGGCATTGAATGAACCCATACCGCGGATACTGATGGAAGTGGATGATCCCGGTTGGCCTGATGCCTGGCTGAATTGCACACCTGGCGCATTGCCTTGTAACATGTCTTGAAAAGATACGGAAGGAACATCCGCTATTTTGTTCGACTTCAAATTGGAGGCAGAACCTGCAAATGCGGATTTCTTGAATGTACCGTAACCGGTTACCACAACTTCTTCTATAAGTTCGGAGTCTTCCACAAGCTCGATGCTCATATTCTGGGAAGCACGGATCTCCAATGTCTTATACCCTATAAAAGTGATGTTTAGAAGAGCATTTTCGCTTACTTCTAAAGTAAATCTACCATCCATGTCGGAGGATGTACCATTTTTTGTTCCTTTTTCTACAATGTAAGCCCCGATAATCGGCAGCCCGTCCGAATCCGTTATTTTACCTTGAACGGTAAATTTCTGTAAAGGCGAATTGACTCCCGTATCGTCCGGATTCGCCCCAAGCGGCTGTTCGATTGCCCATGCGCTTCCTGTAGCCATGATGCCAAAGCATAATAAAGAAATTCTCAAGCAACGACTGAGATTCTTTAAATTGAGGTAGTTATGCTTTTTGTTATCCATAATTGTTTTTTTTATGTCTGAGATCCCCAAGCAGACGGCTTATTAAGTTTAGTAATAAAAGAAAAGGCAGGAATCTATACATTCGTTATTTGTCCCGTCTGTCGGGAATTTCCCATTGCCTGCAAAAATCCATATCGGGACTTGCGGGATTCCGATAAGCCCGAGACAAAAAACGTAAAAATGTCTTTCCTTTGTGTATTCCACTTTTCTACAGATAGTTAGGAATGCGGAATATCGAATAATACAAATATAGGAATATTATTTAATAAAATAAAAATTTATTTATACATTATTCTATTTTGTTACATTTTTATTGAATTACCTTAAAACCATCAAGTATTTTCTGGAAGCGCGGGAACTTGTATCCCTTAACTCGAAAAACTATGAATACAGAACTCATCATCCAGATACCGACAGGGTATGAGAGAGAAAAGATTTGACAGAACTATTATTTAAACGAATGGTGTTATATTGATTGTATTTACATTATACTTGCATTGTTAATACATTTTATTATATTTGCACATATAATCAAGATTACTATGGCACAGACATCAATGACATTAAGAGTTGACAACTCATTGAAAAAGAATTTCGATACCCTTTGTGAAGAATTCGGTTTTACAACGACCGCAGCTATCACCGTGTTTATGAAAACAGTGGTACGTGAGCGCAGAATTCCATTCGAGATTAAGGCTGCCGGCAAAGACGAAATCAATGCCAAAGGCTGGGAAGCAATCTTGAAGATGGGAAAACAAGCGGAAGAAGCAGGCATTCAGGATATGTCTCTCGATGAAATCAACGCCATTATAAAGGAAGTTAGAGATGCACGATAAGTATTACGCAGTCATAGACACAAATGTCCTGGTATCTGCCTTGTTGGGGGCGTCTTATATGTCGAATCCGACAAAGGTCCTGCAAGCGGTGACAGACAATAGACTCATACCTTTGTTCAATGATGAAATAATCGAAGAATATAAAGAAGTATTGTCTCGCAAGAAATTCCCTTTCAGCGAGGAGTTGATTGACACTGTCATACAGACAATACTTACGGATGGCTTGTATGTGGATAGGACAACTGCTATTGATGAATTGTTCCCTGACTCTAAAGACATGGTGTTTTATGAAGTCTCTCTGTCTAAAGATGGCTCATTTCTAGTAACCGGAAACCTTAGGCACTTCCCACAAAAGAGTTTCGTCATCACCCCTGCAGAAATGGTAGAACTTCTTGAAAAAATATGATAACTTTGCAAATAGTCTGATGCTAGACCAAATTGTTAACATCTGGGAACCTACGACCATTTCGAGAGCGACCCTCATATTCAGGTGATCAGATGCTTACCTTTTGTACGTGCATGCAAAATAGAAGTATCCGGATCACATTAGTGTATTTGCCTACTTTAAAATCGGCAACGTCAGATGCTGTAATGGTGTGTGTTGCTTTCAACCAGGCGAAAAAGATGGTTTCTCGAATATTTCCAATATCCGGTTCCGTATCTGACAACAGATAGGCTATATTCGGATTGCTGAGGTATATTTTATTTACTTTTCCTAACAAGCTGATACCCTGTGTCTCATTGCGCAATATATTGATAAGTCCAGCTTTGGCAAGCCATATCATAAGGTCGGAGACCGCATTGCGATGCATATTCAAATCCCGACCGATCTTCGTGTAATTGGGCTTGAAAGGGACGCTCTGTGCAATGATGTAAAGTAAGGTCTTCAACTTTTCGGCCAACAACATCCTGTATTTTTCTTGCAATGATTTCATGGAAGATGGTTCTCTGCTGCAAATAGAAAAATCGCCATAAAAACGAGTCGGTTTTCGTGAAAAGTGCTGTTTATTTTTGGCGATTTTGTTGATTCGTCTCGTCTGCTACGAATCTCAAAAGTCAACTTTTTTCAGTTCCAAGTCAGTCATAGCCGTTTTTTGTGGCTAATTGGAGCAACGATGGAGCAATATAGGCACTTTGCTCTATACCAGATTTAGCGAACTTTGCGAAAAAAATATAACACAAGAATGAAAAATTGTAAGTTTAAGTTACTCACTGTATTTCTGTTCGTTGTATTAAATGCGCAAGCTCAGGTAGATACACTGTCACTAAGCCGATGTATTGAGATTGGCTTGAAAAACAATCTTTCTCTTAAACGGTCCGGGGAGGATATTCGCATTTCCCAAATAGCCAAATCGGAAAATCGGTCTAAGTTACTACCAATCATAATGGCTTCGGCAAGTTTTACAGATAATGTCCATCGGGGAACCTCTCTTTCTGACGGGACAAATCTTGGAAAAGTTCTCGGAATTGATATGCCATACATGGCTGGACGTGGTCTGCAATATACTACAAATGGCGGTCTTCAGTTCTCAATGCCACTTTATGACCAGACAATATTTGCCGGAATAAATATTGCTGACAGAATGGTTGAAATAAGTCGTTACTCGTATGAAAAAGCGGCTGAAGACCTGACAATGGAGATAGCGAAATTATACTATCTGATACAGACAACTCAGGAACAGATAATTCTTATCGGCTCAAACATAAGGATGCTTGAAGAATTGAGAAACATCACGACAGCTCTGCATGACAACGACATGGCATTGCAGATAGATGTGCAACGCGTAGAAATAAATCTTGAAAATCTCCGTGTTCAGCTTGACAACGCTAATTCCATGTGTGAGCAACAGAGAAACCTACTCAGATATACTCTTGACGTTGCTCCTGATTTTCCGATTTTAGTGACACGTATAAACGGCAATGACCTGTTGTGCGAATCAAGATTGCTTGTCGGAGTATCATCTGACCTTAAAGAACTTCAACTATTGAATATGCAGTCTGAATTGCTGTTGAAAAAGAAAGAATCAATCAAACAATCATATCTGCCCACATTGTCACTGGTGGCAGGGACATCATGGACGGCTTATACCGACAGATTCAGTAACTATTTTCATTCTCATCCGACAAATCATTGGTATAACGCTACTTTCTGGGGATTACAGTTGAAGATACCGGTATTCGATGGTCTTGCAAGGCAACACAAGATACGCACTTTGAATGCCGAGTATGCCCGCTCGTGTATTTTGATAGAGGATACGGAGAATCAGCTTAAAACCCAATATTGGAATGCCGTTAACGACTGGCGCAACAATGTAAGAAACCTGAAAAGGTCCTCAGACAATTACAAACTTGCTGAGGATGTATATGTGGTCACAACCATGCAATACAAGGAGGGGGTGACTTCAATGAGTACATTGCTTCAAGACGAAATGAGAATGACAGAAGCACAAAACAGCTATGTAACAACTTTATATAACTTTCTTCTCTCTGAGCTAAAACTCCTCAAACTGACAAATCAACTTGAAACATTATCAAAATGATATATATGGAAACTGAAAACAACAGGCCTAAAGAAAAAGTTAGAACATCCAAAATCATAGTATCGGTAATAGCCGTACTTTTTCTTATCTGGGGAATTTGGATGATCGTGTCTATGTTCAACGAGCATCGCTCGACGGTAACTACAGACGATGCCCAAGTAGAGCAATATATCTCGCCTATCAATGTAAAGGTGTCGGGATATATAAAAGAAATTCGTTTCACAGAGCACGAGTTTGTTCATAAAGGAGACACCCTTGTAGTCATAGATGACCGCGAGTATCGTATCAAACTGATGGAGGCCGAGGCAATGCTAAAAGATGCACAGGCAGGTAAGGCCGGTGTCGGTGCTACAATCGACAGAACTGAAAACAATGTACTGGTCTTTGATTCCTCAATGGCTGAAATAGAAGCACGTATCGACAAGTTGAGAAAAGACAAACAACGTTATGAGAATCTGGTTGAACGTAATGCCGCAACTCCAATGCAGCTTGAGCAGATAGAAACAGAACTTGTGGCAATGGAAGCGAAATTGTCCTCAATGCGTCAACAGCGCAGAACGGCTGTATCTTCTGTCAACGAGGCGGCGGTGCGTGCAGAAAACTCTGAAGCGGCGATACTCCGTGCGACTGCAATGGTGGATATGGCGGAACTGAATCTGACCTATACAATCATCACTGCGCCTTATGACGGTTGGCTCGGACGCCGTGGTATTGAGGTCGGACAACTTGTGAACGCAGGACAGACAATTACCAATATTATGCCGGATTTGCCAAAGTGGATTATTGCGAACTATAAGGAGAAACAAATTCGGGATTTACACGCAGGTCAGGATGTACGTGTATATATTGACGCATATCCGGATATGGAACTGCACGGTAAAATCTCTCATATATCAGCCGCAACCGGTTCTAAATATTCAATGGTGCCAACAGATAATTCGGCCGGCAACTTTGTGAAGATACAACAACGCATTCCTGTAAGAATAGAATTTGTGGAATTGTCACCGGAAGATAATGCCAGACTGTCTGCCGGAATGATGGCAATTGTTAAAGTCGATAAGTAATGAACGATTCCCTTTTTAAGTCTTGGGTACCAAAATGGGCAAGTATCCTGATGTACTTGTTCATTTTCTTCCCGGCTCTATTCATAAATGGGGCTTATAGCAGCAATGCGGCAGAAATGGTGTCAGGATTAGGTATTATTTCTGAACATGTGATGTTTGCCACATTTATGTCTGCGATAGGACTTGTTATTGCAGGGCCATTTCTTGTGCCGGTACTACGAACTTTCAGCAAGAGATGTATCTTCATTGTCGGATTTTCTGCATTGTTTGTTCTAAGCTATATCTGTGGCGTCACGGATTCAATGTCCCTGCTTTTCATGTGCAGTCTGCTTATGGGTATTGTAAGGGTCTTTATCATGCTGAGCAGCCTGTTCGGATTACTGGGAATTATTGCCGGTATCGATGTTCTCGATATGCTTTCGGCGCCACCGGCATCCGGTGAAGAAGCGGCAAAAAAAGATAAATTTCGGGGATTCATGCAAAACGCAAGTTACTTTCTGTTCCTCACTATCGGACAGATCGGGTCTTATCTGACAGCCAAAATGGCGTACGAATATCAGTGGCAATATGTATATATGTATGTAGGGGCTTTTGTATTTGTAGCCTTGTTGCTTGTTTTCTGTCTGATGAAGCCTGGAAATGCCATAATCGGAAGAGGAAACAATTTCCCTCCATTCTGGCAGGCTGTTTCTGCAACTATCTTTCTTTCAGCGGTATGCTACCTGCTTGTGTATGGAAAAATATATGACTGGTTTGATGATGAACGTATATGTATCTCGGCAGGGATAGCCTTGATAACAGGAGCGGTGTTTGTTCTGCAACACTTGTACTGCCACAAAAAGTTTATTGATTTCAAGGCTTTTGCTATACCAAGCGTGATTGTGGCAATGGTATTCTTCACACTTGTGATGTTCATGAACTCAAGCTCGGTTCTTGTCACCACATTTATGGGTATGTCAATGAAACTGGATTCTGTCAAGGCTGCCTCAATCTCAAACTGGCAGATACTCGGATTTGGCATCGGAATGATTATAAACATAGTCATGCTTGTAAAAGGTGCTCATTCAAGATGGTTTATCATTGTAGGATTCTTGCTTATGACAATATCCGCTGTATATATGTATTTTCAATATCAAGCAATGGCTACATTTGAGAGCATGATACTCCCGACAATATTGCGTTCAATTGGAATGTGGATGATTTATGCCTACTGTGGATGCTATGGTATGAATCAACTTGACATCGGGAAACAACTTGGAACATGGGTATTCATTATGCTTATATTCAGAGCCGTGTTAGGCCCTGTCGGGGGTGCGACAATTTATTCAAACGCAGTAAACCAACGCTCTCAGGATCATATTGTCAGGATAGCGCAGGATTATGATAATGTTTATCCGGAATTTGCAAGAATGCCTGTCGCATCTGCTAAGAATGCTGTCCAACAACAAGCAATGCTTGTAACATTGAAAGAACTCACGGGGTGGACTATATTCGGAGGTATCGGATGTGTTATTCTTGCATTTGTCTTCCCATATTCAAGCTGGCGCATAGGCAGAAGGAAGATTCCCGCGCCTTTATAGAGGTCAACGACCGGCGTATTCACTTGGTGTCATACCCGTGTTGCGCTTGAAATACTTGGTAAAAAACGACTGATTGGGAAAATTCAGGGAAATGGCAATCTGTTGCACAGTGTCTGTCGATGACTTTAATCGTGATTTAGCTTCCATGATTACCGCATTGGCTATTATCTGTGAAGCGGATATGCCTTTTACCTCACGTACCACAGTATTAAGATATTTCGGTGTAATGCACATTAAATCGGCATAATAGGACACACTTCTTTTTTTCGCATAATGCTTGAATACAAGAGAAAGAAATTCTTTTGTGATTTCTTCTTTGCGGGTAATATGTATATGAGAAATCAAGGGAGTTTTATTGTCGTATATGGCACAGACTCCATAGAAAAATGACATCAGTATGTTCTTTATCACCCCGAAGCCCAGCTCTCCCTTTAAGTGAGCCTTATTATAGATCTTTACAAACGTGTTTAACAATTCTTCTATGAATACCGTTTCGTCTTCATTTAATCGCAACACAGGAGCCTTCTCAATGGCAATAGCCCGTGACAGGATTGTGTGTAACAGATCCATATCCTTAATAAATTCAGGCGGGAAGGCCAATAGACAACAATCAAAATCCTCTGAATACGATATGACGCTGACGATGCTTCGTGGCAGTATGGTGACAACGCTTTTGGCATCTACATCATATTCCATAAGGTTTATTGATATTTTACAGCTCCCGTTTAACGCTATGATAAAGCAGCCGGGTTCAAACCGATGCGGGAACAAATATCTGTCAAGCAATTCGTCTGTGAGGTTGGGGTGTAACACCACCTCTTTGGGTAATGTCACCACCGGGAAATCATTGTCTGTTGTCTTTTTCATTTCAGAGCATGGCGGCAATCTGTTTTTCCACAGCCGTACGTATGAACGAGTTGATGGATACTCCTGCCTGTTTTGCGAGGTAAGCTACACGGGAGCCGGAGGTCTTGCCCTTGTTACTCGGAACATATCCCAGAGTGACAAGCAGACGCCTCATTTCAGTTTATTTTGAACAAAAGTAACTATTTTTTAGTTGCAAAACAAATCTATGGGCTTAATCGACATGCCGAAGATTTTGTCAGGGGTACGAATAAGCCACTATTTTTTGTCCGTCAGTGACCTTCTCGTGGCGGTTAGGGTACCCAAAAGGTAATAAAAAAAGTCCCACAAAATATTGATTTCGCAGGACTTGTCTTTTTGTTACCGCCTTTTGGTTTTTCTTTCCGGTGATCCGCCTGGGGTTCGAACCCAGGACCCCAACATTAAAAGTGTTGTGCTCTACCTACTGAGCTAGCGAATCCTGTAATCCCTTTAATGGGAAGCCCTGTTCTTTGCTTGTGAAGAAAAAGGGGCGTTCCGTTTCGGGATTGCAAAAGTAGAGAAAATCTTTTTTTCCTGCAAATAAAATTATCCGATTTCCGGACCCGGGAAAAGTTTCCCTATCTTTGTCCCCGTCATGGACCCTTCATTTGAAGATAGCTTTACAGGATTTTTGCGGAAAAATTTCACCGAAGATCCCGCTCCGGCCAACGAAAAGGAACATTTTTACCGGAAAAAAGACGGAATATTCGTTTTCCCGGCGCACAGGATAGAGATCGTGCTGGTGCCTGCCCCACAGGAATTCCCGGCAAACGGACCCGGTGGATTTCCGGAAACGGCGGGTCCCGACGGGGAATGCGTCCCGGCTGCCGGCAATAGGAAGAATAGGGATATCCTATATTTATACGAAGACAGATGGCATTATTCCCGACAGCTGATGGAACAGCGGATTCTGGCCCGTCTGGGCCGTTTCCGCTCCATATTCGCCCGCAAATGCAAGGTGGCGGATGTACAGGAATACTGCCGGATGAAGGGCGCGCGCAGCAAGGTGGAAATTAAAAAATACGTGAATGAATTTAACGGAAAAATCCGCGGATTCCTGGAAAGCTGCCATCAGTACGGATACGCCAAATGCCGGTATAAATATATGCTCTTGTACGAAAATGAGATCGTAGCGGTCGCGACATTCTCCGCTCCGCGTCCGATGCCCCGGTTTCGGAGCCGGCCCGAAAAGGAGCTGCACCTGCCTGTCGGGAAGGAGCTGGAGGGTCGGGAAACGGCAGATCCGAGAATAAATCCGTCGGGAGAATATATGCTTTACCGCTCCTATGAATGGGTAAGATATGCCTCTTTGCCCGATGTGAGGGTAGTGGGAGGAATGGGAAAATTGCTGGGCGCTTTTCTGCGGAAAGCGGAAGCGGAGGGCGGCCGGACGGAAGTCATGACTTATTCCGACAACGAATGGTCGGAAGGCTCCGTATATCCGAAACTCGGATTCTTTTATGCGGGAGAACGGGCTCCGGTAGAATATCTTGTGAACAAACGTACGGGAGAGCGGATTCCCGCCCGCCGGATGACTGAAACAGGAGACGGTTTTTACCGGATCGCCAATAAAGGGAGCCGGAAATTCCTGTACCGCCCGTCCCCCTCCGGAACCGGAAAGAAAAAGGCTTAAAGCGCCACGATATCGTTGTTCTCTTTATTCAGATCCAGCGTAATCGTATCTCCCACCGAAATGCGGTTGCTGATGATCGCCTCCGCTACGGGATCCTCTATATGTCTCTGGATCGCCCTTTTCAAAGGACGGGCCCCGTACTGGGGATTGTACCCGGTATCGGCCACGAACTGTTTGGCTTCTTTGGTAAGTTTCAATTTGTAGCCGGCCTGCTCCACCCGTGCGAACAATTCTTTTAGCTCGATATCGATGATTTTTTCGATATCCGCTTTGGTAAGGGTATTGAACAGGATCTGATCGTCCAGACGGTTGAGAAACTCCGGCGTAAAGGTCTTTTTAATGGCCTTTTCTATAATCTGCCGGTTGGCCGTCCCGTGATCCCGGCGTGTGGCGTTGGAAAAACCTAATCCGTTCCCGAAATCCTTTATCTCTTTGGTCCCGATATTGGACGTCAGAATCAGGACCGTATTGCGGAAATCGATATGCCTTCCGTTGCTGTCGGTGAGCCTGCCTTCATCCAATACCTGAAGCAGCAGATTGAAAATATCCGGATGGGCCTTTTCTATCTCGTCCAGCAATACGACCGAATAAGGCTTCCTGCGCACTTTTTCGCTCAACTGCCCTCCTTCATCGTACCCGATATATCCCGGAGGCGCTCCGATCAGCCGGCTTACGGCATATTTTTCCATATACTCGCTCATATCTATCCGGATGAGGTTGTCCGCCGAATCGAACAGATACTGGGCCAGCACCTTCGCCAATTGCGTTTTTCCCACTCCCGTAGGACCTAAAAACAGGAAACTCCCGATAGGCTTGCCCGGATCTTTCAGCCCGGCCCGGTTGCGTTGGATCGCTTTGGAAACTTTTTCCACGGCCTCGTCCTGTCCGATGATTTTTTTCCTGAGGATGTTGGACATATTCATCAGCCGGTTCCCTTCGCTCTCGGCGATCCGATGCACAGGAATATTGGTAGCCATCGAAAGTACATCCGCTATATCGTTGATATCCACTATGCTCGGATTTTTATCCTGTCTTTTCCTCCATTTTTCTTTGGCGGCATTCAGCTCGCTTGTTTTTTCTTTCTCCAAATCCCGATAGAGAGCCGCGCTCTCGAAATTGGATTCCGCCACCGCTTTCTGTTTCTCCTCCCGCAGGAGATCCACCGCCTTCTCCAGCTCTGTCACCTGTTTGGGAACCTTCAGATTTTTAAGATGCACGCGGCTGCCGGCTTCATCCATGATATCGATGGCCTTATCGGGAAGACAGCGGTCGGTAATATATCTTTCGCTCAAACTGATGCACATCTTCAGCGCTTCCGGCGTATAACGCACGTTATGATGTTTCTCATAGCGTTGCTTTATATTTTCTAAAATGGCAAGGGTCTGGTCGAAATTGGTAGGCTCTATGGTAATCTTCTGGAACCTTCTTTCCAACGCTCCGTCTTTTTCTATGAATTGCCTGAACTCGTCCAAAGTGGTGGCCCCGATGCACTGGATTTCTCCCCTGGCTAAAGCCGGCTTAAGCATATTCGCCGCATCCAAGGAACCCGCCGCCCCTCCGGCGCCCACAAGCGTATGCATCTCATCGATAAATAAAATGATATCCGGATTCCTGCTTATTTCATTCAGGATGGCCTTCATCCGTTCTTCGAACTGCCCCCGGTATTTGGTTCCCGCCACGATGGAGCCGATATCCAAGGAGATGATCTTTTTATCAGCCAGCACGCGGGACACTTTTTTATTGGCGATCCGGATGGCCAACCCTTCGGCGATGGCCGATTTCCCCACGCCGGGTTCTCCTATCAGGATAGGATTGTTTTTCTTCCTCCGTCCCAATATCTGGGCTAAACGCTCTATTTCCTTTTCTCTTCCCACTACCGGATCTAACTTGTCTTCGCGGGCGGCCTTGGTCAGATCGAATCCGAAACTGTCTAATACCGGTGTGGAAGAATTCCCCACTTTGTGAACTCTAAAATTTTGTGTTTCCTTCTCCTCGTTCATCCGATTTTCCTTTTCCTCATTACCGTTTTCTTCCTCGTCCCGTTCCCGGAAATCGCTGCGGATCCTCCGGAAGTTTCTTTCCGGAAATTCCGGATCTTCCCGCTCTTTTCCCGACAGTTCCCTTTCATCGGCTTCAACTAACTTGGCCCGGAGCCGCTCGTAACTGACATTCATATCTTCTAAAAGATCGATGGCAAGCGAATCCTGCCCCCTTAAAATGGCGAGCAGCAGATGGGCGGAATTCGGTTTTGTCTTGTGGAGGGATTTGGCTTCCAAAAACATGACTTTCAGCGCATTTTCACTTCCTTTGGAGAGGATGATCCGTTCCGGATTTTCTATCGGGATTACCTCAGTCCTTCTGATACGGCTTTCTATCTCTTTTTTCAATTCGTAAAGATTGACCCCGATACTTTGCAGGAGATTATATGCGGTATTCTTCCCATGACGGATAATGCCCAAAATAAGGTGGTCGGTAGAGATGGAGTAACTGTCCATCCTCATAGCTTCTTCTTTCGCGTAAGTTATAATGTCATTCAGTTCGTTGGATAGTTGTAAATGCATTTGGGTTTAAAATTTGCGCTAAATTAATAATTTCACCCAAATAATTTTGGATTTGTTCAGTAGATTTTTTATTTGTAAATTAGCGGGTCGAAAAAACAAGTGGATTTAAATGGAATCAGAAGAAACACAAGAAACGCAAGGCAGGATTGAGAAGATCAACATTGAGGATCACATGAAAAGCTCATATATCGATTACTCGATGTCCGTGATCGTATCCAGGGCGCTTCCCGATGTGAGGGACGGGTTAAAACCCGTACACAGAAGGGTTTTGTTCGGGATGAACGAACTGGGACTTACATCGGGGGGAGCTTTTAAAAAATCCGCCCGTATAGTAGGGGAGGTACTCGGAAAATATCATCCTCATGGGGATTCAAGCGTGTATGAGGCGATGGTCAGAATGGCCCAGGATTGGAGCTTGAGATATATGCTCGTAAACGGACAGGGTAATTTCGGTTCTATAGACGGAGATACCCCGGCAGCCATGCGTTATACGGAAGCGCGTTTCACTTCTTTGGCGGAAGAGGTGCTGCTGGATCTGGATAAGGATACGGTGGATTTCAGAAATAACTTCGATGATACCCTCCAGGAGCCGTCGGTACTGCCGGCCAAAGCTCCGCTGTTATTATTGAACGGGGCTTCCGGAATCGCCGTGGGAATGGCGACCAATATGCCTCCTCACAACATGAGCGAAATATGCGATGCCATCATCGCCTATATAGATAATAGTGAAATTACCGTAGACGAACTGCTCAAATATGTGAGCGGGCCCGATTTTCCTACCGGAGGCATCATCCAGGGCTGCCAGGGGATAAAAGAGGCGTACGAGACGGGCCGGGGCCGGATCATCGTGAGGGCCAAGACCGATATCGAGGTAAATGAGCACGGTCGGGAAACCATTGTCGTCCATGAAATTCCCTACATGGTAAACAAAAGGGAACTGATCGAAAAGATCGCCGAGTTAGTGGAAGAAAAGAAGATAGACGGGATAGCGTATGTGAACGATGAAAGCGACCGGAACGGAATGCGGATCGTCATACGGCTGAAAATGGGGGCGGTCGCGAATGTGGTTTTAAATACCTTATTTAAATATACCCAACTTCAGTCCAGCTTTTCCGTTAATAATATAGCATTGGTAGACGGCAAGCCGAGACTGCTCAATCTGATCCAGCTCATCAAATATTATGTGCGTCACCGGCACGATGTGGTAGTGCGCCGTACGCAATTCGAGCTGAACAAGGCGCAGGCCCGCGCCCATATATTAGAGGGTTTGCTGAAAGCGCTGGATTTTATCGATGAAGTGATCGCCATTATCCGGGGATCCAAAACCGTGGATGATGCGAAGACCGGATTGATGAACCGTTTCGAATTTACGGAGATGCAGGCGGGCGCCATTGTGGAAATGCGGTTGCGCCAGTTGACCGGACTTGAAAGAGGAAAACTCCAGAGCGAATACGATGACTTGGTGAAGCTGATCGAGCATCTGAAAAATATTCTGGAAAGTTACGAACTCCAGATGGAGATCATTAAAGACGAACTGAAAGGTCTGAAAGCCAAGTTCGGAGATCCGAGACGCACGGTCATCGAGCCTTCGGCCGACGAATTCAACCCGGAAGATTTTTATGCGGATGAGGACGTGGTGATAACGATTTCCCACATGGGATATATCAAGCGGACACCGCTGGCCGAATATAAATTGCAGAACCGGGGCGGAGTCGGAGCCAAGGGAAGCACTACCCGCGACGAAGACTTTATAGAGCATATATACGTGGCCAATATGCATAGCACCATGCTGTTCTTTACCAAGAGCGGAAAGTGCTTCTGGCTGAAAGTTTATGAGATTCCGGAAGGCGCAAAGGCATCCAAGGGAAGAGCCATCCAGAATGTGATTAACATAGAACTCGAGGATAAAGTATGCGCGTATATAAATGTGGAAACATTAAGCGATGAGGAATATATCCGCAATAATTACATCGTGCTGGGCACCAAGCGGGGAGTGGTGAAAAAGACGTCATTGGAAGCCTATTCCCGTCCGAGAGCCAACGGAGTGAACGCCATAACCATCCGGGAAGGCGATGAATTGCTGGAAGCTATCCTGACCAACGGCAAGTGCCAGATACTGATAGCCGGTCGCGACGGTAAATGCGTACGATTCAACGAGGATGATGTGAGGGCCATAGGCCGGACCGGTGCGGGAGTCAGGGGAATCAATATAGGTGAAGAGGACGAGGTGGTTGGTATGATTTGTGTTGATACCTCCAAAGAAGAGACCCGGGACAAAACCATTTTAGTAGTAAGCGAGAACGGATACGGTAAAAAATCCCAGTTGGATGATTACCGGCTTACCAACAGGGGAGGGAAAGGCGTGAAAACGCTTAATATTACCGAGAAGACCGGCAACCTGATCGCCTTGAAGGATGTTACGGATGAAAACGACCTGATGATTATAAACAAATCCGGACTTACGATCCGTATGGCGGTTTCCGATATCCGGGTAGCCGGACGGGCCACTCAGGGCGTACGACTGATCAATATAAAGGAGGGCGATGCGATCGCTGCGGTTTGCGTGGTGAACAAAAGCGAAGAAAAACCCGTTGAGATTGCTGGAGAATAAATTGTCGTGGTAATATATAAATGAATTTATAAACATAAATTGAATTATTATATGAAAAAATTATTTATCTCGTTAGCTTTGTTATTGTGTATCGCACAAGCAGGTGCTCAGACAAAGTCTGCTGCCGATGCTTTGAAGGTGCTGGAAAAAGCGAAGGCCGATGCGGAAAATCCTAAGAAAGGTGCCAGTCCGGCTACCTGGGTCAAACTGTCCAGTGCTTATCTCGACTGTTATGATGCGCCTATCAAAACTCTCTGGCAAAACGCTTCCCAGCTGGAAGTGAAAATGCTTCTCAAAGATCAGAAAATTCTCTCGTCCGAACAGAAAGAAGTAGGCGGTAAGATGTTTAATGTGGATTCATACGAGGACAAGGATTTGTATTACGATGAAAACGGTGCATTGGCGGCGTGGGTAATAAAACAGCCTACCCTTAAGGAAAGCGATGCTCTGGCAGAGGCATACCGGGCTTTGCTCAAAGCCCAAGAACTGGATGCCAAGAATGCGCAGGGCAAGGCCATTACGGAACAACTCCAAGGATTGCAGAACCGTTATGTTAATGAAGCGATGAACTACTATACTCTGGGGGACAATAAAAGCGCTGCCGATAATTTCGAATCCGTGCTGGAGATCTCTTCCAACCCGTTGCTGAATACGGTGGATACCGCTGTTATTTACTATACCGCTTACACTGCGGCATTGTCCGGAGATAGCGAAAGAGCCATCAAGTATTTCTCTAAATCCATAGAGATCGGCAACGATCAGAACGGAGATGTTTATTCTCCGCTGGCCGAAAGTTATAAACAAGCGGGAGACACTCTTAAGGCAAAGGAGATTTTGGCAGAGGGCTTTACCAAATATCCGACTAACCAGGGAATTTTGGTTTCTCTGATCAATCTGTACCTGGAATCCAAGGACGATCCTTCCAAGGTACTCTCTCTGATAAAGGTCGCTCAGCAAAATGAACCTACCAATGCCAGCCTTATCTATGCGGAAGGCAACGTATATAAAAATTTAGGCAAGTTCGATGAAGCTATCGCAGCGTATAAAAAAGCCGAGGAAGTGGATCCGAACTATCTTTTCGCTCCTTTCTCCTTGGGCGCTACCTATTATGAACAGGCTTTCGAGCTGCAACAGCAGGCTGCGCAGGAAATGGACGATGCTAAATACGCCGAACTGAACAATAAGCTGGAAGAATGCCTCGAGGCAGCCATCGTTCCGTTAGAAAAGGCTTTCACCCTTACGGAGGATAAAGACATCAGAATGGCTGTAGCAGAGTATCTGAAAAACGTATACTTCCGTTTCCGCGAGAAAAACGCCGATTACAAGGCCGGCTATGACAAATATGTCAAATATATCGAAGACAATAAACAATAAATAGCCCCAGATCGGGCAATAGACCATCAAATACAAAGCGGCGTGTGTACGGTATCCGGTACATGCGCCGCTTGTAATTTCAAAAATGGCTTTTGGGTTCCCCTCTTGTCTTATTTTAGCAGACCTTTACCCTTTTCGGTCAGGCGGTATTTTTGTTTTGGGTGTTTCGGACTATCGGGATACAATGGCTCTACATATCCATCTGATATACTTGGATTCAAATGGTTATTCAGAAAGTTCTCTCTGTCTTTCAGTCCCATAAGTTCCATAAGCTCTTTGACTGAATAAAAATTCTCCCCAAGAACATCTATAAGAAGGGGTACTTGTCGGGTACTTGTCGGGTACTTGTCGGGTACTTGTCGGGTACTTGTCGGTTCATTAATAGACCCATAACGGAAAATCAACTTTACGGAATCATTCGTAGTCTTAAATTCCGGCTGCGGCAAACCGGCATTGTGGCACTCCGACAGGATCAGATGGATGCCCCGTCCCCAACTTTCAA
>CANRID010000029.1 GCA_947630665.1 uncultured Bacteroidales bacterium | reverse complement strand
TTTTGAGTCTTGACCTTTTCAAACTCTTTGCTGGCATCAATGAAAAGGATGTTGTCATCCTCTTTGCGACATTTCTTTAAGACAAGAATACAGGTAGGTATGCTCGTACCATAGAAGATGTTAGCTGGCAAACCTATAATGGCATCCACATAGTTTTTCTTTTCTATGAGGAAACGACGGATGACTCCCTCCGCATTGCCACGGAATAACACACCGTGTGGAGCAACGCAAGCCATTGTTCCACCTTCATTTAGGTGGTAAATCATGTGCAAAATAAAAGCGTAATCGGCTGTTTTCTTCGGCGCAAGTCGTCCGGCCTTGCTGAAACGATCATCAGTATTGAATTTATCGGCAGCACTCCATTCAGCAGAAAACGGAGGATTAGCCACTACCGCATCAAACTGGGTATCGCCAAAAGCATCCCATTCAAGCGTATCACCATTCTCAATCTTGAAGTTGCTGAACCTGATGCCATGAAGCAACATATTCATTCGGGCAAGGTTATAAGTTGTCGGATTCTTTTCTTGTCCGTAAATGTCCACCGCCTTACCTATACTTGCCGCACGTAACAACAGCGAGCCACTACCACAAGTGGGGTCATACACGTTGCGCAGACGCTGGTGTCCGATGGAAACAATCTCTGCCAAGATACGGCTGACCTCCTGAGGCGTATAAAACTCTCCTGCTTTCTTCCCGGCTCCGGCGGCAAATTGGGAAATCATATATTCGTATGCATCGCCCAAAATATCAATCTCTTGCGATGCTTCTACGCCAAAATCTATATCATCCAATGCAAGAAGAACATTGCTGACGAGCGTGTTTTTATCATCGACGGTCTTGCCTAATTTAGGTGAAGCCAAGTCTATGTCCGAAAACAAGCCTCCAAAATCTTCTTCGCTATCCTGCCCTAATGTACTATCCTCGATACGCTTCAATGAACGTTCAAGCATAGGCAAGATATTTTCTTTACGCATGATAGCCTCTATTATGGACGAAAATAAAAATTTAGGTTCTATGAAATATCCTATGTTCTCCAAGCATTGATTCTTCGCTTCCTCTTGTAGTTCCACCGCATCGGCATCATCCATTACCCATAATTCCTTAAAAGTTATCTCATCATCCACCAAGGCATTATCGGCATACTTTTCTATTTTCTCTGACAAGTATTTATAGAAAATGAAGCCTAATGTAAAATACATAAAGTCGCTTGCCGACATATTGCCACGCAAACGGTTTGCGACCTCCCAAAGCTGGTCTCGAAGTTTCTGTTGCAATTCTTCGCTCATATTTGCTTATCTTTTTGTTATTCTCAATGTTTCGTGAATATAAACATCGCTCATCTGTTTGTCAGATATGCTTGTATAAGAATAAACTTTGCCCTTTACATCATTAATTCTGACAACAGTATTCCAATAGGAATAATCAGCGATGGGATAGCCTGGGTCTAAACAAAATATTTTCGTCAATTCATCATTGCAGACCTCATATCCAACAGCCAAGATAGCATGTGCCCCACCTCCCTTAAACACTTCTGCAATCATTATTGGGCAGTTCTCATCAATAGCCTCTTTAATTCGTTGAACTGCTTTTGATTGGTCGCAATCTGAACTGTTATACGTGTACGAAATCGCAGAAACTTCTTTCGAAAAAGAATGTTTCAATTTTTCCTCAATCGTCGAAAAATAAAAACCGTTTCTACATAGCCCTTCTTCCTCAAAAAATTCCTTGAATAGTCGTCCTTTAGATGTCCGTCCATTAAATTTTGTATTAAGATTTGTTACTTGACTATATGTAAGAACCTTTATTGAAATAAGATACATCATCAATGAATAAACAGCGCATGCACCATCCACATCACCCTGTTGTAAAGCTATCTTTTGCCATGTCCGATTATGAATACAACATCCTAACGGCTGGTTGTTCTTCCCTACAAGGTCTATATTGTCTATTAATCTAATCATAATATTATTCATCTATTTTGTTTTGTTCCATTTTTGTTCTCAAATCATCCAATATTTCTCCATTGTATGTGAAATATTTTGCTCCTTGATAGGCTCCTGATTGTGTTTGCCTTTCTTTTGGCATAAATGTTCCTACAAATGGAGACAATTTGTAAATACGACCATCATATTCTACCGTATCATCGCTCGCAACTTTTACTTGCAGGTTGGTTGGGGTAAATGTTATATACTCTCCAACCTTGATATTTACCATGCTAAACTTAAAGCGACCACGTTTATTCACTTTTGTATGCTCGTCAAAGGCTTCTTCATTTTCTTTCTTGCTCTCATTGATAGGCTTATTGTCTTTATATTGAGTAATAACAGCATCGTCTATCATTTTGGCAATATCAATAAAAATTTCCAAAGCTAATTGGGGAGAAACATTGAAAAATTCACGGTTCTGACGGATGCGCAAATCTGTCAACCTGTCAATCGTCTTGTGAACATGCTTTTCAACCTCATTATATTTAACAGTCTTAATGGTGGCGAAAATCTCAAATGGAAGCGGAACCGCTGTATTATCCAACTCTTTAGAGCGTATATCGACAGGTCGCGCGCTTTTACCGATCTTGACCCAGTCCTCACGAAAACTTGGATTAGTCAAGATATACACATATCCGGGTTCGTTTATTTTTACCATATCTATATTTTTTAGTCCCAACTGAAAGTACGTATGATATTACGCAATCGTTCTAAAATCCTCGTCAACGCCTTTCTCGTCTTTATTAATCCGAGGTGCTTCTCTTTCAATGCCTTTTGTATGATTTCAGGCTGCTCTTTTTGCAGATAATCATATTCTTTAAGGAAGTGATTCAATACCGATGACGATATTTCCTCTTCCTCAGCCAAAGAGTTAACGGCATTTTCTCGCTCAACAGCAATGTAGCGGTTCAATCGTTCTTCCAAATCGCTTGTACCGTCAGCCTTGCCTCGCTGCATCATGAAGTTTTCCTTATCGTCATCCACATTCTTTTGAATGAAACCATCGATTAGTTTGGCCTTACTGCGCATTCCGGCATCCTTAATCATAGTGTCAAGGATATGCTGCCGCTTTTCTGAATAATCATCGCTATACGGATCAAGTTCCGCAATGAGTTCAAGAATGTAAGCCACATTGATAATATCGCTATGCAAAAGTTCAAGACAGAAATCAATATCTTCCAATCCTTGACCATTTCCATATAGAACAGGATCGTCCTGTATAATTGGCGGTGTTGCAAGCGGATTGATAAACCCGACTGTAATGTCGAGGTATTTACTCTTATAATCGTTAAATTGCTGCTCGGTCATGCCGAGGTCTTCCGCATCTTCGCTATAATCTTCATATATCTGTATTTCCGCATGTTTACGAATAATGTCACGAAATGCGAGTATAAAATTCTTCTTGTCATTTTCGCTTTGCAGAAAATCTATACTGTTTGGTGTAGGATATTTTTTCAGGAACTCGGTCGTCAAGCACTTATATTCTTTTTTTACATTCTCAAACGGAGGACGTACTATATCTTCAGGATTGTCGGAATTGCTGAATAATTTGATGGCTGTATCGACATTGCTTTTCAAGTCGCGGAAGCATACAATTTTACCGAAACGTTTCTTTTCATTCAAGACCCGGTTTGTACGGCTGAACGCTTGCAGCAAGCCATGGTATTCCATATTCTTATCCACATAGAGCGTATTCAGTTTTTTGCTGTCAAAACCTGTGAGGAACATACCCACGACAAGACAAAGGTCAAGCGGCTTCATATCCGCTTTCTTCTTTTTCATGCGCAGATTGATGTCATCATAATAGGCACGGAAATTTTCTGTGGTAAAGGTTGTGCCGAACATTGTGTTATAATCATCCATGATGACTTGCAGTTCATCTGCTTCACCCACACTTTCATTGACATACTGCCCGGTACCCATACCGGTCTGTTCATCATCCTGGCTATTGTTGGCTGCGTATGTAAAGATTGCACCAATCCTGATTTTCGGGTTCAGAGATTTGAAAATCTTGTAATAGCGGATAAGCATCGGAACGGATTGGACTGCAAACAATGCGTCAAATTCTCCACAGAATGTGGACTTATTGAAGTTGTTAAGAATAAATTTTGCAATTTCTTCCATACGATTGGCATTGTTGTTCTCCACATCCTCATTGCCATGATAATACTCGACAAGAAAGCCCAACACATTTTCATCGGCAATGGCATCTTTGATGAGATATTTATGAAGGCAATTACCGAATATTTCTTTAGTGGTATGTCCGTCCACCGCATTTTCGGTAAAGATTGGTGTTCCCGTAAAGCCGAATATTTGGGCATTATCGAAGAACTTCATAATCTTTTTATGACTATCCCCAAAATGGCTACGGTGGCACTCGTCAAATATCATCACGATGCGTGAATGACGGATAGCTTCAATTTTACTGCTATACCACGTCTTACTAACTGCCGCATTAAGTTTTTGAATAGTGGTTATGATAATTTTGGAATTACTCTGAAGTCTCTTCACAAGTTCATCCGTATTGTCAGTACTATCCACCGCACCCGGCTCAAAAGCTTCGTATTCCGATTGTGTCTGGGTGTCAAGGTCATGACGGTCAACTACAAACATCACCTTATCCACATCATCCAATTCTGATACGAGTTGTGCCGCCTTGAATGAAGTCAATGTCTTTCCAGCTCCTGTCGTATGCCATATATAGCCGTTATCGTTGGAGTTTTGCACTCTATCCAAAATCTTCTCAACTGCATAGAACTGGTAAGGACGAAGCACCATCAAACACTTGTCCCCCTCATGCAGCACGATATATTTTCCGATGATTTTGCCAAGCGTACATTTTTCCAAAAAGAATACAGCAAACTTATCCAATTCATTGAACGGATGATTGGCGGCATCAGTCCAATTAAATGTAAACTTATAACCGCTATTTGGATTATTGGCAAAATAACGAGTATTAACACCATTTGAGATGACAAACAACTGGATATAGTCAAACAATCCGTGAAACGAAGTCTTGTGATAACGCTGAATCTGATTGTACGCCTGTTTCAACTCTACGCCACGTCGTTTCAGTTCTATTTGTACCAAGGGTAGGCCATTAATAAGTATTGTTACATCATAGCGACACTTCTTGCGTCCTTCCACTGTAATCTGATTCGATACCTGAAACTCATTCTGACACCATTGGGTACGATTGAGAAATTCCACCCAAATGCGCTGTCCGTTTACAGTATCAAGGGGATAGAGGTCACGAAGTTTCTTAGCTTTCTCAAAGCGAGTTCCACCTTCCAGATAAATTAATATCTTTTCAAACTCCTCATCTGTAAATGAAGTACGACCAACTTCTGCCAGTTGTTTCTTGTTGTGAACTTCCAACTGCCGCTTGAAATTGGCATAAAGATTATCATCTTCGATAATCTGGACATACTCGTAATCCATTTGCCGAAGTGTGGCTATCAGTCCGGCTTCCAATGCCGCTTCGCTCTGTATTGACATATTCTCGCGTCTTGTTAAGTATTATTACATATTTATTCCAACGCACTATTCTGCACCTGATACATTTTCTATTTTAATTTCGTTACAATCACGCGGCGCCTCGGCATAATCCAAATCTCATTTGCCTTCTGCTCTCGGCTTGCAGTTTATTTTAATTTCGTTACAATCGCGCTGCGCCTCGGCATAATCCAAATTTCATTTGCCTTCTGCTCTCAGCTTGCAGTTTATTTTAACTTCGTTACAATCACGCGGCGCCTCGGCATAATCCAAATCTCATTTGCCTTCTGCTCTCGGCTTGCAGTTTATTTTACACAAAGTCTCCAATGAGAATTTATCGCAGCCCTTCCTCTACATTCAGTTCTAAAACATATCTATCTGTCCTTCAGCCATTATATACATCAAAACACCTGTGCCTTACTTAGTAGGTAAAGGTACTATAAATATCGAAATAACACAACTATCAGGTTACTGATTAGCTGTTTTTATGCAAAGAAATTCCTCTAACATCCACTTTCGACTTACGTATAGGAGGACATGCGCTCTTTTAATATCTGCAGCGTCCGTATTTATCATAAAATCCCACTTATTTTCGTATCTTCGCAGGGTAAGGAAAAAGCGGGGTATGATCATTTGACAAAATATGAATTATAAGATATAGATTATGAAAAGTTTTGGACAAAAACCGTGGGTTCTTCCACAACCGGTACTGATTATCGGCACATACAACAGCAATGGAACTCCCAATGCCATGAATGCAGCATGGGGCGGACAATGGGATGCAAAAGAAATCATGATATGTATGGGTTCGCATGCCACGACGGAAAACCTCGACCGTTGCAATGAATTTACCGTAGCCTTTGCTACAAAGAATACGATGACGGCATCGGACTTTGTGGGCATTGTCAGCGCGAAGAACGACCCTGATAAAATACGGAAGACAGGATGGACGGCCATCCAATCCGAGAACGTGAATGCCCCCGTATTCACCGACTTTCCCATGACATTGGAATGCCGTATCCTTCGCAAGATCGACCAGACGAAAAACGGCTATAACATCGTCGCCGAAATCGTCAATATCCTTGTCGATGAAAACTATCTTGCGGAAGACGGCAAGCCCGATGTAGAAAAGATGCAGCTTATTACCTACGAACCGGTGCATTACGGTTATCTTGTAATGGGAGAACGTGCCGGCAATGCTTTTGAAGACGGTAGAGTTTTACAGTAATATACAGACCGCACATGAAAGTATTACTCATTAACGGAAGCCCCCGTCAAAAAGGGAACACGGCCATTGCATTGGAAGAAGTTGCGAAACAGCTTGACCGAGAAGGCATCGAAAGTGAAATTGTATGGATCGGGAACAAGCCTATACGAGGTTGTACAGCTTGTGACCAGTGTGCAGCCTCAAATTTAGGACGTTGCGTGTTTGATGACGATATTTGCAATCGGATATCCGAAAAGTTTGAACAGGCAAACGCTCTTATCGTCGGTTCTCCGGTCTATTATGGCCAACCTAACGGGGCATTGTTATCCGTCCTGCAACGTGCGTTTTATTCAAACGGTGAAAACATCTCCGGAAAGCCTGCCGCTTCCATTGCCGTATGTCGTCGAGGAGGCGCCACCGCCGCTTTCGAGATTCTGAACATGCCTTTCCAAATGATGAATATGCCCGTAGTGACCTCGCAATACTGGAATATCGTCTATGGTCGGACCGCAGGAGAAGCAGCCATGGATAAAGAGGGCCTGCAGACCATGCGGACGCTTGCCCGTAACATGGCATGGTTGCTTAAATCCACCCATGGAGCAAAAGCACCCGGACGTCCTGCCGATGAACCGTGGGAAAGTACGCACTTTATCCGGTAAAAAAGAACTTCCCGGCAGAAATGGAATCCAAATCCGTCCGGGAAGTTTTACGAGGTACCAAGCAGATTCGAACTGCTGTACGCGGTTTTGCAGACCGCTGCCTAACCTCTCGGCCATGGTACCGTAAATAGGATTGCAAAGATAGGTTAAATTTTTTATTTTGCAAATAAGGCGGCGATCTCTTCCAAATATTTTCGGTCGGTCTCATCGAATGTCCCGGGTTCCTTACTGTCGATATCCAATACGCCCACCACTCTCCCCTCATCCACTTTTCCGCTGTTTCCGCCGGCAAACAACGGGACTACTATTTCGGAACGGGAAAGACTGCTGCAGGCGATATGCCCCGGAAACGCATCCACATCCGGTACGACCAGCGGTTTTCTCTCTTTCCAGGCACTTCCGCATACTCCGCGGCCGTAAGGAATCCGGGTACAGGCCAACGGTCCTTGAAACGGACCCAACACTAAATTTTCTCCGGTCCTGCCGTCTTCGTCATGCACGGGTTTTACCAGATAAAACCCTACCCACAAAAAGCCGAAAGCTTCCATAAGGGCGGCCGCCGTATTGGCCATATTGGCGATCAGGTCCGTCTCTCCCGATATGAGCGAGGCGATCTGAGGCAGCAATTCCCTATACAGAGACTCTTTATCTTGAGCGGTAATAATCAGTTTTTCCATCGGGATACAGAATTTTCAATACTGTTTTTATTAAAGTTTTGTCCGGGGCAGTCTATTCGACATAAAGCACCAGGCCCTTGAGATATTCCCCCTCCGGATGATAAATATTCACCGGATGATCCGCAGGCTGGGTAAGACGGTGAAGGATACGGACTTTGCGCCCCGTCAGGGCAGCGGCGGAAAATACCGCCAACGCAAAACTCTGTTTATCCACCACCTGCGAGCAGCTATAAGTAAAAATGATTCCTCCCGGCGCCACTTTCCCGATAGCCATCGCATTCAGCCTTTTATAAGCCCGCAAGGCATTATCCAGCGCCCCCCGGTGTTTGGCGAAAGCCGGAGGATCCACTATCATCAGATCGTATTTTCCCGACGGGCAATCGCGGAGATATTCGATAGCGTCCCGACAGAACACCCGGGAAACGGCCCCGTCCGTATCGCTTTCCCCGAATCCGTTCAATTCCACATTCTTTTTCACCAGCTCCGCCGCTTTAGCGGAACTATCCACCGAATCTACTCCCGCAGCGCCTCCCGCCAGTGCATACACGGAAAAACCTCCCGTATAACAAAACAGATTCAGCACGGTTCTGCCGTTCGAATAACTCTTAACCAGCTCCCGGTTATCCCGCTGATCGAGGAAAAATCCGGTCTTCTGCCCTCCTTCCCAATCGACTAAGAATTTATTCCCGTTTTCCAGAATAAGACATCCGTTCTCCGACTCCGGAAGCTCTGTCGGGAAACCGTCCTTTCCTCCGTATAAATAACCGTCCTTCAAAGGCAACCCCGCCTTGAACGGAGCCGTAGCGGCGCTTTTGTCATAAACGGCTTTCAGCCTTCCGTCATATAACCTTACCAATGCCGCAGCAATGCTCTCCCGGGCAAGAAACATCCCCGCAGAATGCGCCTGCATGACGGCGGTATCGCCATATATATCCACGATCAGACCCGGCAGAAAATCTCCCTCGCCGTGTACCAGCCGGTACGCCGTAGTATCCTCCGCACCGGCCAATCCCAAGCTTTTCCTCAATCCGTACGCCTTCCCTAAAGAAGATAGCCAGAACTCCCCGTCTATGGGAATATCTTCGAAACTGAGCAACCGGACGGCAATAGACCCTATCTGATAATGACCCGTTCCCAAAAATTCCCCTTCCCGGGAATACACTTTCACCGTATCTCCTTCCCGGGGAGATCCTTCCACAGCTTGAACGGCTCCGGAAAATACCCACGGATGGAACCTTTTGAGCGATTCGTCCCTGCCTTTTTTCAGAATGACCTTAACCATTATTTACTCTTTTTCCCGTCCTTTACCGGTTGCCTGCCACCGGTTCGCATTTTCGCAACATATAATACATCTCCCGACAGACAAAGGCATCCACCGCCGCATACCGGAGCTGGGCATCGGATAATTGCACAGACTCCCAATTGGACAATCGCTGCGACTTCGAGACTCTTTTCCGCAGAATGATAGCCGCCATCTTACATACGCTTTTCTCCTTGATTCCGTAATCTTCCGCCATGCGCTGCAGATCTATGAATCCACGGGGGATGAAATCCCGGTAATTCTGCAATCCGCGGATATCGTCATGCACGGCCGCGCCGATCTTCAATACGGACGGATTTCCCAGCAACGTTGCCAAAGAAGCGGGCACTCCCAATTGCTGAAGACGGAAAATAAAGACCTTTTCCCCTCCGGCCAACTGAAGAATGGCCACTTTATTACGGGGTACTTTGGGAACGAAACACGGTTTGGTCTCCGTATCGAAACCTATCACTTTCTGGGTATTCAGATAATCGATCGCCTCATCGAACTCCTCCCCTTCATCCGATATTACGGAAATAGACCCCGAAAACCCGGCCAGTTCCAATCTTCCTACTTCTTCATGAGTAATCGTACTCGCAAATGACATCTTAATCTATAATCTTTTTTATTTGGTTATAAGAGGCGGGGAGCAAAGACTCGATCCTGTCGAGATTATCTTGCTGCAAATATCTCCTGGAAAACGGCACGAACACGGTAGTAACCTCTTCCGTTCCGCACTGCCTGCCGTATTTGAAATCGTAGGTCAGATTGCCGTTCTCGTCCGTACAGCCCGGCTCAAGTCCGAAAGCGGGTACGGAAATATAAGCGTCCAATTTTCCATCGTCGGTCCGGAGTGCCAGCTCATTATCCTGCCGCAGAGTTTTATAGCACTCGACGGCCGTATAGACGGCGGGATCGAGGAAAGTGAAATCTTCCGCGATAATATCTCCGTAAACCGGTTTCCCGTTCACCTTGTAAGCCCTGAGTTCCTTTATCACGGCCTGCAGCGTATCTAATAAAAACGGATAATGGGTACAACCTAAGATAACGCTCTCAAGCGGGACTTTCGTTCCGCTGCTGCGGTGTTTTTCCACCAGCGACACCAAATGGAAGCGGGCATAATTGGCAGCCGAATTCAACTGAAATTCCTTATAGGAATCCCCCTCCTTTTCATACAATACCGCATTGTTCCCAAAATCGAAATTATAAACCGGCAGCAACTCGGGTTTTATATCGTCCGGGCCGTCTCCCAACCGCGGTCCCCGATAACTTTCCCGGGGAGCCTCCAAAGAGCGGTTCACGAAATCCTTTTCCGAATCTACCGCTTCCGCGAATCCTGCACCCGGCTGGTTCACCACATTGATGACCCCTTCATATCCCCTCTCTCCGGCCATCTCGTGAATAGTCCTTTCATAAGCGCCCGAATCGATGGTTCCTACGGTAGCCATTACCCCCACCGCAACGGAATCCTTCGGCTCCAGAATATCGAACAACGCATTTACGCCCGCATTAATCACTCCGATTACCTTCACGCCGGTATTGCTTTGTTCCAGCAATGTTCTCACATCGCCCAATCCGTAGGCCGTAGCCGTATTGCAGGCGATCACCAATATCTTGGCCGGTTCTTTTTCCCCCAGCGGTTCCTTATCTATGGCATTCCGGTAATATTTATCCCCCAACAGGAACAGCGCATCCTTCACCACAAGTTCTTTCAGATAATCGTCTTTTCCCTCGGAAGAATAATTTCCATAAGGCATATTGGCCTGATCCGCCAGATAAGTGAAATTTTCGCCTATAAAATCGGGAATCCCGTCCGGCTCTTCACTGCCTGTAATATTGTTCATCCGGTCTACCGTCAGCAGGACTTCCAATACGGTCAGTCCTCCCGTTCCTGAATCGAATACCCCTATCGGGAGCATCTTTTTCTCCTTGGGGAAATTATCGAAATGGCCATAAAATCTTGAAAGCGGTTCATTAAGAGCCTTCTCCATAATGGGCGCCAAACGAGCCTCCGCTTCTTTTTTCGTATTTCCGCTACAGGAAACCAGCAAAAGCAAAACAAAAAGGAAAAAGGAATTTTTTACTGCAATTTTCATAATGAACTTTTTTAAATAGGTTATCGACGTAAACCGCCGGACATTTTATTTACGATACACGAATGTTCCGTACGCACTATGCAACACCACTTCCGCCGGAGCGTTCCCCGCATCCTCCACATGCCCTATGATCCGGGCCCCCACTCCGAATTTTTCCGATATGGCAATAATGGATCCGGCAACATGGGACGGCACATAAAATTCCATGCGGTGTCCCATATTGAACACTTTATACATCTCCTCCCAAGCGGTACCCGATTCCTGCCGGATAATATCGAACAGCGGCGGCGTATCGAACAGATTATCCTTTACGACCCTCAGATTGTCAACGAAATGCAGAATCTTGGTCTGCGCACCTCCGGAACAATGAATCATGCCGTGAATCTGTTCTCTGTACCCGGCCAGCACTTCCCTGACTATCGGAGCGTACGTCCGCGTAGGAGACAATACCAACTTGCCGTAGGTAAGGCCGGTGCGCGGTTCCGTCTGGCCGAGCTTTTTCGACCCGGAATAAACCAGATCCTCCGGCAGGGAAGGATCATAACTCTCGGGATATTTTTCCGCCAGATATTTCTCGAAAACGTCATGCCGGGCGGAAGTCAGGCCGTTGCTCCCCATTCCTCCATTGTATTCCGTCTCATAAGTCGCCTGCCCTGCCGATTCCAGCCCCACGATCACATCTCCCGCCTGGATACGGGCATTATCGATCACATCGGAGCGTTTCATCCTCACGCAAACCGTGCTGTCCACGATCACCGTCCTGACCAGATCTCCCACATCGGCCGTCTCGCCGCCTGTAAGGATGATATTCACCCCGTAACGGGCCATATTGTCGGCAAACCGGCGGGTGGCCCCTATCAGCCGGCTTATCACGCTGCCCGGAATCAGTTTCTTATTCCTCCCGATAGTAGACGACAATAAAATGCGGTCCGTCGCACCCACGCACAGCAGGTCATCCGTATTCATCACAATGGCATCCTGGGCTATGCCGTCCCACACGCTCATATCCCCCGTCTCCTTCCAATACATATAGGCCAACGAAGACTTGGTGCCCGCCCCATCCGCATGCATTACCAAACAATATTCCGGGTCTCCCGACAGACAATCCGGCACGATCTTGCAGAACGCTTTAGGAAACAGTCCCTTGTCTATATCCTTAATCGCCTGGTGTACATCCTCTTTAGAAGAAGATACGCCCCGGAGGGCGTATCTATTATCGTTTGCATCTCGGTTTTGCATAAGTAAGCATTTTTATCTAAAGAATAACAATTCCCGGTATTTAGGAAGAGGCCACAACTCATCGTCAATAACCATCTCCAATTTATCTGCAATTGTACGAATTTTTTCCATATAAGGGAAAATATTTTTATAGTATTCCGCCGCTTTTTCCCCGATATCCTCTATTTTATTAGCCACCTTGCGGGCTTCTACCATATCGTGTACATCCTGATGGAGCCGGTTCACGTATCCGGAAATTTTCCGGATCAGGTTCAGCTGCGTGGAACACATTTCCTTATACTCCTCCGGGAAAAGCTCTTTGATTCCCTTTACATTATTGATAATCGTATTCTGGAACGAAAGAGCGGTAGGAATGACATGATTGGTAGTCAGATCCCCCAGCACGCGGGCCTCTATCTGCAATTTTTTCACATAGGTTTCATTCAGCACCTCGTGCCGGGCCTCGGCTTCCCGACGGGTAAGTATCTCCTGCTCCTGGAACATTTTCAGGCTGCCGGGAGAAATATACTCGTCGAATGCCTCGGGAACGCTGGAAATCCCCTTCAATCCGCGCCGGGCCGCCTCCTGCTGCCACTGGGCGCTGTAGCCGTTCCCCTCAAAAAGGATATTCTTGCTCTCCACGATAAACTGGCGGATCACTTTCATCATCGCCTTATCCTGCGACATGCCGGCCTCCATATTTTCATCTACCATCTTCTTGAACCGGACTAATTGCTGGGCCACCACCCCGTTGAGGATAAACAAGGAAGAAGCCACATTGCAAGACGATCCCACTGCCCTGAATTCGAACCGGTTGCCCGTAAAGGCGAATGGAGAGGTCCGGTTGCGGTCGGTATTATCGGGCAAGATTTCCGGAATCTGATTGACGATATGCAATTTGGAGCGCACTTTCACCTCCTTATCGGAAATGCTCGTAAGATTCTCGGAGGTAAGCTTTTCTATGGATTCCAGCAGATGAGTCAAGGTAGCCCCCACGAAAATGCTCATGACGGCGGGAGGAGCCTCGTTCCCTCCCAGCCGGTACATATTGCTCAGGGATACCACGCTGCTCATAAGCAAATGATGATGCTCGTACACTCCCCGGATCACCGATACGAAGAAACTCAGGAATTGGAGATTGGTACGCGGAGTCCGGCCGGGAGAAAGGAGATTCACCCCCGTATTGGTCACCAAGCTCCAGTTGCAATGTTTTCCGGAACCGTTTACCCCGGCAAAAGGTTTTTCGTGAAAAATCACTTTCAGCCGGTGTTTTTTGGCGATTTTCTTCATCAGAATCATCATCATAAGATTCTGATCGGCGGAAAGATTGGCCTCCCCATATACCGGAGCATACTCGAATTGATTGGGAGCCACTTCATTATGACGGGTTTTAAGCTGCACGCCCAATTTATAGGCCTCCGTTTCGAAATCCTTCATAAAACACATCACGCGGCTGGGAATCGCCCCGAAATAATGATCCTCTAATTGCTGGTCCTTGGCGGCCGTATGTCCGATCAGGGTGCGGTTGCAAAGCATCAGGTCCGGACGGGCGCGGTAAAAAGCCTCGTCCACCAAAAAATATTCCTGCTCGATTCCTAACATCGGAATCACCCGCTGGACATTTTTATCGAACATGCGGCAAATGGCCGTCGCCGCCCTGTCCACCGCCTGAATGGATTTCAGATGGGGCGTTTTCTGATCCAACGACTCGCCGGTATAGGCTACGAAAACTGTCGGGATACAAAGGGTCTGATCGATAATGAAAGCCGGAGATCCGGGATCCCATGCAGTATATCCCCTCGCCTCGAAGGTGTTTCTCAATCCGCCGTTGGGGAAACTGGAGGCATCCGGTTCCTGCTGGATAAGCGTGCTTCCCTTGAAATTTTCGAATACGCCCCCGCCTTTCATCGGATCCAAAAAAGACTCGTGCTTCTCGGCCGTGGCGTCCGTCAGAGGATGAAACCAGTGAGTATAATGGGTGGCGCCCATCTGTACCGCCCAGCTTTTCATTCCGGAAGCGATCTGATCGGCGATATTCCGGTCGATCTTTTCTCCCTTTTCCACCGCATCCACTACGGCCTGGTAAGCCTCGGCGGAAAGATACCGCCTCATTTTTTCCCGATCGAACACATTTTGTCCGAAGTATTCGGAAACCGGCCTTTTTTCCACAAAAAACCTTTCCGCCTTATGAGTGGCGAACTCATCTAACGCCCTTGTACGAACATTGCCCATAATGTTTCCCGATAATTATTAATTAAAACAGGATATTTTTGAAAAAATACCCTTTATTTTTCCAAAATCATCTGCAAAAATAGATATTTTTTGAAAAAATTACCCATAAATCACGCAAAAAATCGCAAAATTTCATATATTTTTCACAATAATTACAATTTTACGCGCAAATAAATTCGTCCGGCATGCGATGGACGGTTTAGGGCGGCATGACGTGTAAGGATAAAAAATGTGGGCAGTTTCAGTAAAAAATCCGCCCGGACGGCATCTTTTTGGGTATTCCGATTGTTTTATAGTCGTGTTTAATTAAAATTTACCATTATGGATACTATCAGAAAAGATGTAGAAAATGCAGCGGACCGTATGAAAATGGATGCGGAACTCGCCGGAGAAAGGGCAGAGAGACAAGCCGAAGAAACATCGTCGGGACTGGGAGAGAAAATAAAAGAGAAAGCGGAGCATGCCGCTCATGTAGCCCAGGAAAATCTGACGGAAGCTTCCAATACCGTAAAGGAAAAGGCCGCCGATGTGGCCCATACGGTCCAGGAAACGGCGCAGAAAGCCAAAAACAGGATGAAAGAAATGCTGGATTAGAAAAAGGCATGAAATAAGGAACCGGATTTCCCAAAATGATTGTCGGGAATTACACGGTTCCTTTTTCTATATAAATATTTGAATAAAACGGCGTGCCAGGCAGATCATTTAAGACTCTGGGCCACTTCGATAGCTTTATTGAAAACCCGGATGAAATTGCCGCCCCAGATCTTCTCGATTTGTTCTTTGGTATATCCCCTCTTGAGAAGCTCTGCCGTAATGCCTATCATCTGAGAAGCGTTCTTACAATCATCGATCCCGCCGCCGCCATCGAAATCGGTTCCGATTCCTACGTAATCCTCTCCTATCTTTTTGACTACATAGTCGATATGATCCACATAATCCCGGATATAGATTTTCTGATCCGGATATTTTTCTTTCAGAGCGGTCATTTCCGCACGGATGGAATCCCTGCGGGCCGTATTTTCCCCGGGAGTTTGGCGGTACAGATTACGGAGCGCTTCATATTCTTCCTTATAGGACGGATTGTCCGGCACCTTTTTTACATAGTCCGGCAAAATGCAGATCTGGATCACGCCACCGTTCTCTTTCAGTGCTTCCAGCATCTGATCGCTGAAATTTCGGTTATGATCGGCTACGGCCCTTACGGAAGAATGGGAAGCCATGATCGGCGCTTTGGATATTTTAACCACGTCGAAGAAAGTGGAATCACTGGCATGTGAAACATCCACGACGCCTCCCAGTCTGTTTATTTCCAACACTACACGTTCTCCCAGTTCGGAAAGGCCGTTGTGTTCAGGGGCTTTTTTATCGGAAGAAGAATCGCAAATATCATTATGATAAGAATGTACCAGACCGAAAATCCGTGCGCCTTTATCATATAATTCTTTTAGCCGGCCCAGATCATCTCCTATTAACGTAGCATTTTCTATGGTCGGCAATATTCCCAGTTTCCCGGCGGCTTTCAAATCGTACATATCTTGCGGACACCCGACGATTCCCACCAGATCGGGATATTTGACCGGCAACTCGAGTATTTTATCGAATGTCTCCAGTCCCCGTTTATAAGCTTTATTATAAAAAGCGGTATCGCGGCCACCCTGCGAGGTAAAGACGGCAAACGACTCCACATCCAGAGAGCCCTGTCTCATTTTGGGAAAATCTATGCATCCCGACGGATTATCCTGATCTATGTGGTAATTCGCATTCCACAACCGCATGGGCGTATCGGTATGGGTATCCAAAGTCAGAATGGACCTTTGAAGCTCCTCGGCCTCTTTCATATAGTCTTTTTGGGAGGGAGCGCAACCGGCCAGCAAGACAGCCGCCAGCATACAGGAAAATTTTGCTTTCATTTATGTTATAGTTTAATTGTAATAATCCATCGCATTCTCCTTTCCGGTGCAGCAGTTTTTTATAAAGCATCAGAAGATGTGTGCAGGCCAACGCCAGACTTATCACCTGCCATCCGAAATTCAAAAAGCGCCCAAATCTACAAATTCCTGCGAAAAATTCCAAGCTCCAGCCATTTTTCTGTAAGCATTTTGAGCCTCTCAATTCTATTATTATTAATAAGTACTTTAACTACTGATTCATATAAATACCTTAATTTTGGATATACCACCTTTTTCGAATATAACCATGAGACAATGGCCGGCATTGACAAGAAAACATTGAGAATCCTGAAAAACGGGAAAATGAAAGGATTTGAATCCGTATATCGTTTGTACAACGGACGAATATACAACTTCATCCTCTCTATCGTCAAGGATCCGGGCATAGCCAAGGATCTGACGCAAGACGTCTTCCTGCTTATTTGGAACAAGCGGAAAAATATCAATTGCGAGAACAATTTTGAAGGATACCTCTTCAAGATTTCCAGAAATATGGTATACCATTACATCAGGCGGGAGCTGTTGCTGCAAAACTACCTCGACAGGGTGGAAAAAGAATCCGAACCTGAAAGATTGGAGATAGACAAGGATCTGGACTATGTATTCTTCGAAAAATACATCATGCGGCTCATTTCAGAACTGCCGGAAGCCCGCAAAAGGATATTCATGCTCTACTGGAAATCGGAACTCAACTATCGGGAAATAGCAAAAAAACTATCCATTTCGGAAAAGACAGTCGCTACGCAAGTACAGCGTTCCCTGCATTTTCTACGTGCCAAGATCAGGAATTCCGTCTTCGGTGCCATACTTTGCCTGTACATCTTACAACATTTGTAGTCCTTGCCAGGAATTCAATACTATTTAATACAGAACTCGGAGAAAACATGAAGCCAGAGAAATTCATTTTATTGTTAGAAAAGTTTTTCCATAAAGAAATTACCCGTGAAGAAATAAAAGAGCTGACCGGATGGATACAACAATCCGGTTTACGCAAAAACTTCGAAGCCCATTGCAAAGAAATGTGGGAGCAAGCTTCATCGGAAATAGACAAAGAAACTCAAGAAGAAATATGGCGAGCCATAAAACAGAAAATGGGTAATTATCAGAAATACAAATATTTTTCTATCTCCCCGACAGTCTATCGGATAGCCGCATCCATTTTATTGGCTGTCTGTCTCGGCTTGGGTATTTACATTTTCCGGAGCGATATGGCATACAAGAATATGGAAAACGAGATGGTTGAAACAGTTGTCGATCGTGGACAGAAAGCCAGCCTCACTTTGCCCGACGGGACCAAAGTATGGCTCAATTCCGCGACCAAACTGACTTACAACAGCAACTACAATCGGAAAGAACGCATGGTTCAGCTGGAGGGTGAAGCTTATTTTGAAGTAGCTAAAAATCCGGAAAAGAAATTTACGGTATCTTGCAACGGTTTAAACATAGAAGCTTTAGGAACCTCTTTCAATGTAAAAGGTTACTATACTGATGAAACCGTCAGCACCTCTCTGCTGGAGGGCAAGGTCAGGGTCTATAATGACAAGAACAGCATATTGCTCGCTCCGCAACAACAGCTCAGTTATAACAAGACGACCAATGACTTTACCCAAACAGAAATAAAGGATACCCGTGAAATCGATTTCTGGAGAAGGAATATTCTGTTTTTCAAATCCGCGTCCTTAGAAGAAATCGCCAAAACGCTTGAACGTATGTATGGCATTACCGTTGTGTTTGAAACACAAGAACTAAAAGATATTCCTTTCTCCGGAAGTATAAGGAACAACAGTCTGAGCAATGTATTTCATATAATCAGCCTCACATATCCGTTAAAATATAAACTGGAAAAAGATACGGTAACCATAACCAGTGACCCTATATGATAAAAAGACAAAAAATGAATTGAAACTTAAGTTTAACACCTTAATCCTGAATAATATGATAAGACACGTTAACCCGGCGTTCAAAATCTGCCTGTTATGTGGCATATTCGCATTTTTCGCTCAAGGACGATTAAATGCACAGATTACGTTTAACGCCTCCAATAAAACCATCCAGCAAGTCATAGAAATTATCGAAAACGAAGCGGATTACAGTTTCTTTTATACCGACAAGCTGACAGAATTGAAAAAGACTATCAGCATTTCTGCCGACAATGAAAGTATAGAGACCGTCCTGAACAAGCTATTTAAAGGGACTGACATATCCTACAAAATAGAACCAGGGAAACAAATTGCACTCAGTGTAAAGAGCGCATCGGAAACTGCCATACCCCAGCAAAAGAAAATAAACGGAAAGATAACCGACAATCAAGGAGAGCCGCTGATCGGAGTATCGATTACCATAGAAGGGAGCAATCAAGGGACAGTAACCGATGCCAATGGAGAATACTCTCTAAATGTACCCGTCGATGCCATGGTCAAATATTCCTATATCGGATATAACCCTCAGATAATAAAGATAGGAAGCAAAGACACCTATGACATTTCGCTGAGCGAAGACACACAGTTCATTGAAGAAGTGGTAGTCATCGGTTACGGCCTTATGAAACGTAAAGATATTACGACTGCCGTATCCGTAGTGGAAACCAAAGACATAGATGAACGTCCTCTCGTATCCGCCGCACAGGCATTGCAGGGAAAAGCCGCCGGTATTCAAGTGGTACAACCCTCAGGCGCACCGGGTACGGGATTGTCTATCCGCGTCAGAGGAGCAACATCCGTACAGGCATCCAATGAACCGCTCTATGTGGTGGACGGGATGCCGAGCGATGAAATATCCAGTCTGAGTCCGGGTGATATTGAAAGCATACAGGTACTGAAAGATGCATCTTCTGCAGCAATCTATGGAGCTCGTGCCGCCAATGGTGTAGTATTGATCACTACCAAACGCGGTAAGCCGGGAGTCCTTAAAGTTAAATTCAGCGCCTATGCAGGCATTTCAAAGCTGAGCAAAAAAATAGATGCACTCAATACCGAGCAATACAAAGATTTGATGAAAGACCTGAAGAAAGTTTCAAATGTAGCGCCGACAATTCCGGAGGATGAAAACAGATATGTAGACTGGACCGACCTGTTCTTCAGTACAGGGGTAAACCAGAATTACCAGCTGTCTTTGCAAAACGGAACAGAAAAGTTACAATACTTCATCTCCGGAGGCTATACCGATGAGCGAGGCATTGTTGATAAAGCCTCCTTCAAGCGTTATAACTTTCGCGCAAACATCGACAGCCAGCAGACGAAATGGCTGAATCTGGCATTGAACTTCTCATACGCAAACACAAACGGACAATGGGTCAGAGAAAACAGCAGTTCGCTCCGTTCCGGGTCCATCCTGTCTGTCATCAACACACCTCCGTTCATGCAAAAATGGAATCCGTCCAATCCCCAGCAGTATGACGAAGATGCATACGGTGCCCGCATATTGAATCCGTTGGCAGCCAATGCAGCAGACAATACAACCTCAACCGACTATATCAAGGGGTCCTTGGGAATGACTATCAACATATTAAAAGGGCTGAAATTCAAAAGCACTTTTGGCATTGACCTGAATAACGAACACTGGGATTATTTTCTGGATCCGGTATCCACATCGGACGGACGCTCCACCAAAGGCCGCGTAGAAGAAAGTTACTCCAAAAACTTTGAATGGCTGTTTGAAAACCTGCTGACCTACGATTACTCCATCAATCAGCATAACCTGTCGGTAATGGCAGGTGCCACCCAACAACATGCACAATATAACGGTGCATGGCTCGCAGGTTTTGACATGTCTGAATCGTATCCGGACATCCATTCCATAGCTGCCGCCAATCAGCTGGACAAGGATGCCTGCGGGTCCAGCGCTTCCGCATGGTCCCTGGCCTCTTTCCTCGGAAGAATCGCCTACAATTATAACAGCCGTTATTTGCTGACGGTCAATTTCCGTACCGACGGTTCTTCTAAATTCGCCCCGGGGCACAGATGGGGATACTTTCCATCCGTTTCTGCAGGTTGGCGCATCTCCAGCGAAGAATTCATGAAACCGCTGGAAAACGTAATCAATGATATGAAGATTCGTGTCGGATGGGGTATGAACGGTAACCAAAACGGAATAGGCAATTATCCATATCTTGCAAGTATGAGTGCAGGCAAAACGACCCCTACTTCGGATAATTTATATCCGGGACTGGCCATAACGCCCTATTCCGCCGCCAATAAAGAATTGACCTGGGAAAAGACTATGCAATGGAATGCAGGTATCGACCTGAGCATGTTCGACTCCCGACTTTCCCTCTCCGTAGATGCCTATTATAAAAAAACCACCAATCTGCTATTGACAGTCAGTCTGCCCAGTAATGTCAACCTACCCGGAGGTATTACACGAAACGACGGGGAGATGAGCAATAAAGGCTTGGAGTTCTACATTTCATCCCAGAACTTCAAAAAAACCCAGTTCCAATGGAATACAGACTTCAACATTTCTTTCAACCGGAATAAACTGACAAAACTCGGACTGAATAAAGTATATTATTATGGAGAAACATACGAGACGAAGGAAATGGCTGTCGTTTTGAAAGAAGGACTTCCTCTGGGTACCTTTTTCGGCTATATTTCCGAAGGAGTAGATCCGGAAACCGGAGATATCATTTACAGAGATCTTAATAACAACGGCACTATCGATCCGGGTGATCGTACTACTATCGGCTGCGCCCAGCCCGACTTCATTTATGGTATGACAAACACTTTCTCTTACAAAGGTTTCAATCTGTCACTCTTCATACAAGGCAGCTATGGAAATGACATCTTCAATGCCTCACGCATTGATACGGAAGGCATGATGGATTTCCGCAACCAATCTACCAATGTATTGGACCGTTGGAAACGTCCGGGTATGATTACCGATATTCCTCGCGCAGGAAATATTGAGAATGTTCACAACTCGACCCGCTTTGTGGAGGACGGTTCATATCTGAGATTAAAGACTGCAACATTATCATACGATTTCAATAAGAAATGGTTGGATAAGATACATTTGTCCAGACTGCAAATATACGTTACCGGACAAAATCTGCTGACTCTGACTAAATATACCGGTTATGACCCTGAAGTCAATGCTTACGGACAGAATGCAGTGGCACAAGGCGTGGATTATGGTACTTATCCGCAATCAAAAGCAATTATTTTCGGTCTGAACGTTGAATTTTAAATAAGAAAATGATATGACAAAAATACGAATAACCCGTCGGTTGAATATAATCAAGATTACTGTCTGCACGCTATCTATATTCTGTTTCAGTGCTTGCAGTGACTTTTTGGATGAAAAGCCCCAGTCTGAATTTACGACAGAGGGTACAGGCGAAGAAGATCTCACCTCCAAATATTTAAGCATTTCCGATGCACAGGCTGAATTGCAGGGTGCCTATAATAGTTTCAAGGATGACATTTTCCAGATTGAGAACTATATGGCAAATGACGTTCAGTCGGATAACTGCTACGTAGGAGGTGACGGGCCGAACGAAGAGGCTCAGGATTTACTGAAAATAACGGCAACCAACTCCAAAGTAAACATGGTATGGTCACAATATCAATCCATGGCAGGAAGTGCGACCAGTGTTATTGAAAACACAAGATTAATGAAACCGGAATCAGCTACTGAACAAGAGCGGAAACAGGTTATGGCAGAAGCCAAGTTCATCCGGGCATGGGCCTATTTCGATATGGTTCGGCTGTGGGGAGATCTGCCCTTAGTGCTTCAACTCATTCCAACCATAACGGCAGAAAATCTGGAAATATGGTATCCGGTCATGTATCCGGAACGAACCCCTGAAGACAAAATATATGAACAAATCATTGAAGACCTGGATGAAGCCGAAACAATCAGTTACTTGCCGAGTAAAAGCTCCGGTGCGTTTCAGGCTACAAAAGGCGCCGCATACGGACTGCTGGCAAAAGTATATGCGACCAGAGGGAAGAAAAGCGAAAGAGATTATGGCAAAGTGATCGATTATTGCGATAAAGTCATTGGTGAAGGCTATCAATTGGTAGATGATTTCGATGCTTTATGGGATCCCGACAATAAATTTACTACAGAAAGCATCTTTGAAGTTTACTATACCGCAGAATCTCCGAACTGGGCATATTGGACGTTGCTGAAAGAGGATGACGGTTCGGTTACATGGAGACGTTACTGTACTCCGACACACGATTTAATCAATAAATTCGATAAAGAAAAAGACGTCCGGTACGTATCAAGTATCACCTGGAAAAGTGTGCCTTATGATACCTACTGGCCGGCAGACAACTATCCTTTGTCCTACAAGATACGTGAAAAAAATTCCGATATCATACTGATGCGTCTGGCGGATTTCTTACTGTTGAAGGCTGAAGCATTGGTGGAAATCGGACAATCGGGAGAGGCTATGGATATAGTCAATAAAATACGGGAACGGGCCGGTTTGGGAGCATCTTCGCTAAACCGCGAGATGTCACAGGCAGATGCCAGGCTGGCCGTGGAAAACGAGCGTCAGCTGGAACTTTACATGGAGGCGCAACGCTGGTACGACCTATTAAGAAACGATCGGATGCTGGAAGTTATGAGGAAGCATAAAGATCAGAAAGGCAACCTGATATTCTCCGACTTGCAAGAGTTCAGAACCAAATGGCCGGTTCCTCAGGAAGAAATGGACAAGAATACAAATCTTGTACAAAATGAAGGATATTAATTCTATGTTTAACTTCAAAAACAGCAGATCATGAAATTCAAATATAATATAATCAATCTATTATGTTGCGCCATTCTGATACTGGCGGGATGTGAAGAAGAAACCGGAAGAACAGTATATCCATATTCATGTCCGGAAATGTCAGATCTGAAATTATCTTCAGAAAATCAGATAGATGCAGCCGATTCCCTTTTTCTCTCTGTAAATGTCAAGGATCCGGAAACCCCTTTGTCAACTCTTGAAATAACTATCAACGCAGAGGAAGAGATCATTTATAACGAGTCTATCCGGACTAAAGGATATGAAGCCCGGATTGAGAATCATGGTATATACATCCCTTTTGAAGCCGGAACGGAAAATAAAGATGCCAAGCTTACAATAACCGCCATTAATGTAGAAGGCAGTCAGCAGAGCGAGACCCGCGATATAAAAATAGTACGCCCCTACATTCCGCAAACTATATATCTGCACTATGAAGATAAAGTAATCCCGATGAGACAGCAGGAGGACAACCCTTATGAATATGCCACCGAAACCGGGGATTATCCCACGATACTTACCGGTAAAATTTCAACCGAAGAACATTACAGTGATTCCAAACTTATATGGGGATATTCAGAAAATGTCAACTATGCTGAACTAACAACAGAAACTGGAGCCGGTTTTTCTCTCAATTACGAAGATTGGCAGGTAGAGCAAATTACATTCAACACATTGACTTTCAAGGTTGGAGTAGTAGGTTCATACCAGATTCTGACTATAAACGGCGTAGAGCTCGTAGCCGGCGGCGGTTACTACCAAGCTTCCATCAATTTTGAACAGGGGGAAGAAGTTGAAACAACCGGATTCGAGAATATAGAAAGAGCATACAACCGTGATTTCTTTGAATACGATCCGGATAACAATACCCTGACTTTCCTGCGTGAAACCGGCAATTGGGAAGTATATTACTCCGGCAAGTATAATTACATGTGGATAGTACGGACCGCTGATGTGGCACCTGATGCATTCTGGCTTGTCGGGCATGGCTTTACAGCAGCTTCCGTATGGAATGATGACTATAATTCAGGCGGATGGGAAACAGAAGATATTTCACGGATGGCATACGCAGTGAAAGTTGCTCCCGACAAATATCAGACCACTATCTATCTGAATGATACCCATGAATGGGGTTCATTTGAAATAGAAATCTATAGTGACCGCGAATGGAATAAAGATAATGGCATGGAGCTGCAAGAAGGATCGTTGCAAGGTGAATCCACCGGATTTGCAATATCGGAATCCAACGGAATAACCAATACCGATGGATTCATGGCCGGATATTACCGCCTTACCTTCGACACATCAGCCGGAGTCGGGAAAGAAACCTTATACATAGAACGAATAGATGATTAAGTCCGTCTTGAGGGTGTGTCATAACATTCTTTTCAAGGAGCTATGCCACACCCTCTTTTCCATTCATCTAACATGGCTATTAACTTCATGTAAAATATAAAAACAATATGCATCTATTTCGTTATCTAACAATATTCATCTCCATAGTTATATATTCGGCCTGTTCCGTACAGGCAGACGAAGCGCCCCTTGCCGTAATCTGGCAGGACGACGGATACAATGCTGAAACCGGATACTATGACAATACATTCGTCATAAAAAATATTTCAGACCGGAAAGTGGACGGCAACTGGTGTATTTATTACTCCCAACTGCCAAGAGAAATAAAACTAATTGATTCTGAAAGCATCCGCATCGAATTGGTTAATGCCAATTTCTTCAGAATATACCCGACGGAACAATACAAGGCAATACTGCCCTACGACTCCATTCAGGTTCGCTTTTCCGTAACCAACAACACCCCCAACATCTCACAAACCCCCGAAGGTTGTTACTGGATTGAGACTCATTCAGACAGGGAGTCCCAGCCACTCCCTGTGCATTTATCGTTCCGTCCATTAACGGATGCCCAGAGAATGCAAACAGTATCTCCGCAAAAGATATACGAGAAAAACAGGCTGCTGGAACCTTTCCCCGTGCTCAATGAAACAGACATATTGCCGACCGTAAAGAATATAATAAAAGAGAATGAAAATGACAAGATAACAATACCGCAGAAAATCTCTTTGGAATATAGTAATGAAGTGGCAGACGAGGCTGGTATTCTGCGGGAAAAGATAAAGACATTATACGGGATCGAAGTATCGGAAGCCTCTCCGGTGAGAATCAGGTTAGATTTATCTACCGATAAAATAACTCCTGCCAATCAAGAACAATATAAACTGGCTATCGGGAAAGACAACATACTAATAGAAGGCATTACCCCCCATGGAGTCTTTAATGGTGTGCAAACTCTGCTATCCTTATTAAAAGGCCAGGAAACGACCCGGGAACTGACATGCCAAACCATCATCGATTATCCGGATCTTGAATATCGCGGACTAATGTTCGACATCGCACGTAATTTTACACAGATGGCCGACCTGAAAAAACTGATCGATGTCATAGCTTCCTACAAATTGAATGTGCTGCATTTGCATTTGTCAGATGATGAAGGATGGAGACTGGAAATTCCCGGACTGGAAGAACTGACCGAAGTAGGTGCAAAAAGAGGACATACAAAAGATGAAGCCCATTGCCTCTATCCGGGTTATGACGGCGGATATGATTCTGAAGCCAACACTACCGGAAACGGATATTACAGTCGGGAAGATTTTATCGGCCTGCTGAAATACGCCGCTCAAAGACACATACGTATCATACCGGAAATAGAATCGCCGGGGCATGCACGTGCGGCTATTGTCTCAATGAAAGCCCGTTATACCCGATATGCCGGAAAAGACGAGCAGAAAGCCCGCGAATATCTATTAAACGATCCGGAAGATACATCAGTCTATATCTCCGCCCAGTCTTATACAGACAATGTAATGAATGTAGCCTTGCCTTCTACATATCGTTTTATGGAGAAAGTGATAAGCGAAATCATGAATATGTATAAAGAAGCCGGAGTAGAATTATCCTCTGTCCATATCGGTGGCGATGAAGTTCCCGACGGTGCTTGGATAGGGTCGCCCGCATGCCGGAAATTCATGGATGAAAATAACATGACCAATGCCCATGAACTGTTTGAATACTATATCTGCCGTATGGCGGATTATCTGCAAAGTAAAAATATCAAGCTCTCCGGCTGGCAAGAGGTTGCCCTGCTCAATACAACCGCGACAGATAAAAAACTTCTGAATGCTGCTGCGGGTATCTACTGCTGGAATACCGTGGCCGAATGGGAAAGAGATGAAATCCCCTACCATATTGCCAATAGCGGTTATCCGGTGGTGCTATGCAACGTAAACAACTTTTATTTAGACCTTGCCTATGACCCGCACTTCGAAGAAAGAGGACATTCGTGGGGCGGTTATGTGGATGAAACGAAATCTTTCTCTGTACTTCCTTTCTCCATATACAGGTCATCGCATACGGATCTCTCGGGCAATCCGATAGATCTTGAAACGGCAGGAAAAGGCAAGGAAGAGTTAAAAAAGGGAAATATTCAAAATATCAAAGGAATACAAGCACAATTATTTGCAGAAACCATCAGGAGTTTTCCATGGGTAGAATATTATATATTTCCTAAAATATTGGGATTAGTCGAACGGGGATGGAATGCACATCCTACATGGGAGACCCTGCATGGCACACACGGAGAAAATGTATTTGACAAAGATTTATCCCGTTTCTATACATTGATAAGCAGCAAGGAAATGCCTTACCTGAACAAACAAAATATCAATTTCAGATTACCGCATCCCGGTTTGACAGTGCAGGAAGGATATCTATATGCCAATAGTCCCCTGCCGGGAGCGCAAATCCGCTATACGACTGACGGAACGGAACCTACTGTAGAGTCTGCAATCTGGACTGAGCCGATAAAGTGCAATGCTTCCACCATAAAAGCACGTCTGTTTTATTTAGGCAAAGAAAGCGTGACCACCATATTATTGACCGATCAACAGCAATAATGATGAAAAATATATATTTTAGAAGTGTCATTTTCTTTATGATGGGAATGCTGATGAATGCATGTTCCTATTCAGAAAACGAAAACGGCGAAAAAGCAATACCTATAACACAAGTATCCCTTATTCCTCTGCCCGAGTCTGTCGTATATGGAACCTCCAATATCATTCTGCCAAATAATATGTCAGTAAGCCAAGAGCTACCGGACCTGCCGGCACAACTGCTAAAAGAAACGTTGGCTGAGGTGATGGAAATTGAGAATACGAAAAGTGCGACTAATGAGAACGCATTCATACGTATCTCAAAAGATAATGCCTTGGCAGAAGAAGGATATAGAATTACGGTATCGGCAGAGAGTATCAAAATAGATTATGCAACATCCAAAGGTTTACTATGGGGAGTGCAGACATTGCGACAGATACTTCTGCAAAACACGGTCGCCAATAACGGGGATAAAACCATCCCGACATTGACAATCTCCGATACGCCTAAAAAAACATGGAGAGGCTTCCATATAGATGTAGCACGACACATGTTTACGATAGATTATCTAAAGAAAATCGCCAATTGCCTTTCTTTCTATAAAATAAATAAACTCCAACTGCATTTAACCGATGACCAGGGATGGAGGATAGAGATAAAAAAATATCCGGAACTGACAACAATAGGCGGATGGCGTGAATTTGACAAATATGATAAACGCTGCATTGAATTATCACAATCCGATCCGGACTATACTATTGATTCGAGATTCATTAAAAACAATAATGAATATGGCGGCTACTACACACAAGAGGAATTAAAAGATTTCATCAAATATGCAACCGAAAGAGGCATAGATGTAATTCCGGAAATAGACATGCCCGGACACTTTTCTGCGGCCATAAAAGCCTTCCCGGATCTTTCCTGTACCGGAGAAACAGGATGGGGAGAAGAATTTTCCTATCCTGTATGTGCAGGTAAAACCGAATATTATCAATTTTTTAAAGATATCATAGATGAAGTAACCGCCTTGTTTCCCAGTAAATATATGCATATCGGCGCTGACGAAGTAGAGAAGCATAACTGGGAAAAATGTGAGCGTTGCCAAAAGCTGATTCGGGAAGAAAACCTGAGTAACGTAGAGGCCCTACAGAATTATTTTGTAAAAGAGATGGCCAATTACGTGAAAAGCAAAGGGAAAAAAGTCATGGCATGGGATGATGCTTTCGATGCCAAAGCTCCGCAAGATATACTATACACTTATTGGAGAGACTGGCTGTCCGACCAACCAGGAAAAATTACCCAAAAGGGATATCCTATCGTTTTTATGGAATGGGGACGCTTCTATCTGAGTGCCACCCCTTCAGACGCATTGTTAAAATCCCTTTACGAATTCAGCTTCGAGCCTCAGTTTGAAGGTATCGTCAAGAACAATGTAATAGGTTTCCAGGCATGTGTATGGACAGAAATGATACCTAATGAGCGCAAATTCGGACAACATGTATTCCCTTCATTACAAGCTTTTTCCGAACTGGCATGGGGTAGCAGATGCGAATGGAACAATTTTACCAGTCGCCTGCCGTGGCATCTTAAATGGCTGGCCGGAAACGGCATCCACTCCAGAACTCCCGGATTTATCAGGTAGTTGAGTACCTGAGAATTATTGCCCGAATTTGAGTATCTTTGTACGCAAAGACGGACAATTATGGCAAATGGAGAGGCGGAACTGGCTGTTGGGGATGCGTATTCAGCATGAGGTACTGAAAGAGCAACTTATATAACTATGTTGCCTTCTACCAGTCTTGGCTTGACTTTTTCCACGCAGTGAGTGGAAAATCAGAAGACGGGTCGCCGGACAACATTTTCCAATCGACACTGTCCAAAATTTTGTGTAAATGGGAACAGGATTCAGTTGTAAGTTTCTTCTTATATCTGGATTCTATTTTCAAAAATAAGCATAAATTGGTTCATAATCAAGCCCCAGTTTGAAATAGGCATAATCCATTTCTTTTCAATCTCCATAAGCGAAAGATACACAGTCTTTTTTACGGCATCGTCCGAAGGGAATGAAAGTTTTGATTTGGTGTACTTTCTGATTTTCCCGTTCAGGTTTTCAATGAGATTTGTAGTATAGATTATTTTTCTGATTTCCAGCGGGAACTGGAAGAAGACAGTCAGGTCATCCCAATTGTTCCTCCATGAAAGGAGGGCATAGGGATATTTTCCTCCCCATTTCTTTTCCAGGTTGTCAAGTTCTGCGGCAGCCACTTCCTTGTTAGGTGCATTATAGATATTCTTCATATCCGCCGTGAACTCCTTCTTGTCCTTATAAACGACATATTTACAGGAGTTCCTGATTTGATGTACCACACAGATTTGAGTGGATGACTGAGGGAATACGGTGCGGATGGTATCCGTAAATCCATTCAGGTTGTCGGTACAGGTAATCAGTATATCCTGCACTCCACGGGCTTTTAAATCGGTCAGGACACCCATCCAGAAGGAAGAACTTTCCGATTTGCCGACCCACATGCCGAGAACCTCTTTCAGACCATTCTGTTTCAGGCCTACGCAAAGATAAACGGTCTTGTTGATGATCTTACCGTTATCCCGTACCTTAAAGACAATTCCGTCCATCCAGACAATGAGATAAACAGGATCTAATGGTCGGTTCTGCCACTCCTGGGCGGCTTGGTTGACTTTGTTTGTAATGATGGAGATAGCTGATGTGGAGAGCTCTACCTCATAAATCTCACGCATTTCTTCCTCTATGTCGGAAACACTCATCCCTTTGGCATATAGGGAGATTACCAGCTTCTCGATGGAAAGTCCACGGCTTTCATATTTGGGCACTGCTATCGGCTCAAACTGGCCGTTACGGTCACGGGGGATGGAAATGACAGCCTCTCCATGTTCGGTCTGGATTTTCTTCGGGTAGTTGCCGTTACGTGAATTGCCACTATTGTTCCCTGATACAGAGTTCTTTTCATAACCCAAATGGGCATCCATCTCGCCTTCAAGCATCTTTTCCAACACTTGGGCATGAAGTCGTTTCAAAAACTTGCTCACATCGGCTTCTGTTTTGAACTGGCTAAGGAACTCCTTGCTTAACACCTCATCGGGCACTACTTGATTCTTTCCTTTCATAATTTTCGTAAGCATCCGAAGAAGTACATATTGACGAAGCGAGATTACGACTGGCATCAGTGAGATGTCATTCGTAGTTCTTA